>JBKHWB010000039.1:0-18902 GCA_046566745.1 Gammaproteobacteria bacterium
CGTGAACATTTCCGTGGGCACGATTTTTTCCGTGCTGAAAAAGGCGGACGACAACGAAGTCACGGTGACCGATTTCCTGCAGCCGGGCACGGCACAGGTGTGCGCCGGCTATGCGGTGTACGGCCCGTCGACGCAGTTGGTGATCACGCTGGGGCAGGGTGTGGACTGTTTTACGCTGGATCGCGAGCTGGGCGAGTTCATCCTTACCCAACGCCAGGTGCGCATTCCGGAAGACACGCGCGAATTCGCCATCAATATGTCCAATCAGCGTTTCTGGGAGGCCCCCGTACAGCGTTACATCGAAGAATTGCTGATGGGCTCGGCCGGTCCGCGCGAGACGGATTTCAACATGCGCTGGGTGGCGTCGATGGTGGCTGATGTGCACCGCATCCTGAATCGCGGCGGCATTTTCATGTATCCCATGGACAGCAAGACGCGCGACAAGGGCGGCAAGCTGCGCTTGCTTTACGAGGCCAACCCGATGTCCTTCCTGGTGGAGCAGGCGGGAGGCATGTCGACGACGGGCCGTGAGCGCATCATGATGCTGGAGCCGGAAAAATTGCACCAGCGGGTGCCGGTGGTGCTGGGCTCGAAGAATGAAGTGGAGCGCGTGACGCGCTATCACCATGAATGACGCGTATCGGCTTCGCCAGCGCTGATGCAAACGCGGATACGAACACTTAACGACACGAAAAGAAGAAGGGCGATGATCAATATCGACAAGGTAAAGCCCGAGGCCGAGCGTGCTTACGTCGGCCTGATGATGGGCGTGGTGGGGCGCGGTCTCGTGTCCACCAGTCACTCGGATGATGAGGTCCGTCGCGAGCTCTCGGTGTTCCCGGCGGGCTACACGTTCCAGATGATGGTGATGCCGGCCGGTCCGGACTTCACCACCGAAGTGCAGGCGGACGGCACCCTGAAGCTGCTCAAGGCCTTCCAGGGCAAGCCCGACCTGTGCGTGCGCTTCAAGCACATGACGCATGCTTTCCTGGTGCTGTCCTTCCAGGAAGGGACGGCCCGCGCCTTTGCCAATGACCGCATGTATGTGGATGGCGAGGTGTCGCATGCCATTCGTCTTGTGCGCTGCCTGTCGCGCATGGAGGTGCTGATCCTGCCGAAGCTGGTGGCCGAACGGGCCGTCAAGCGCTATCCCGCCATTAACCTGGGCGAAAAAATCAATCTGGCTGCACGCATCTACGGTCGCGTGGCCACCAATTTCCTGAAGGGGGAGTGACATGGCGAACGCCTACTACGAATTTTTCTGCCCGGTGAAAGTCATCGCCGGCCACAAGGCACTGGAGCACATGCCGTTCGAGCTGCATACGCTGCAGGCCAAGCGTCCGCTGGTCATTACCGACAAGGGCGTGGTGGCCGTCGGCTTGCTCAATCACATCCATGCCGCGTTTGACGGTGCCGAAGCCGAAATCCAGGCGGTGTTCGACGATGTGCCGCCGGACAGCAGCCTGCAGACCGTGCGTGAAGCAGCGGCGGCCTACCGCCACCACAACTGCGATGCCATCATTGCCGTGGGCGGTGGCTCCGTCATCGACACCAGCAAGGCTGTGAACATTCTCGTGTCGGAAGGCGGTGAAGACCTGCTGCGTTTTTCCGGTGCGCACAACCTGAAGCGTCCGCTCAAGCCGCTGTTTGTGGTGCCAACCACGGCCGGTACCGGATCGGAAACCACCATGGTCGCGGTGATCTCCGACAAGGACAAGGGCGTAAAGGTGCCCTTTACGTCCTACTTCCTGATGCCGACGGCAGCCGTGCTTGACCCGCGCATGACGCTGACGTTGCCGCCGCACATCACCGCCATGACGGCGATGGATGCCATGACGCATGCCGTCGAAGCCTTCACCTGCCTCGGCGCCAATCCGGTCAGTGATGCCTACGCCAGTGCTGCCGTGCGCAAGATCAGCGAGAACCTGCTCAAGGTGATGGACAGTCCCGCCGATGCCGATGCGCGCCTGGAGCTGGCGCAGGCTTCGACCATGGCCGGCATTGCGTTTTCCAATGCGATGGTGGGCATGGTGCATTCGCTGGGCCACGCCACGGGGGCGGCCTGCCACCTGCCGCACGGCCTGTGCATGAACCTGTACCTGCCTTACGTGCTGGAATACAACAAGGATGTGAACGGCGAGCGCATTGCCGAGTTGCTGCTGCCCCTGGCAGGTGCAGATGTTTATGCTGCCACGCCCAAGGCACAACGTGCCGACAAGGCCATTGCCGTGATTCGCACGCTGCGTGACGAGATCCACCAGCGCTGCGGCTTGCCGCGCACGCTGCAGGAGACCGGCAAAGTGCGCGAAGACCAGCTGGAGCAGATTGCCGAGCTGGCCGTTAACGATGGCTCCATCATCTTCAACCCGAAGGAAGCCGATCGTGCCGAGTTGCTGGGCGTGCTGAAGCTGGCCTGGGGCTGAGCGCCGGTGCGCTAGCCGCGGGCGATTGACTGCAGCGGTGGTGGCGAGGGCGGCGAGCCAACAAAAAAAGGCATCACGATTCGTCGTGATGCCTTTTTGCATTCCGGGTGGCTTTGTTCGCGCTGCTAACGCGGTAGTCCGGGATCATTTCCTTGAAGCGGCCGCCGACTGTTCTGCAGCGGTCTGAAGTCTTTCCATTTCGGCTTTCACGTTTGCATTCGGCGTGAAGTCGATGCCGTCGTCCAGCGTCGGCAAGACCGTGAAGCGCGCGCCGCAGCAGTGGCCGACCATGTCCATCAGGTGTTCGTCGACCGGTGTGGTTTTTACGTTCTTCATGGAGGGCACTCCGCAATGCCGATGTTTCAAGTATGGCAGGGTTCCATGATGACCGCCTTGCCCTGTGTCAGTCCTTCATTCGAGGCGTGGCGCGTTCGATGATGGCGGCACTGTCGGTGCCGCGCGGCAGCGTGCCGTAATTGTGATGGCCGACGAGTGCCAGGCGCGAGCCGCAGAAGGCATCCGCCACTGCCGCGGGGGCGTGCTGCACCAGCAGTGCCGCCTGCAGCGCCAGTGCCATGCGGTCCACGATGTCGCGGGCGCGGAACTCCAGCTCGGCCATGTCGCGGAACTCCTGCTGCAGGGCGCCAACGTAGCGGTCGAGCGTGGCATGGCCACCGCGGGCCTTGCCGATTTCGGCAAAGAAGGCCTCGACCGCGGCTGGCGTTTTCTGCATGGCCCGCAATACATCGAGACATTGCACGTTGCCGCTGCCTTCCCAGATGGCATTGATCGGACCTTCGCGGTACAGGCGAGGAAACATGCTGTCTTCCATCACGCCGCTGCCGCCGATGCACTCCATGGCCTCGTAGGCATGGTGCGGTACTCGCTTGCAGATCCAGTATTTGCCGACGGCGGTGCCGAGACGCACCAGCAGGTCCTCATGTTCGTTGTGGCGATTGTCCAACGCACGGCCGATACGCAGGGTGAGCGTGGTGGCCGCTTCGCTTTCAATGGCGAGATCGGCCAGCACGTTCTGCATGAGGGGTTGTTCGTTCAGGACCTTGCCAAATGCCGAGCGCACTGAACAGTGATGCAGGGCTTGTGACACCGCCATGCGCAGGCCGGCGCTGGAACCGATCATGCAGTCGAAACGGGTCATGCTGACCATTTCAATGATGGTGCGAACCCCGCGGCCTTCTTCGCCGACCAGCCAGCCCAGTGCGCCGCGCAATTCGATCTCGCTGGAGGCATTGGACTGGTTGCCCATTTTTTTCTTGAGGCGGATGACCTGCAGCGGGTTCTTCGTGCCGTCCGGCCGCCAGCGCGGCACGAGAAAGCACGACAGCCCGCCGGGTGCCTGGGCCAGCACCAGAAACGCATCGCACATCGGCGCCGACAGGAAGAACTTGTGGCCCACCAGTTCGTAAGCCTGTGCGGGGCCGCCGCTGCCGACGGGAAAGGCGCGCGTGGTGTTGGCGCGAACATCCGAGCCGCCCTGCTTTTCCGTCATGCCCATGCCGATGGTGACGCCGGCTTTCTGCTCGACTGGCACGTTGCGCGGATCATAAGTGCGAGACGTGATTTTCGGTTCCCACACCCTGGCCAGTGCCGGCGTCGTGCGCAACGAGGGGATGGAGGCGAACGTCATCGTGATGGGGCAGCCATGGCCGGCTTCCACCTGCGACTGCATGAAAAACAGTGCTGCACGGGCGACATGGGCGCCCGGTTTCGGGTCGGCCCAGGGGCTGGCGTGGATGCCATTCTCGATGGCAGTCTGCATGAGCTGGTGATAGGCGGGATGGTATTTCACCAGGTCGATGCGATTGCCGAAACGGTCGTGCGTGTCGAATTCGGGGGTGAACGTGTTGGCAAGATGACCAAGTTCGAGATAGGAAGCCTTGCCCGCGCGGGCGCCGAACGTGCTCAGGGCTTCGTCGGCCCACGCCGCACCTTCACGATGTGCGGCTTCGCGCAGCACGGCATCTTCACCGTACAGGTTGTAGTCCTGCAGTTCGCGGGACACGTTGATGACCTCGTGCGTATCCGCCAGCCACGGGGAATCGTTAGGGGGCGTGGTCATGGTCGTCTCCGGTCAGTCGTGGGTGGTAGCAGGTGCTGGCGTGGAGACCAGCCTCAGCACGTCGAGATAGCCGGGCGCTTCCGGTACGGCACCGCGTTGGCGCAGCAGGCGATGCATGTGCGGCAAGCGGAAGTACGGCACCGAGGCCATCACGTGATGCTCGATATGATAGTTCACGTGGATGGGAGCGACCGTGGCGCGTGCCAGCCAGCCGGCGCGCGTGCTACGCGTATTGCGGAACATGTCAGTCGTTTTTTCCGTGCAGGCGTGCTCGGCCATGGAGCGGATGCGTACAAACAGCGCAAACGGTGTCATGTAGGCCAGTACCCACATCCCGAAGAGCCATGCGTGGCCGCTCAGCCAGAGCACCGTGAACAGTAATCCGTTGGTGATGAGCATCGGCGTGGCATTGCGCAGAAACGTGGTGACTACGTTCATGAACGTCCGTTTGTCCTGAGGCAGTTTCACCACATCGTTGGCCACGGTCCATTTCACAAAGCCGGCATCCATCAGGAAGCGGCCGGCAAAAAACTTGAGGCCGGTGAGGCCGGTGATGTCGCGCAGCAGCTTGCGGGCGAGTGAGGCGCGCGTGGTGGGAAACGGCGCCACCAGCGACAGGTCGGTGTCCCCGGGCTGGCCGGTCTTCGTGTGGTGCACGAAGTGATGCACCTTGTATTTCTTCAGGTCGTTCCAGATTGGCCGGGCGCAGGTCCAGTCTGCAAACGTGTCATTCAGCCATTTCGTGCGGAACAGTGTGCCGTGCGAAGCGTCATGCATGAGGATGGCCAGGCACAACTGGCGTCCGGCAATTACGCAGAGACCCAATACTATGACGGGCGCTGACAGCCATAGCGGTTGTGCTGAGGCCCATGCCATGGCGACAAGGGCGAAGGTGATCACGGCCCAGGTCGAGCCGATGGCCCAGAAGCCCATGACATCCGAGCGGGCGGTCAGCATCCGGATTTCGTCGCGGGTGAACAGGTCGGTGACCTTGCGCCGGGTTTCTGCCGGCAGTTCGACCGGGGTCGCGGTGGCGGGGGGAGTGAGGGCCTGGTTCATGGCGGGAGTCTCGCGTCTGGGCATGGCGGTCAGTGTGTCAGGGCGTGAGTCGGGTGGTTGGTGGCCGGGGTCAGGCGTAGCTGCTGCCAGATACGGTGGCCGGCAGCATCAAACCGGCGCACCGTCTCGCTGAAGGTGCGGCGTGCGGCGTCATCGACCAATGGCGTGGGCAGCAGGGGATCGAACACCAGTTGGCGGATGGCATCGTTGCCCAGCAGGAACGATTCGCGGGCGGCCACGTCGGGCTCAAGGTCGTCTGCCTGCTCCAGCCAACGGGTCAGGCGCTGGCTCATGTCGCGGTAGCCGCGGGTCAGGGCCTCGCCGTCCCACATCTGCCGGGCCCGCACGTCGCGGGCAGGATCCAGCTCCTGCAGGGAAAACACGGCTGCCCCGGCGTCCAGGCCCAGCTTGTACAGACGTTCCCGGACGGCCTGCACGCCGCCGGCCAGGTTGTCCGGGCGCAGGAACAAGCCGCGGTCCAGCTCGCGCAGGCCCAGCAGGGCCAGGGCGCGGTCGCGGGCGCGCAGCGCGACCCGGTCACTGCGGCCCAGGCCGCCGACGTGCACGGCGACCCAGGAGCCATCCCAGTCGCGAGCCCGTTGTTCGGCTGTGCGCCAGGAGGCCACTTCCGTCGCCAGCCCGGTGGCATTGGGGCCCAGGCGGTAGCTGCCGCGCCCGGCGGACTCGATGAGGCCCGCACCTGCCAGCCGGGCAAGCGCCACGCGGACGCTGTTCTCGCGGATGCCGAACAGGGTGCAGCTGGCGATGGCCTCCCGGGCGGACAGGGATTGCCCGTCGGCTGCCAGCAGCAGATTGAGGATGAGGGTGCGCGGGTTCGGGATCATTGGGGTGACATGAGAAATCATTTGATGTCTTTTAGTGTAATATTACTGCGCTTGTCAATAAATTGTATGCTGAGTAAGGATTACGGGGTGTCTGGTGCTGCCAAGCCAAGCCAGGCCAAGCCAAGCCAAGCCGGCCCCGTAGTGGGATGCTGCAACCCTCAGGGGAGGGGATACCAGGCCAGCCGGTGCCTGAAACAGCCCCTGGATGGCGTCCGGAAATGATGACTTGAAGTCAGTTGGCGAAACGGTCGGAAAGGCCGGCTGAATGGCCCGCGGGTGCCTTGTCAGGCGGCGCGCAGGGCCGTTAGCATCCGGACCCTGTTCATTCAAGAGAGAGTCGCCATGGCCCAGCAGCGTATTGATGTCGTGCAGGAATTCCGCCAGCCGGTGGAAGAAGTGTTTGCCTATCTGGCCGATCACAACAACCTGAAGAAAGTGTTCGGCATTCCGGTCAAGCGCGTGCGCGACGGCATGGGTGACGTGAATGGTGTCGGTTCCGTGCGCAGCCTGGGCTTTGCCCCGCTGGCCGTGGAAGAAACCGTGGTAGGTATCGTGCCCAACCAGTCCATTGATTATGAAATCACCCGCGGTGGCGGCCCGATTACCAACCACCATGGCCGCCTGTTGTTCACCCGGACCGCTAATGGCGCGCGCGTGCAGTGGAGCATCACCTTCGATTCGCCGCTGCCGCTGGTGGGGCCGGTGGTGCGTCAAGTGCTCAAGCAGGGCTTGACCATGGGCCTGCGCAAGATCGCCTGAGCCTGTCGGGGCGGCGGCCACCGTTAGCCATCATCAGAAAAGCCGGCCGCGTTGCCGGCTTTTTTGCGCGCGCGATTTAGCGGGTGCCCATCCAGGCACCGATGCTGGTGAGGACCAGGCCGGCCACCAGCCAGCCGGTAAACGGTTCGCCCAACGCCAACGTCGCGCCAATGCCGGCCACGGCCGGCACGGTGGCCATCACGGCCCCCAGCTGTGTCGGTCCCAGTCGTACCAGCGCCTGCATGTAGAGCAGCATGGCCACAATCACCACCAGTACGCCCTGGTAGAAGCCCTGTGTCACGATGGCGGCCATCGGCACCTGGCTGATGCCCTTGGGCAGGAACAGCGCATACACCGGCAGGTAGAGCAGTGCCGCCAGCAGCGCCACCCCCAGCGTGGTGTCCCAGGGCGAGTAGCCCCATTTTTTCACCAGCACCGTGTATAGCCCCCACAGGAACGAGGCGACGATCATCATCAGGTCGCCCGGCCAGCTGCTGGCCAGGTCATGCAGGCTGTGCAGCGCCAGCCCACCCACGCCGAGGGCAATCAGCAGCAGCGCCTTGCGCAGATTGGGACTGAGCGGTTGTTGCAGCACACGCCACGCCAGCACGGCAACAAAAAACGGGAGGATGCCCGAGAGCAATACCGCCCCGTGGGCGGCGGGGGCATAACGGAAACTGGTGTAGACCACGATGGCATAACCAATGCCTCCGGTGGCCGCCAGCACCAGCATGCGCCGGTTGAACAGCGGCACCCGTTTCCAGAACAGCCAGGCCGGGAACAGCAGCACGGCCGCCGTTCCGAATCGCAATGCGGTCAGGTCGAAGCCGTTCAGTGCCGTCTTGCCCGCCACCCGGCTCAACAACACAAACCCTGCCCAGATCAGGACGCAGGCGCCGGCATAGAAGTAACCGCTACGAGAGGATGAAGTGGGCATGGGTGCAGGGATGGGTGGCCGGAAAGTCGCATTGTCGGGTGGAGTCTGTTTGAAAGCGAGGGGCGCATGCCGGTGGCGGTTGCCGTCACACTTGAGTTTCAGCTGACGGTTTGCCATGGTGACGTGGGCAGCCATTGATCGGGCACCGGATACGGGGTGTCCCGCGTCAACGTCCGGCGAGGGCGGTACCCTCCCAACATCTTTGGTGTGACGTCATGAAGCCTTCATCACATCCCTCATGGCACACCCGTACCGGTTACCGGCTAGTGTCCGCTTTGCTGGGCGCGGGGCTGATCGGTCTGGGAGGCTATCTGCTGTTCTGGGATGTTCGCACCACGCCGGCCATTCTTGTCAGTACAGTGCTGTTGATGCTTGGCGGCAACATGGTTTATGCCGGCTGGCGCGGCACGGTGTCGTGGCTGGCCCGCATCGGGCCGCTGCCTTAGGGCCGTGCGTCAGCCGATCTGCTTGAGCAGGGCCCAGCGCTGCTCGGGCGTGGCCTGCTGCAGCAGGGGCACAAGCTCCTGCAGCAGTCGCGGCATGTGGGCCGCAATCTGTGCGCCCTGGCCGCGCGCGATCATGGCCAGTGCCTTGTCGATGGAGACCGGCGAGGGCTTGCCCGTGGCGTGAGCAGCGGCAACGGCCGCCAGGCCCAGTTTGTCGATGGCGGCCTGCACTTCGGCCTGCGCGTTTGTTTCCGGCGTGATGTCGGGAAGGTGCATGCTGAAGCGCCACTTGACCGCCAGCGCACGGCCGTTGACCTGCACGGGGTGGTTCTTGAGCGCGTTCTGGATTTTTTCCAGCAGGACCTGGGCGCCTTCGGCCGGGGTGGACGGCAGGCTCAGCGCCAGCGTGGAGAAGCTGTAGCGGCTGGCGGTGTCTTCGGTACGGATGCACTCTCGTACCAGTTGGGCGGCCTGGCTCAGGGCGGCGTCGGCGGCGGGTTTGCCATGCTGCATGAAGAACGACTTGAAGTCGGGCATGTCGGCAACCAGGATGGCCACCGACTGCCGGTGGCGATGCGCAAACGCCAGGTCTTTGGTGAGTTGCTCCAGGAAGGACTGCTGGTTGTTGAAGCCCGTCAGCGCATCCACCGTGATCTGTTTCTTCAGGGCCAGGGCTTCGCGTGCGTAGTTGCAGTGCGCACGTGCACGGGCCTGCAGGTCGATGGAGTTGAAGGGCTTTTGCAGGAAATCGGTGGCACCTTTGCGCAGGGCCTCTTCGCGCAGCTCCTCGGAATTGTCGGCACCGGTCACCATGATCACCGGCAGGTTCTGGATGCCGGGGTCGTCGGAGGCGCGGATGCGGTCGAGCAAGCCCAGACCGTCCAGCACCGGCATCATCAGGTCGGTAAACACGACATGGATGCTGTGGTCATCCGACAGTTTTTTCCAGCCCTCTTCGCCGTCGGCGGCCACCACCACGTCGTAATCCTTGCCCAGGATCTTGTTGGCGGCCATGCGGATAACCTTGGAGTCATCCACCATGAGGACGCGGGGTTTGCTGTCTGCTGCCTGTTCCGACATGCCGTGAGTCCGTCTTGCTGATGGGGAAGGGAGGGGTGGGCGGTCAAGCTGGCATCTTATGAAGGGGTCGCGCCGACGTCCAGCCAAACGCCGGCGGCTATGGCGGCAGTCTGCCGAAGTGCACCAGATGGCGGATGAAGTGCCGCTGGCGGCTGGTTCTGGTAGAGGGGCCGACGCCGTTTTGTCGGAGCGGTCGGATGATCGCGGACTGTCCGGCGTGTGATGACGGGATCGTAAGCGGTTTGCAGCCCTTTGTCGGAAGGTGATCGTCGCGGCGGTGTCCCGGTGATCATCATGAAGACCGACCCCTGTTCCACGTGCCGGTGCCAGATCATGAACGCTTTTCCGTTGCAGGTGCTGCTGTCCGCTGCCCTTCTGTTAGCCACGCCGGCCGCGATGGCGCAGGCGATTTACAAGGTGGTGGGGCCGGACGGCAAGGTGACGTTCTCGGACCGGCCTGCCGACGGTGATGCACGGAAGGTGGATGTGCTGGTGCCGCCGGCCCCGCGCGAGGAGGCGACCGGTGCGGCGTCGACGGTATCACCGGCGGCCCGTGCCGCCGAGGCGTACCGGGCCAAGCGCGCTGCGGCGGCCGTCACCCCTCCGGCCACGCCGGCCCCGGCGGCGATGAGTCCGGAACTGGCCCAGGCCATTGTGGGTGCGATGGGGCTGGAAGACCTGGTGGCGCAGTCGGAACGGCTGTGCATCCAGACCTTGCCGACGTCCTTCAAGCGTTATAACGCGGCCGCATCTGACTGGGGCAGGCGCAACCTGCCGGCGTTGGCGCGCACACGCAGTCTGGTGCAGACCATGACCTCTGATCAGCGCGTTGGCCTGACTGCCCTGGTGAAGCAGCAAACCGCCTCGGCGTTGGCGGTGGTGGAAAAGGCGTCGATGCACGCCCGCATCAAGTGGTGCGATCAGTCGGTGGGCGAGATCAACGAGGGCAAGCTGGATGTGGCGAACAAGCCGGCAGTGTGGGGGGCGCTGATGCGCGGTCAGGTGAACAAGCCCTGACCCTGCTCAGTTGCGGAAGAGGCGCGGGTTGCTTTCGATGAACTTGCGGATCCAGGCCTCGAGAAAGGATTCCTTAGGGCTTTTCAGGTGACGCCAGCCCAGCAGGCTGATGATGAGGGCTCCCGTGGCATCCAGTATCAGGTCCCACATCGTGTCGGTGAGGCCGGAGGGATCGGTCCACATGGGTTTCTGCATGTTCATGCCAAGCAGTGTGTCCATGGCGTATTCGAACACTTCCCACAGGGCGCCCACCGCCACGGCAAATACGAATGCGAAGAAGGCCACGAAGTGCGGCTTCATGTGCAGGTCGATGTGGCGGTCTTCGTTCAGGGCATACACCAGCAGGAAGCCGAAGATGCCCAGCAGCAGGCCGGAGATGGCGTGCAGGGCAATATCCCACCACCAGACGCGGGCATAGAACTGCCACACCTCGCCCATGAACAGCGAGGCAAAGATGAACGTGATCGCCAGGATGTGGAACTCGGGCGGGAAGGTGACCGGCAGGCGTTGCCGGAAGGCCAGCGGACTGACCGTGACCGACATGATCATGATGACCAGGAACGCCGTGAGCCACTGCGCCTGCAGCAAGACGAACACCAGTTCGACCGCCATCACCAGCAGCAGCACGGTTACGGTGAGCCGATGGATGTGCTGTGCGCTCCAGCGCTTGCGGCGGGCTGGCGGCATGGTCGCCGGGCTTACCGCCTGTGCAGGAAGATGGACAGCAGGAGTACCGTGTCTTCCAGGGCATGCACGGCGTGTGGTTCGCTGTCGCGCAGGAACATCAGGTGGCCGGGCGTCATGCGTTGCGTGGCGCCATGAGCCATGAAATCAACCGCTCCTTTCAGCACCTGCACGATCATGGCGCCGGCGGCGGCGTGTTCCTTCAGTACCTTGCCGGATTCCAGCACCATCTGCACCACCTCCATGTGGTCGTCGCGGATCAGGGTTTCGGAACGGTGGGCCGCGTGAGGATCCAGATGGATCAGCTCACCGGACTTGGCATGTGACAGGGCCATGATGCCTCCTGGTCGTCGGACGGGTGTCCCCTGAGTCTAGTGCTTGCAGCGCCCGACTCAACCACGAGGCCGGCAGGGTTATTGCCGCCGGCTCAGCCCAGCAGGCTGCGCAGCATCCACGCGGTCTTCTCATGTACCTGCATGCGCTGGGTGAGCAGGTCGGCGGTCGGCTCGTCGCGGGCGTCCTCGACGACCGGGAAGATGGAGCGTGCCGTGCGTACGATGGACTCCTGGCCCTCCACCAGCTGGCGGATCATGTCTTCGGCGGTGGGCGTGCCCACGGCTTCGGGAATGGTCGACAGCTTCAGGTATTCGCGGTAACTGCCCGGTGCCGGGTAGCCCAGCGCGCGGATGCGCTCGGCGATCAGGTCCACCGCCAGCGCCAGTTCGTTGTACTGCGCCTCGAACATCAGGTGCAGGGTGTTGAACATCGGGCCGGTCACGTTCCAGTGGAAATTGTGGGTCTTGAGGTACAGGGTGTAGCTGTCGGCCAGCAGGTGGCTGAGGCCCTTGGCAATGTCCTTGCGTTGGTCGTCGGTCATGCCGATGTCGATGGCGGGTATGGCGGTTTTCTTCTTGCTCATGAAAGTTTTCTCCTTCTGGTGGCACCAGGGCGGGCTGTCGTTGCCCGCAGGCATTGTAGTGCTGCAGTCAGTGCATGGATCAAGCATAGCTGATGATCGCTGCGCCCTCATGAGCGCGAGGGCAGCAGGAACCCTCTCGCTGCCGCAAGGTAAGGGGTGCCGGCGTGCGTCGGCTGCATCAGGGCAAGGCCGCTCACCGGATCTGCCGCGACGGCCTGTGCGCCCTGCACCGCCAGCAGGCCAAGGCCGCCAACCGTGATGGCCAGGCCAACCGCGCGACGCAATTGCCGCAGGGGCCTGGGGATGAGGGTTGGGGTCGTCATGGCATGCCTCCTGCTAGCATTTATTTGTGCTAGAAGTATGGTTCGGCCTGCGGCATAGGTTAAATTGATTATAGGAAATACTTTGATATAAAAATGCTATCAAAGGGTCGCGCTTGCGGCCGTCCTCGCCTCTCCGGGTTCATTGCGCCCTACCTGACAGGAGACCTCTATTGGAACACAGCAACACTTTTCTGCAGGACCTTGCCATCATCATGCTGGTGGCGGGCGTCATCACGGTCATTTTTCACCGCCTCAAGCAGCCGGTGGTGCTGGGTTACATCCTGGCCGGCATCATCCTGGGGCCGCACACGCCGCCCACGGTAATGATCGGTGACAAGCACACGGTGGAGCTGCTGGCCGAGCTGGGCATGATTTTCCTGCTGTTTGCCCTGGGTCTGGAGTTCAACCTGGGCAAGCTGAAAAAGGTGGGGTCGACGGCCATCGTGGCAGCCACCACCGAGATCCTGCTCATGTTGTGGGTGGGCTACGAGATCGGCCGGGCCTTCGGCTGGAACAGCATGGACTCGATCTTTCTCGGCTCCATGCTGGCCATGTCCTCCTCCACCATCATCATCAAGGCGGTGGGCGACCTTGGCATGAAGCGCGAGAAATTCACGCAGCTCATGTTCGGCATCCTGATCGTCGAGGACATCCTGGCCATTGCCATCATGGCCCTGCTCTCCGGTATCGCGCTCACCGGCAGCATGGAAGTGGGCAATGTGGTGGGTACGCTGAGCAAGCTCGGCATCTTCCTGGTGGTGGCGCTGGTCAGCGGCCTGTTGCTGGTGCCGCGACTGCTGTCCTACATCGCCCGGTTCAACAGTCGCGAGATCCTGCTCGTGGCTGTGCTGGGCATCTTCTTTGGGTTCAGCCTGCTGGTGACCAAGCTGGGCTACAGCATGGCGCTTGGGGCCTTCGTGATTGGCGCCATCATGGC
Organism: Gammaproteobacteria bacterium; assembly: GCA_046566745.1. Lineage (GTDB taxonomy): Bacteria > Pseudomonadota > Gammaproteobacteria > Pseudomonadales > Moraxellaceae > UBA2031. The sequence continues at coordinate 13,510 of JBKHWB010000039.1, forward strand.
CGAGGCGCGCGAGCTGCGCCTGATCGAGCGCCTGGTCGAGCCCCTGCGTGACATGTTCAGTGCTGTCTTTTTCGTGGCCATCGGCATGCTGGTGGATCCGCGCGTGATCGTGGAGTACGCACTGCCCATCGCCGTGATCACGGTGGCCGTGGTGGTGTTCAAGGTGATCAGTTGCGCGGCCGGTACCTTTGCCACCGGCCACGATGCCCGTACCTCCATGCGTACCGGCATGGGTCTGGCACAGATCGGCGAATTTTCCTTCATCATCGCCAGCCTGGGCCTGTCGCTCAAGGTGACAAGTGATTTTCTCTATCCTATTGCGGTGGCGGTGTCCGCCATTACCACCCTGCTCACCCCGTACCTTATCCGCAGCTCGGACGGGGTGGTGACGGTGATGGGACGGGTGCTGCCGCAGCGCGTGAAGAACGACCTGAACGCCTACACCGCCTGGATGCAGCGCGTGGAGCCACCCGACGAGGGCAGGGCCATCCTGCAGGCCATGATCCGCCGCATCGTGATACACGTGCTGCTGAACTTTTGTGCGGTGGCGGCCGTGTTCCTGGTGTCGTCGTGGTTGTGGAAGCACACCGCTGTCAGCGACAGCCTGGCCTGGCTGGATGCCTCGTGGCAACTGACGGCCTTCTGGGCGCTGACCCTGCTGGTGGCGCTGCCCTTCCTGGTGGCGGCCTACCGCAAGCTGGAGGCGCTGGGCATGATCTGGGGCGAAATGATCGTGACCCCGGCGCTGGCGGGTGACCACGTGGGGAGGGTGCGCAAGGGGGTGGCGACGCTGCTGCCGGTCGGTTCGCTGGTGCTCATGATGTGGCTGGTATCGGCACTTAGCGCCAGCATCCTGCCGCCCTTCCATCTGCTGGTGCTGGTGGTGATCGTGGCCGTGATCCTGGCCTCGCTGCTGTGGAACGTTTTTGTGCGATGGCATTCGCGCCTGCAGATTGCCCTGAAGGAAACCCTGGAGTCGACGCCGGATGATCACGCCCATTGAGGCGTGGCGGGCGTGCCGCAAGGAGACAGCATCATGACCGACGCCATCCGCTGGCGGCTGGCACCGCATGCGAAGGACATCGGCGGCTTTACCGTGCGCCGTCTGCTGCCGGCGGCTCGCTGCCGCGCGGTAGGCCCGTTCATTTTCTTCGATCATATCGGGCCGGCCGTGCTGGAGCGGGAGGAGGGCGTGGATGTGCGGCCGCATCCGCACATCGGCCTGGCGACGGTGACCTACCTGTTCGAGGGCGCGTTGCTGCATCGTGATTCGCTGGGCTCCGTGCAGGAGATCCGTCCCGGCGATGTGAACTGGATGACGGCGGGGCGTGGCATCGTGCACTCCGAGCGCACGCCGCCGGCCCTGCGCCTGACGGGCACGCCCCTGCACGGGCTGCAGTTCTGGGTGGCGCTGCCCAGAGAGCACGAGCAGTGCGATCCCGCCTTCCAGCATTGTCCGGGGGAGAGCCTGCCGCGACTGGATGGCAACGGTACGTCGCTGGTGCTGATCGCGGGCGAGGCCTTCGGCCTGCGCAGTCCGGTGCGTGTGCTGTCGCCGCTGTTCTATGCCGACCTGCGCTTCACGGCCGGTGCCGGTTTTGCCTTCACGGTGGAGCATGCCGAGCGCGCCCTGTATCCGGTGGCCGGAACGGTGCACATTGATGGCGAGGTGTTGTTGCCTGGCCAACTGGTGGTGCTGGCGCCAGGCCGGCCGGTGCGCATCGTCGCCGACAACGAGGCACGCGTGATGTTGCTGGGCGGCGCGCCCCTTGATGCGCCGCGGCACATGTGGTGGAACCTGGTGTCCAGTGATCCGGCCCTGATCGACCAGGCCAGGCGCGACTGGGCCGAAGGGCGATTCCCGCTGGTCCCTGGCGAGACCGAACGCATTCCGCTGCCCGACCACTGACACAACGCCCTCGCCGGCGGTTTATTCCGCGCAGGAAAACCGTTTCAATACGCGCCTTCCTGTCCTGCGTGGCCTGTCATGGTTCTTGATCGTCGCTTCTTCTGGCGCCTCGTGCTGATCGTCATCGGTGTGGTGATCTGCTACCAGCTCTGGCTGCTGGGGCATGTGCTGTGGTGGGCGCAGCACAATCCGTCGGCCTCCGCCTTCATGGAGGCGCGCCTGGCTGTCATGCAGGACAAAGACCCTGAGGCCGAGTTACACCACAAATGGGTGCCGTACGAACAGATCTCGAAAAACCTCAAGCGTGCCGTCGTGGCGTCGGAGGACGCCAAGTTCCTGCAACACGAGGGCTTTGACTGGGAGGGCATGCAGGATGCCTGGGAGAGAAACCTGAAGAAAGGCAGGATCGTCGCGGGCGGCTCGACCATCTCGCAACAGCTGGCCAAGAACCTGTTCCTGTCCGGCAAGCGCACGCCCTGGCGCAAGGCCGAGGAAGCCATCATTACGCTCATGATGGAAAACATCATGAGCAAGCGCCGCATTTTCGAGATCTACCTGAACGTGATCGAGTGGGGGGATGGCGTGTTCGGCGCCGAAGCCGCCGCGCGCCATTATTACGGCAAGTCCGCCCGCCGCCTGACTGCCGCCGAGGCTGCCCGGCTGGCCGCCATGGTGCCCAACCCCCGCTATTACGACAAACACCGCAACGACCGCCGCCTGTTGCGCAAGGCGCGCATCATCGAGCGCCGCATGAACTACGTGAGTATTCCGCGCTAGCCCGTTGGCTCAGGGGGCGGTGTCGTGACCCCGCAGTTGCTCGGTGACGCCGTTGAACAGTAGTTCCGATGTGGCGACGATGTCGTCCAGCGGTTGCGCAAAACCGCTCAGCATCCAGCGCGAGCCTATCCCCACCATGGCGCCGACCAGTCCCACGGACAACATGTCGATATCAACCCGGGTGGCCGAAGCACCAGTTGGAGCGCCAAGGCTGCGCAGGAGGCCGGCAAAGCTTTCGATGGCCTGCCGGTAGCGGTGGTCCACCCGCTTGCTGACACCCAGCACTTCCACAAACTGAACCCGGGCTGCCGGCGGACAATCCCGGATGTAGGCGAGAAAGGCCTTGAGGCCCGCCCGGATCATGGCGTCGGGCTGTGGGGCGGCCTGGGACACGGCGGCCAGCATGCGCTCACGCTGGGTGGCCAGCACCTGTTCGTAGACGGCACAGAGCAGGTCTTCGCTGTTGGCAAACGACTCGTAGAAATAGCGCTCGGTCAGGCCGGCCTCGTGGCACAGGCCGCGCACCGTGGCGCCGTGGTAGCCCGATGTCCCGAACACGCGCAGGCCGGCGTCCAGCAGGCGGTCACGGCGCTCCTGGCGACGTTCGTCGGCGCTGGCGCCGCGGTAGCGGCGGGGGGTGTGCTCGGTCATGGCATCTGTGCTCTTGGGGTCATTGCCCACGGGGTTGGCCTGAAATGACGGAAAGTGGCCCCGGTGGGAGTTGACAGTCCGCGGGGCTCGCCCGTAATGTGACAATCCATGTTGCCAGATGGAGTCATTCCTCACAAGGGCAACGCCTGATTCTCCTCCCACCACGCAGGAAACGAATGATGAAGACACTGAAAGACAAGGTTGCCGCCATCACCGGCGCAGGCTCCGGTATCGGTCGGGCCACGGCCATCCTCATGGCCAGCAAGGGTTGCCACCTGGCCCTGTCTGATGTCAACGAGAAGGGCCTGGCCGAAACGGTTGAGCAGTGCCGTTCGCATGGCGTGAAAGTCACGTCCAAGCGTGTCGACGTGGCCAGCCGTGACGAGATGTATGCCTGGGCCGATGACGTGGTGCGTGAGCACGGTCTGGTCAACATCATCTTCAACAATGCCGGCGTGGCATTGGGTGCGACGGTGGAGGACATGCAGTACAAGGACTTCGAGTGGCTGATGGGCATCAACTTCTGGGGTGTGGTTTATGGGACCAAGGCCTTCCTGCCGCACATCAAGACCGCGGGCGAGGGCGCCGTCGTCAATGTGTCGTCGGTGTTCGGCCTGATCGCCGTGCCCACGCAGTCGGCGTACAACGCCGCGAAGTTTGCCGTGAAGGGCTTTACCGAGGCGTTGCGCGAAGAAATGGAAATCGCCGGCACCAATATCGGCGTGACCTGCGTGCACCCGGGCGGTATCAAGACCAACATCGCCCGCAACGCACGCGTCACCGAAACCAAGGGGCTGGTGGATGAGAAGTCCACGCGCGACTTTGAGAAGGCGTTCATCACCACGCCGGAAAAGGCAGCGCAGGATGTCGTCAACGGCATCCTGAAGAACAAGCGTCGCGTGCTGATCGGGCCGGATGCCGTGGTCATTGATGCCATGCAGCGCATCCTCCCGACCTCCTACCAGCGCTTGCTGGAAATGGGCGCCAAGCGGCGCAGCAAGAAGCTTGGTGGCGTCGGCGTCGTGTAACACGCGTTACACACCGCGTCTGGGTGGAAAGGGCGAGTTGCAGTATTCTGCAGTTCGCCTTTTTTTGTTGCCGGGTCTGGTGCAGGCCGCCTCGGGCGGGGGCTGATGGGGTTGAGACAGAGGGTCAAGATGCCGGGATTCCGGGTGCTCACCATCGTGGGCTTGCTGATGCTGCCCTGGCTGGCTTTCGCCGGCCCGTTACCCTTGCGACTGTGCGCCAGCAACCAGGGTGATTATCCCTGGGTGCTGACCGATCGCCCCGGTCTTAACCAGTTGCTCATCGAGCGGGCGGCGGCCCGTAGCGGCGTGGCGGTGGAGTTCCACTTCATGCGCTGGGGGCACTGCCTGCTCCGGCTGTCCGACGGGCGCATGGATGGCGCTTTCAATTCCAGTTTCATTTCCGAGCGCCAGGCGTTTGCCCGCTTTCCCCTGCGTGACGGCAAGCCGGATGGCGAGCGTCGCCTGATGCGAAGCGGCTACCACCTGTTCCAGCGCAAGGCCGGTACGGCGCAATGGGATGGCAGCCTCTTGGTGGTGGCCGGGCCGGTGGGCGTGCCCAGCGGCTCGTTTGCCATCACCCGCCGCCTGCGCGAACTGGGTCTGACCCAGGTGGATCAGCGCCGTTACCAGCCCGCCGCCATCCTGGCGGCGCTGAAGAACCAGGAGCTGGAGGCAGCTGTGCTCAAGTCCGAAGAAGGGATGCGCCTGTTGCGGGATGACAGGGAACTGGGCGCGGCCCTGGAAATGCTGCCGTTGCCGATTGCACAGAAGGATTTCTTCCTCATTTTGTCCCTGCCGTTCATGGCGGTACGCGGCGCCGACGGCGAGCGGCTGTGGGAGGCCATTGCCCGCGAGCGTGAGTCGGCGGCCTGGCAGCGCTTGCAGGAGGAGTTCCTGCGCGACGCCGCGAGCCCCTCCCCGGCCGCGCCTCTCGTGACGCCCTGACCGTTTGTGGCCGCCGGCCGGGACTCAGCTGCCGCCGTCAAAGCCCAGTTGTCGCCATGCCTCGTAGGCCGCCACGGCGGCAC
>JBKHWB010000040.1:0-18891 GCA_046566745.1 Gammaproteobacteria bacterium
ACTTGCAACCCGCTGATTTTCCTGAGATTTTTAACTTCAGTCCGCATCAGCGCGTCGGTGTGGGGCGCATTATAGGGAGTGTAAGAAACCTGTCAACGTAATTTCATTTAATTTGAACTGACTGCCTGAAAAACCACCAAAATCGCACTCCAAGCAGGAAAAACAGCACCGCCGCATAGGGCCATATCGCAGCAAGGCCTAATTTGTTGACCCACATGAAGTGCAAGAGCACCAGCAGTGCCGCCACATACACCAGTCGATGCAGTCTGACCCAGCCTCGCTTGAGGCGACGCTGCCAGTCTTGCGTCGACGTCACGCCCAGTGCGAGCAGAATCAGCATGGCTCCCGCCCCCACCATCACATAGGGGCGCTTGGCGAGTTCCGCCCAAAGCTCGCTCCAACGAGCGCCGAACAGCAGGAACACATAGGCAGTGACATGCAGCACGGCATAGAACAAGGCAAAGAGCCCGATCATGCGCCGGTAGCGAATCCAGAGGCTGCGATGCGTGAAGTGGCGTAATGGAGTCATGGCCAATGACAGCAACAGGCAACGAAACGCCCAGAGGCCACTCTCATCCACCAGTGCCTTGGCTGGATCCGGCCCCAGATGGTTGCCAATAGCAGCATAGAGCAGCCAGCCGGCGGGAGCCAGCAAGAGGGGAAACAGGATGAACTTGGCTCGCCCCGGCCAGTCTGCCGCCTTCATGATTGTCATGCGCCCTTAGAAATACCGTCGGAGATCCAGCCCCTTGTAGAGGCCAGCCACTTCGCGTGCATAGCCGTTAAAGGGCAGAGTCGTGCGCCAGTTGGGATTGAACAGGGTAGCTGGCAGGCGTCGCTCGCGCGACTGGGTCCAGCGCGGGTGATCCACGGCCGGATTCACGTTGGCAAAAAAACCGTACTCGTCCGGTGCCATGACGGACCACGTCGTGCGGGGGGCATGTTCCACAAAGCGGATGCGCACGATCGACTTGATGCTCTTGAAGCCGTATTTCCAAGGCACGATCAGGCGCAATGGCGCGCCGTTCTGGGGCGGCAGCGATCGGCCGTAGACACCTACCGCCATCAAGGTAAGCGGGTGCATCGCTTCGTCCATACGCAAGCCCTCGACATAGGGCCAACGGAGGTTGCGTGTTCGCTGTCCCGGCATCTGTTCCGGATCATGCAAAGTAGTGAATTCGATGAAACGGGCCTTGCTGGTGGGTTCGAATCGGCGAATCAGATCGGCCAGTGAAAAGCCCAGCCAAGGGACCACCATAGACCAGGCTTCCACACAGCGAAAGCGGTAGACCCTGTCCTCCAGCGCATGGGGTTTGAGGATGTCCTCCAGAGTATAGGTTCCGGACTTGCGACACTCCCCGTCAATACGCAGTGACCATGGCTCCGGGCGCAGTGAGCCGGCGTTTGCGGCAGGATCGCCCTTGTCGAGTCCGAACTCGTAGAAGTTGTTGTAGGTGCTGACGACGTCATACGGCGTCACTACCTCCCCTGTCGCATTGGCAGCACTCTTGCGTGCCAGGATGGCGCTGCGCAGGAAACGGGGTGCATTGGCCCGCTCAACCGCTGGCGTATAGGGAAGTGGAGCGGCCAAAGCAGAGGAAGGGAAAAAAGCCGCAGCACCAAACAGGCCTGCGGCTTTGAGTAGTTCCCTACGCTGCTGATAAACCGTTTCCGACGCAACCTCGCTGGACAGCGGGGTGCTGGCAGGGCGATGACGTATCAGCATGATGCCCTCCTGAGGCATCCGGGGTTGGTCAGCCTTGGGCGGGAGGCACTCCCGCCGCCTTGCGGCGCCCCCAGAGGGTAGAGACCGGGCCCGACAGCGCGTAGACCAGTGAAACGGTCAACAGGCCGATGGGCAGGTCATAGTTGATGATGCCGAACACCAGCACCACCGGGAGCATGACGGCAAACGGCACCCGCGAGCGGTCCAGTTGCTTGAAGCTGTAGTACCGGAAGTTGCTGACCATCAGGAACGCTGTAACCACGGTGATCACGGCAATGGCGATGGCAAGCTCCTGTTCACGCCCCGGAATGCGGTTATCGAAGCCGGCCCAGACCATGCTGGCAATGATCGCCGCTGCCAGGGGACTGGCCAGGCCCGTGAAGTAGCGCTTGTCCGCCACATCCAGCTGCACATTGAAGCGCGCCAAACGAAACGCCGCCGCTACGGCGTAGATGAAGGCACAGATCCAGCCAACCTTGCCCAGTGACTGCAGGCTCCAGGTAAACACCACCAGGGCGGGCGCAATGCCGAACGACACCATGTCCGAAAGCGAATCATACTCCGCACCGAAGGGGCTCTGGGTATTGGTCATGCGTGCGACACGACCATCCATGCCATCAAACAGCGCTGCGACAAAAATGGCAATCGCTGCCGACTCGAAGCGGCCCTGCATGGCGGCGATGATGGCGTAAAAGCCGGAAAAAAGCGCCGCCGTGGTAATCAGGTTGGGCAGCAGGTAAATGCCTTTGTTGCGGACCTTCTTGCCGCCCTCGTCGCGCTCTTCCTCGACGACCTCGAAAGTGAGGCCGTTGTGGTCATCTTGATCATTCTGGGACGTGGTCATGGCCTTGGCTCATGGCATGTAGGAAGGGTAATGATAATCACACCGGCTCCGATTGACCATTGGCGCCGGTTCACCACCATCTTGTCACAGGATGGCATAAAAAAAGCGCGGACTAGCCGCGCTTTTTTTAACGTTTCCGACGCCGCTCACGGGAGCGGAGGGACGGAATCAGTTCTTGGTCTTGTCAACAATCTTGTTGGCAGCGATCCAGGGCATCATTGCACGCAGACGCTCGCCAACCTGCTCAATCGGGTGGGCCGCGTTGTTGCGACGGGCCGCAGTCATGGACGGGTAGTTGTGCGCGCCTTCGGCAATGAACATCTTGGCATACTCGCCGCTCTGGATGCGCTTGAGCGCATTGCGCATGGCAGCACGAGACTCGGCATTGATCACTTCCGGACCCGTGACGTACTCACCGTACTCGGCGTTGTTGGAGATCGAGTAGTTCATGTTGGCGATGCCGCCTTCGTACATTAGGTCAACGATCAGCTTCAGCTCATGCAGGCACTCGAAGTAGGCCATTTCCGGTGCATAGCCGGCTTCCACCAGCGTTTCAAAACCGGCCTTGACCAGCTCGACGGCGCCACCGCACAGGACAGCCTGCTCGCCAAACAGGTCGGTTTCGGTCTCGTCCTTGAACGTGGTTTCAATGATGCCGGAGCGGCCACCGCCAACGCCGGAGGCGTAGGACAGGGCCAGGTTCTTGGCATTGCCGGACACGTCCTGGAACACAGCGATCAGGTCAGGGATGCCACCGCCCTTCACGAACTCGGAGCGCACGGTGTGGCCCGGTGCCTTGGGGGCGATCATGATGACGTCCAGATCCTTGCGCGGCACGACCTGGTTGTAGTGGATGGCAAAGCCGTGGGCGAAAGCGAGGGTTGCGCCCTGCTTCAGGTTGGGCTCGATCTCTTCCTTGTACAGCTTGGACTGGAACTCGTCCGGGGTCAGGATCATGACAACGTCAGCTGCCTTCACTGCAGACGGCACGTCCGTCACCTTGAGGCCATGAGCCTGGGCCTTGGCAACCGTGGCGGAACCGGGGCGCAGGCCGACGGTAACATCGACGCCGGAATCACGGAGGTTGCAGGCGTGGGCATGGCCCTGGGAGCCGTAACCAATGATGGCGACCTTCTTGCTCTTGATGATGGAAAGGTCGGCGTCTTTGTCGTAATACACTTGCATGGTGCTTCCTCTTTTTTTCAGTTCTGCCTGTGGCAGAACGCTTGCGATGATTTCCCCTCTCCCCAACCCTCTCCGCGATGAAGAGGGGGATAGTCCGGGGAAGGGATTAAATGCTCAGAACCTTTTCACCACGGGCAATACCGCAGACCCCGGTACGCACCACTTCGAGAATGGACGTTTCGGCCAGCGCCTCGATAAAAGCATCCAGCTTGTCACTGGTGCCGGCGAGCTGGATGGTATAGACCGTTGGCGTGACGTCCACGATCTGGCCACGGAAGATATCGGCCGTGCGCTTGAGTTCAGCACGGGCAGCACCGGTGGCCTTGACCTTGACCAGCAGCAGCTCACGCTCGATGTGGGCCCCTTCGGTGAGGTCGACCACCTTGACCACTTCAATCAGCTTGTTGAGCTGCTTGGTGACCTGTTCGATCTTCTGCTCGTCACCGGAGGTGGTGAGCGTCAGGCGGGACAGGGTCGAATCGTCCGTCGGCGCCACGGTGAGCGACTCGATGTTGTAGCCACGCTGGGAAAACAGCCCCACAAGGCGGGACAGTGCGCCAGGTTCGTTTTCCATCAGGACAGAAATGATACGACGCATGATCAGGTACGCTCCGTCTTGGACAGCAGCATGTCGCGCATGGAGCCATCACGAATCTGCATGGGATACACGTGCTCGGAGGGGTCGACGTAGACGTCCATGAAGACGAGACGATCCTTCATGGCAAACGCCTCCTTCATCTTGCTTTCGAGCTGGGCCGGGTCGGTGATCTTCATGCCGACATGGCCATAAGCTTCGACCAGCTTGACGAAATCGGGCAGGGAGTCCATGTACGAATGCGAGTGACGGCCTTCGTACTGCATGTCCTGCCACTGCTTGACCATGCCCAGGGAGCGGTTGTTGAGGTTCAGGATCTTCACCGGCAGGCCATACTGCAGGCAGGTAGAGAGTTCCTGAATGTTCATCTGGATGGAGGCTTCGCCGGTCACGCAAACCACGGTCTCTTCCGGGAACGCGAACAGGGCACCCATAGCCGCTGGCAGGCCGAAGCCCATGGTGCCGAGACCACCGGAGTTGATCCACTGCCGCGGACGGTCGTACTTGTAGTAGAGCGCGGCAAACATCTGGTGCTGGCCCACATCAGAGGTCACGATGGCCTTGCCATCCGTCACCTTGTAGAGCATCTCCACCACTTCCTGGGGTTTCATCTCCCCTGGTGCGGCCGGCTGGTAGCGCAGGCCATGCACCTTGCGCCAATCGTCGATCTGGTTCCACCAGGCCTCGAGCACCTTGGCGTCCGGCTTGTCCGCCTGCTTGACCAGAGTCAGCATTTCGTTGAGCACCGGCTCGACAGCACCCACGATGGGAATGTCAGCCGTGATGGTCTTGGAAATGGACGCCGGATCGATATCAATATGAATGATCCGGGCGTTGGGGCAGAACTTGCGGGTGTTGTTGGTGACACGGTCATCAAAACGGGCACCCACGGCGAGAATGAGGTCGCTGTGATGCATGGCCATGTTGGCCTCGTAAGTACCGTGCATGCCCAGCATGCCGACAAACTGGCGATCCGAGCCCGGGTAGGCACCCAGCCCCATCAGCGTGTTGGTCACCGGATAGTTCAGATAGCGTGCCATCTCGGTGAGCAGGCTGGAGGCCTCGCCCTGAACCACGCCACCACCGGCATAGATCATGGGGCGCTTGGCGGCCACCAATTCGTCCACTGCCTTCTTGATCTGGCCGGCATGACCACGACCGGGCGGATTGTAGGAGCGCAGCTTGACCTTGTGCGGGTACTCGTAGGGGAACTTTTCGTTGGGATTGGTGCAATCCTTCGGAATGTCGATCACCACCGGCCCCGGACGACCGCTGGCCGCGATATAGAAGGCCTTCTTCACCATGGCCGGAATGTCTTCAGCCTTGCGCACCTGGAAGCTGTGCTTAACGATCGGGCGGGACACCCCGATCATGTCGGTTTCCTGAAAGGCGTCTTCGCCGATCAGGGCCGACGGCACCTGGCCGGACAGCACCACCATGGGAATGGAGTCCATGTAGGCCGTGGCAATCGCCGTCACGGTATTGGTGGCACCGGGACCGGACGTGACCAGCACGACACCGGGCTTGCCGGTGGCACGGGCATAGCCGTCGGCAGCATGGCCGGCCGCCTGCTCGTGGCGGACCAGGATGTGCTTGACCTTGTCCTGCTGGAAAATGGCGTCATAAATGTGCAGCACTGCACCGCCGGGATAGCCGAAAACATAGTCCACGCCTTCATCAGCGAGAGCGCGGATGAGCATTTCACCGCCAGAAAGAAGTTCCACAGAATCACCCTTGAATAAAGCGCAAGGCGCGCCGCAACCAGCGGCAGGGCCGCAGGGGCGCGCATTCTAGCACGAGGAATTGACCAACAACGGAGGGTCTTGCCAGGCCTGTCGGATGCCGCGGGTTCGGGGCTCCTGATCGCATGCCCTCTTACGGGCGGCAATCTTGCAGGCGGGGACGGGCGCGGCGTTTGGCCGGACCGGGCAGGGCTTTCGCCCCGGCGTCAGTCGCTCGGAGGGTGACCGCTTGACTGACTCCCACCATCGGGAACCTGCAATTTTTCGGATTCACCGGCAAATTGTCAAGTGGTTCAAGGTGTTGCATAAAGATACTTATCAAGCCGGGGAGGATGTGGTTATAGTGCAATCATTGTTTCCGGATCAGGTAGCTAGCGGAATGAAAAAGCTGACAACCCTTGCCCTGCTGGGCGCCCTGCTGGCCGCGCCGGCCATGGCTGCCCAGTTCTACAAGTGGACGGACGAGAACGGCGTCACCCACTACTCGGAAGCGCCGCCCCCGGAGTCCGTGAAGGGCAGTACCGCCATCAAGGTGCCGAGCCGCCAGCCCTCCGGCGCGGAGACAGCAGCCCAGAACCTGCAGAAGCAGCGTGAAGCAGCGCTCAAGGCGCTGGACGAGGCCGGCAAGAAGGGTGCTTCCACCACCGCCCCTGCTGCTGCCAAGGACAACAAGGAGCAGTATGCCGAGCGCTGCAAGCAACTGAAGGCCAACCTCGCCGTTATGGAAAACAGCGGTCGCGTCAGCGAAAAAGATGACAAAGGGGAAAAGCGCTTCCTGACAGAGGAAGAGAAGACCAAGCGTCTGGAAGATACCCGCCGCCAGATCAAGGCATTCTGCGAGTAAGCCGCTGGCAGACCTGCGCAGGCTCTTTCGAAAAAGGCACCACGCGCTCCGTGGTGCCTTTTGTTTTGGCCAGCACTCCGGCAACCACTACGAAAACCAGATCAGGCAGCCCATCTCAGGGTGCCGGGGGAAACAGGCCTGCCTCCAGTTGAGGCAGGTCCTGCGCGAGCTTTTCACCCATCACCCACTGCGGGTGGGAATGCCCGTAGCCGTGCGCCTCTTCGCGCTCGCGCAGGGTCAGCAGCGTCTGCTCGTACGCCGCCTTGAGGCCGTGCTCGCGCCTTAACGCCTCGTCAAAGAACGCGCGGCCGAAATAGGTGTAGTCCGCATCATCCGTACAACCGAACGAAGGTTTGTCGGAGGCGGCGGCCGTGATTATCAGGGTGTCCGGGGTCTGCAGATCCCTGACGAAACCGCCGGAATAGCATGCCGACAACACGATCACCCGCCGGCGAATACCGCTTTCATCCAGAACACTCCGCAACCATGATGGCGTGACATGCATCAGTTGCAAGGGCCAGTAACTCAGTTCAATTTCGTGGCTTTCGCTGCCGTGCGAGGTAAGAAAGAGGAACAGCACGTCCTGCTCGCGATCCATGCGACTGGCAACAGCGGCCAGCGCACGCGTGATGCTGGTTCGCGTGGCAATTGGCTGGCGGTAAAGCGTATCGTCATTATTGATGAGAACAACCGAACGACCGGCCGTGCCAAATCGCGTATCAAACAAGGCACGCACACTCTCTGCCTCTGACCGGAACACTCCCTGATAGGAGGCTCCCGCCACCCCGACGAAATACCAGTCCACGTTGTCCGGGCGCTGTGGCTGCAAGGCAGCCAGGGCCCGCTCCAGCAACTCGGGCTGTGCGTACAGAGCAGCTTCTTCCACCACCCTGGGCACCGCCGGCGCCGGCTCTTCGGGAGATGCCGCCGACCACAGACGTTCGTCGCTGAAAGTAAGAATCCATACAGCAAAAAAACTTGCCAGTACGCCAAACGCAACACCGCTTTCCCTTAGCGGCCAGGCCAGCGCACGGGTAAATACAACAACGACAGCGAGCACCGGCCACACGTACAGCAGCATGTAGATTTCAGGAATATAGCCGGCCACGTTTGCTGGCAACCATTCGTGCTGGCCTGCATAAAGCAGGATGCACTGGACCAGGCCCAGCAGGCTGTCACAGGCCAGCCACACGCTGGCAGGCGCCAATCCGAGGCGCCACAGGCCATGACGGGACGCCAGCACCTGCCCGAACACGAGCAAGGCAAATCCCGGCAGGAGATAAACGGCGACGCCCGCGGGCGACCATTCGCCCGGCCAGCCTTCGCTGAGCAGATCAAAGGAGAGGCTGACAGCCAGGCTCAACAACAGCAGAACGATGAAATTAAGCGGACTGGGCACCAGCCAGCGCAGGGCACTCCGTCGGAACACCAGCAAGTGGCAAGCCGCCCAGAGATTGCGAAGCAGATCACTCAGGGGATGGGGGCCGGTCAGGTTCCAGCGCATGAAACAGGCTCACGGGGCACAGGGATCGCCATCATAGCAGGCGGCGAATGCTTGGGCATGGGTGCAATGAACCGGTCGCGGCGAGCGGATGTGCCGCCTGTCCCTGCGGGAACAGGCGGCACATCCGCTCAATGCAGACGTTTCTTGTGAAACTGGAACTGCCCATGCTCCTCGTCAATCACGATAGTGTCGCCTTGCAGGAACTCACCCGACAGCAACTGCTGGGCCAACGGATTCTCCAGCAGGGTCTGGATGGCCCGTTTGAGCGGGCGCGCCCCGTAGACGGGATCGTAGCCCGCCGCCACCAGACGGATCATCGCGGCGTCACTGATTTCCAGGCGCAGGTCGCGCTCAGCCAAGCGGGAACGCAGACGGTCAATCTGGATTTCCGCTATGCCGCGGATCTGCGACTCGGCCAAGGGATGGAAGACCACGACCTCGTCGATGCGGTTGATGAACTCCGGCCGGAAGTGGCGACCCACCACTTCCATGACGGCAACCTTCATCTCGTCATACTGCTCTTCCCTGGTCATGGTCTGGATGATGTCGGAGCCGAGGTTGGAGGTCATCACGATGACGGTATTGCGGAAATCGACCGTGCGACCCTGGCCATCGGTAAGGCGCCCGTCTTCCAGCACCTGCAGGAGGATATTGAAGACATCCGGATGCGCCTTCTCCACCTCATCGAGCAACACCACGGCATAGGGGCGCCGGCGTACGGCCTCGGTCAGGTAGCCGCCTTCTTCGTAGCCGACATAGCCCGGCGGCGCCCCGATCAGGCGCGACACCGAGTGCTTTTCCATGAACTCGGACATGTCGATACGCACCATGGCATCGTCGGAGTCAAACAGGAAGTTTGCCAGCGCCTTGGTGAGTTCGGTCTTGCCGACACCCGTCGGCCCCAGGAACAGGAAGGAGCCGTTGGGACGGTTGGGATCCGACAACCCGGCGCGTGAACGGCGTACGGCGTTGGCGACGGCCACGACGGCTTCGTGCTGGCCGATCACGCGCTGATGCAACGAGTCTTCCATGCGCAGCAGTTTTTCCCGCTCGCCTTCCAGCATCTTGCTGACCGGAATACCGGTGGCCTTGGAAATCACCTCGGCAATTTCCTCGTCGGTCACGCGGTTGCGCAACAGCTTGTGCTCGATGGTCTCGGCTGACTGGGCAGCAGCGAGCTGCTTTTCCAGCTCGGGGATGGTGGCGTACTGCAGGCGCGACATTTTTTCGAGATCATTGGCTCGACGCGCGGCCTCGAAATCGATGCGTGCCTTTTCCAGCTCTTCTTTCACTTGCTGGGCACCCTTGAGCGATGCTTTCTCTGCCTTCCAGATTTCTTCCAGGTCGGCGTACTCCTTGCCGAGCTTGCCAATCTCCTCCTCCAGTTTGGCGAGGCGCTGCTTGCTAGCGGCGTCTTCTTCCTTCTTTAGGGCTTCGCGCTCCATCTTGAGCTGAATGAGACGGCGGTCAAGGCGATCCATTTCTTCGGGCTTGGAGTCCATCTCCATCCGGATGCGCGAGGCGGCCTCGTCGATCAGGTCGATGGCCTTGTCCGGCAGCTTGCGGTCGGTGACGTAACGGTGGGACAGGCGCGCGGCGGCGATAATGGCCGGGTCGGTGATGTCCACGCCGTGGTGCAATTCGTAGCGCTCCTTGAGGCCGCGCAGGATGGCAATCGTGTCTTCGACGCTGGGTTCGTCGACGAGTACCTTCTGGAAGCGGCGTTCCAGTGCAGCATCTTTCTCGATGTACTGGCGGTATTCGTCCAACGTGGTGGCGCCGACGCAATGCAGTTCGCCGCGTGCCAGCGCAGGCTTGAGCATGTTGCCGGCATCCATCGCACCCTCGGCCTTGCCGGCGCCGACCATGGTGTGCAGTTCGTCGATGAACAGGATGATATTGCCTTCCTGCTTGGCGAGTTCGTTGAGCACCGCCTTGAGGCGCTCCTCGAATTCGCCGCGGAACTTGGCGCCGGCAATGAGGGCACCCATGTCGAGCGACAACACCTGCTTGCTGCGCAGGCCTTCGGGCACTTCGCCGTTGACGATGCGCTGGGCGAGACCTTCGACGATGGCGGTTTTGCCAACACCTGGCTCGCCAATCAGGACAGGATTGTTCTTGCTGCGACGCGAGAGCACCTGAATGGTACGGCGGATTTCATCGTCACGACCAATCACGGGGTCCAACTTGCCGCTGGCGGCGCGCTCGGTGAGGTTGATCGTGTATTTGGATAGCGCCTGTCGGCTTTCCTCTGCATTGGCATCCTTCACGCTTTCTCCCCCCCGGACCTGATCAATAACTTGCGTGAGGCGCGCCTTCTGCACACCGGCTTTTTGCAACACTTTTGCGGCGTCGACGTTGGCATCGAACATGGCCAGCAGCATGAGCTCGCTGGCGATGAACTGGTCGCCGCGCTGCTGTGCCAGTTTGTCGGCGAGGTTGAAGACGCGATTGAGCTCCTGGCCCACGGACACCTCACCGGTGGGCGTTTTCAGGCGCGGCAGACTCTCCAGATGATTATTGAGTTCGCGCCGCAGGACAGTGAGGTCGGCACCGGTCTGGCCAAGCAGCGGGCGCACACTGCCGCCCTGCTGGTCCAGCAGGGACGAGAGCACGTGGCCCGGCTCAATGGCGGTGTTGTCACGCCCCACCGCGAGAGACTGGGCATCGGCCACAGCTTCCTGGAGTTTGGCAGTCAGACGATCGAAACGCATGGTTTTTCCCCGAAGGCAATAAAACGACTTGCCCTTATGTATAGGGGGCGTCTTCGCCAATTCAAGGGACGCACGCAAGGAAAAGACTGACAAGGATCAATCAGACAACCCTGCAGGCAGATCAGGCCTCGGCGGAGCTGGACCAGCGGACGGCACGCTCGGCAACGTGGCGCCCGAACAATTCAGCCGTCCGGATATCGCCTGCGGGAGGCGTGACCTCGGCGGGGGCATTGTCGGACTGGGTCATCAGGCCAAGATGGGAGCCCATGCGATTGAGGTCATCAGGTCCTGTGCCAGTCGGCATGAGGGGGAATGGCACCCACAACATGCCATGCTGGCCGGCAAACACCTGCAGTTGGAACAGTACCGCCAGCTTGTCACCCGACAGACCGCCGGAATTGGCAAAGCCGGCCGCCAGTTTGTCCTTCCAGGACTGCTGCAGCCATTGCCGGGAGGTCTGGTCCATGAACTGTTTGAAGGGAGCGGACACGCTACCCATATAGGTGGGGGCGCCGAATATGATAGCGTCAGCAGCATCCAGCGCGGTCCAGTCGGGCGCTTCCGCCGTCATCAGCCGGACTGTCACTCCTTCGACACCGCCAGCGCCGATCCGCACATGATCGGCTACCCTGGCCGTGTGGCCATAGCCCGAGTGATAGACGATTGCGACAAGGGCCATGAAGTAGGCTCCGGAGCAGGAAGGACGGCGATGATAGCCAACCGTTACACGAATAACAGCGCTACAGCACGCTAAACTGACAGGATAATGTCGCCCGGGAGGAGACTGAGATGGGTAAACCCACGGAAGCCGAACTGCACCAAGCCATTGCCATCGCCATCGCCATGCGGGAAAGCGGGCATGACCAGGATCATGTAGCCAAGGCCCTGCTGAGTCTCAACTACCGCATGCAGAAAATGGAGCGCCTGCTGGAGGCCACCAAGCGCTACCTGCATGCCGGCCAGAGTGCCACTGACCATCGCACCCTGCTGCTCGCCGTACAGGCTGCGGAGAAAGCCAATGCGGCAGACGAGGAAGATGACACTCCCGGTTTCGGCGAGGGGCGCCTGTCCTGAGCCTGGGCTCAGACCGCGCTTTTCCAGATGACGCTGGCCATGCGGCCGGTCTGGCCGTCGCGACGGTATGAGAAGAACCGGCGCTGGTCATTCACCGTACACAGCCCTCCCCCGTAAACCTTCGCCACTCCGGCCGCCTGCAACCGCTGGCGGGCCAATTGGTAAATGTCGGCCATCCAGCGACCCGGATGCGGACTGGGCTGGAACGCCGCGCCCGCATCGGGATCATGGCTGACAAAGGCAGCCCGCACCTCGTTACCTACTTCAAACCGTTCCCGACCGATGGCGGGCCCCATCCAGGCCATCACCTCGCTCGCATCGGCAAACCTGCCCACGGTAGCCTCCAGCACACCGTCGCAAAGGCCTCGCCAGCCCGCATGGGCCACCGCGACACGATGTCCATCCCGGTCACAGAAGAACACCGGCAGGCAGTCGGCCGTCATGACGACACATGGCACTCCCGGCAATGTCGTCGTGACGGCATCCGCATCGGGCACAGAGAGGGGACGCTGCAGGCTGTCAGCCTCGGCCTCCACCACCCGGACACCGTGCACCTGATTGAGCCATTGCGGAGTCCCGCATGGAGCGATTGCCTGCAAAGCCTTGAGCAGCAGGGCGCGGTTGGCCTCCACCCGATCGCGATCATCCCCCACATGGGTGCCGAGATTGAGTGAGTCCCACGGCGCCGGACTGGTGCCCCCCTGGCGAGTGGTCACAACCGCATGGACATTCGCGGGGGCAGGCCAGTCTGCGACCAGGAGCGGGAGGCCGTTCATGCGGTGACTCATAGCACGCCGAGCGAAATGCCGGCCCGCTTGAGGCGCGGGATCAGCACTTCACCCATGGCACTGGCGGGCGTGATCACGCCGGCATGCGCAGGAAGATCCTTGTCGAGCGCCAGGCACAAACCGGCTTCGGCCAGCATCTTGGCGGTATCGCCGTACCCCGGATCGCCCCCCGCCATGCGGCAAAGGACGGTTTCACCTCCGCCCTGTGCCACCACGTTCATGTGGAACCAACCCTTGGCACGCTGCTGCTCCGACGGGCCTTCACCGGGGAGGCGCTGCTTGAGCAGCCAGTTCTTGGTCGGTTTGAACTGGGCCATGGCAAAAATGCTGCCCACGCCGGCGGCCACGCCCAGCAAGCCGAGCGGATTTTTCATCATCATGAAGTGGCCATAGGCGAAGCTGTTGCCATAGTCACCCCGCACGCGGGCTGAGTGCCGGACGACTTCGGGATCGATGGTGGGCATGTTGAGCGCCCAGACCCCGAAGTGCCGATCGTAGAAAAGCGGTGTCTTGACCGCATGTACATGATCGGGGGCATGCCGAGGCCTATTGGTCATCCAGTCGCGTGCCGACGCCATGGCTTCGATGGCGGAGTGCCAGGTGCCACCCGAAATCGTACCCCCCGCCTGAACGCCGCCCTTCACGACAATGCTGGCCGACTGGAACGGCAGTTCGCCGATGCGCTGGCGCAATTCGTTCAGCGCAAACAGCACGGTAATGTCGGGAGGAATGCTTTCAAAGCCGCAACTGTTGACGATACGAGCCCCGGTCTTCCTGGCGACCGTGTCGTACTTCTCCCGCATCGCATGCACGAACTGGGGTTCGCCGGTCAGGTCGACATAGTGCGTGCCTGCTTCGGCGCAAGCACGCAACAACGGTTCACCGTAAAGCCAGTAAGGCCCCACGGTCGTGATGACCGTTCTGGCCGACCCGGCCAGCGCCTTTATGGCATCGGCATCGTCGACATCCGCTACGCGAATCTCCGGCAGGTGCCGACAGCCCTCAGCGGCCAAATGCTCCCGAACGGCGTCGAGCTTGCTACGGTTACGACCGGCAAGCGCCCAGGTAAAAGACTCTTCTTCCGATACGCGGGCCAGGTAGTCGGCCACGAGTCCCCCGGTAAAGCCGGTGGCGCCGAACACGACGAGATCAAACGGGCGACTGTCAGTCATGACGATGCATCCTCAGACAGGAAAAGCGCGAGGGTATAGGAAAGCACTCTACGATGGGAATCGGTCATGGTGGTGACACCGGTTTCATTCGACCGCGCACCACGAAACCCACCCCGGCATGCACCCTGCCGGCGGTGTCGCGCAACTCCAGTCGATGCGACCCCGGGAGCGGCAACCAGTCATGATCGCCGGCGGGCGCCAGGCGCATGCCGTTCAGCCACCAGGACAGGCCATCGACGCCCGCTTCGGCACGAAACCTCACCCGCTGGCGCGACCAGGGAATATCCGGATCAATCGCGATGATGGTATCGCTCACCGGGTAAACGATGCGGGTCAGCGCCTGCGGCACATACTCGGCCGTGTCCATTTCCGTTCCACGCATGAACCACTCTTCGCGCGCCGGTTCCCCGACCCCCTTGAAACGGACCTTCTGTCGCACGAGTGACAACGGCGCCACGGGGGCACTGCCCTCCGGGCGAACCTGCCCTCCCTCCAGTTCACGCATGACGGCAGCCCACACCGGAGCGGCGCCACTGACGCCTGACACGTCATGCATGGGTAGACCATCCAGGTTACCCACCCAGACCCCCACCGTGTAACGCGTCGAAAAGCCGATGCACCAGTTGTCGCGCATGTCCTTGCTGGTCCCGGTCTTGACGGCAGTCCAGAAAGACGTCGCCAGCGGATTCTCGAGGCCGAAGGTGACCGATCGCGCACTGCGGTCACTGAGAATGTCCGCCGTGATGAACGCGCCGTCCTGCTCAAGAACGCGAACCGCCTCGAAAGCCCGTCCCGGCGCGAACGACGGCGGGGTCATGCTCCCGCTACGCGCCAGCGTCCGGTAGGCATTGGTGAGGGACCACAGGGAGACATCCGCGCCGCCAAGCGCCAGAGCGTGGCCATAAAAATCCGGCGCTTCCGGCATGTCGAATCCCAGCGCGCGCAGCCGGAACCAAGCGTTTTCCACGCCGACCAGATTCAGCACGCGTACGGCAGGCACGTTCAGCGACGCCGCAAGAGCCACGCGCGCACTGACGGGTCCCTTGAAATCTTTTTCATAGTTCTGCGGCACATAAAGTCCGCTCGGTGTCGGAAAACTGACGGGGGTGTCCTCAAGGACGGACGCCGCCGTCAGGTACTTCTGCTCGAACGCCAACTGGTACAGAAAGGGCTTGAGGGTGGAGCCCGCCTGCCGCGGTGCACGCACCGCATCCACGAATCGTGCACTCTCGACCAGTCCGGCATTGGCCACATAGGCCAGCACGGCACCGGAGGCGTTATCGAGCACCAGCACGGCACCAGCACCCACCTGCTGCGCCTTTAGCTCCAGCAACTGGTTGCGCAGGACTTCTTCCGCCTTTTTCTGGATCGGCGCTGACAACGTGGTTGCGACGTTCCGGGCGGCCGTCTTAAGCAGGCTTGCAGCCAAGGCATCCAATGCCGGACTCTCCGGGTACGGCGACAGTCGTCGGGTGAGGCTGGTCATCGCCAATTCACGCACCTGTTGGCAGTCGGCCTGCGGATAGCCGGCATTGATGAGGACACAGGCTCGCGTCACCACCCGTGCCGGCGCCGCTTGGGGCGAGGGCAAAAGGGACGCCAGCAACAGTCCTTCGTGACGGGTCAGTCCGGCGGGCCGCTTGCCGAACAGCGCCTGGCTGACGGCCGCCACACCCTGCAGGTCCCCGCGAAAGCTCACGAGGTTGAGATAGGCCTCCAGAATCTCCTGCTTGCTCCAGTCCCGCTCGATATCGCGGGCCGCCTGCATCTGGTTCCATTTCTGCGACAGCGAACGGCCTCCGCTGCGCCATGCCAGCTCCTTGTCCAGCAAGCCGGCCAACTGCATGGTGATGGTGGAGGCCCCGCGGGAGCGATCCCCCGTCACCATTTTCATGGCTGCTAACGCCGTTGCACTCCAGTCCACGCCCTTGTGCTGCCAGAACTCCCGGTCCTCGGCAAACACCACTGCTTCGGTCAGCGCGGGAGAAATTTCCAATAGCGGTACCCAGTGCCAACGATTGGAGGTGAGATCGACGCGACGACCGTGGAGGAGTTTTCCCTCACGGTCCTGCAACTCGGCATAGGAGGAATGGTAACCGGCACGAATGTCGGCGAAGGACGGCACGTCCGCCTGCGCCACCAGCGGCAGCAGGCTGACGACACACAGAAGCAACCATCGCGTCACGGCTGTACCACCCATTTGTCATTGGGCGTCATGCCGAACATTTCGGGGGCATACATGGCTTCGACACGGGTGGGCGGCAACACGAAATCGCCGGACTGGTTGAGACGCACGGTATAGCTGGCCCTCCACTCACCCTTGTAGATGCGCTCGTAATAGGCACGGTAGGCGTCCGCCGCAAACTCGGCATAGGTGGCCCCAGTCCAGTCGCCACCGCTGCTGTCGGCCGTGAGACTGTTGTCGCGTCCGAGGGCACGGCCCAGCAGGGTGGCACCGGACGGGATCGGATCATCAATCGCCACCCAGCCGATATCGCTTTGCGCCGTCATGGTGAGGTGCACGCGCACGACATCGCCCACGGTCCAGCGGCCCGGTACTTGCTGCTGCACCGGGACAATCTGTTTGCTGACCGTGAAGCCGGTGCCATACGGCGCCTTGAGCGGAATGCGGGCGCGCGATTGCACCGTGATCCAGGGCCTGCCCGTTCCCTGCTGTTTCAGTAGCAGCGACGCCGGGGCAACCGGCCAATCCAGTCGCGCCGGTTCGGGCACTTTCTGCGTCCATTCCAGTGCTGCCTGCTGTCCCGCCAATGTAGCCAGCGTATTGCCACTGACAGCTTCACGCTCAAAGGCATCACTGAATCGTCGAAGGGCAAAACCGCCCCACATATTGGCCACGGTCGTGGACCAGTGACCTTCACGCTGGCGCATCAGCAGTCCGCGGATAAGGCGCGGCTGGTCCTCGCGCCAGGCCGGCAGCTCCATGGTGGCCAGCATCAGGCGGGCAATCACGGCAGCATCGTTTTCATACAACCACCAGGCGTTGTATTCGCCGTCGGACAGCAGCAGCGCAGACCCCTGCAGGGTCAGTCGTGAGCGCAGCAGGCTCTCGGCCTGCTCCAGTCGCTCGGCTTGACGCGGCAAGCCGCGACCATGACGCAGCACATCAAACCAGCTCACCAGCATGGACGTGGTCCAGCGCGGTGGATCGATCTTCAGCGGATCCAGGTGAGCGGGCTTGAGACGGCCGTAGGTGGCCAGCAGCGACAATACCTCCAGGCGACGGTGTGCATCGTCGAGCTCGCGCAGGCGCCAGTCTTCGAAGGGGATACGGCCCTCGACGTAATTCACCAGCCCTGTCAGCATCTTTTCACGGCTGCTGTCGGGAATCGGCCAATCGAGCGCACGACTGACACGCAGGACATGCGCGGTCAGGAAGGGATAACCGGTCGTGGCCGGATAGAATGCTGCCAGGCCGTTGTCATCCAGATACGCCGGCAACAGCATCATCAGCTGATCCCACAAGACACGATCTTGCAGACCGGCTGCTTTCGACGTTTTCTGCTCAAGGCAACTGTAGGGATAGTTCCGGAAGTATTCGCGCACGGTGTCGATGCTGTCCGCCAGACGTGCCTCACCCGAGATACGGACGGCACCACCGGGCAATGCACCTGCCGGCTTCTGCACGGGAATGGCAACCGGCTCCGTCAGTTGCAGCAGGGTAGCCTGCCACACGCGCTCCGGCACCGGGTCGAGCACCTTCTGCGTCAACGCCAGCGCGTCACCAATGCCCTTTCCGTCTGCCCGAACGCTCCAATTCAGTTCGGCTTGGTCTTTCGGCACCGTGAATGGCACCGTCACTACCTCAGACTGCCCACCGGGGATGACCACTGTCCTGTCGATCAGCGTCCCCATGCCCTGCACTGCCGCCACAAACTGCAATGACATGGCCTGCGCGGTAGCGTTG
Source organism: Gammaproteobacteria bacterium (assembly GCA_046566745.1). GTDB lineage: Bacteria > Pseudomonadota > Gammaproteobacteria > Pseudomonadales > Moraxellaceae > UBA2031. The sequence goes on from JBKHWB010000040.1 coordinate 18,117, forward strand.
CGCAAGGTAAATCCCGGATCCAGCTTGTCACCCTGGCGCACGGTCAGCGGCAATCCGCTGATGAGCTGCAAATCCTGGAAAGTTTCCAGACGCGACTGGCCGTGTCCAAAGCGGTCCGGACTGATCGCCGCCGCGACCAGACGGAAGCCCGTCAGCGAATCATTGAGCGGCACGGTAAACACTGCCCGACCACCGGCATCCACGGTAGCACGTGCCTGCCAGTAGACCAGCGTATCGAACAACTCGCGCGTGTTGGCTCCACGGCCGCCGCCACCGCCAGCCGGCAGCGCCTTGCGGCCGAAGTGACGTTTGCCCACCACCTGCAACTGCGACGTTGCGGTACTCATGCCATAGCCACGCTCGACCATCATCGGCGTGAGCACGTCCCACGTATCATTGCCGGCCAGCTCCAGCAGGGCTTCGTCCACTGCCGCAATGGTGACCTCGGTGTTCGCCGGCAGCGACTGTCCGGCCGGCGGTGTTACCTGCACGTTGACCTGCGCCTGGTCACGCGGACGGTAGCGCGTCTTCTCCGGCGTCACCGCCACTCCCAGGCGCCAGCTCGCCCAGTTCACTTTCACATTGGCAATGCCCAGCTTGAACGCCGGCTTGCCAAGATCCACCAGCGCCGTGGGCGCCACTTCGGCGTTGCGTCCGCGCACGAGCAAGGCCGACACGAAGACATTCGGTGCATATTCCGGTTTCACCGGCAGCGTGATCACCGGATTCTTCGAACTGAGCGTTTGCACAACAGACTCGATGACACCATCGCGTT
>JBKHWB010000041.1:0-18354 GCA_046566745.1 Gammaproteobacteria bacterium
CCCATGGGTACCCCGTGGGCGATGCGGCTGATCGTGACAGGGATGTCCCGCAAGGCTTCGCGGATATAGTGCGCCGTGGCTTCCCCTTCCACCGTCGGATTGGTGGCCAGGATCAGTTCCGTGACCTGTCCCTGCCGGACCCGCTCCAGCAGACGGGGAATGCCCAGCTCTTTCGGTCCGATGCCATCCAGAGGTGACAGGTGTCCCTTGAGGACGAAGTAAAGCCCGCGATAGGTACCGGCGCTCTCCACCGCCAGTACATCCACGGGGGTCTCCACCACGCACAGCAGTGAACGGTCGCGCGATGTGCTGGCACACAGGTGGCAGACCTCCTGCTCGGTCAGACTCTGGCACTCGCGGCACTCGCGCACCTGCTCCATTGCCCGCGCCAGCACATCAGCCAGCCGCAATCCGCCGGCCCGCTGGCGCTCCAGCAGGTGCAGCGCCATGCGCTGGGCCGACTTGGGGCCGACACCCGGCAACACGCGCAGGGCTTCAACCAGTTCGGTGACGAGCGGACTCAGGAACATCAGGGGCAAAGCACCGACTTCAGGGGCGACACGTTATCTGCCTTCACGAACGTAGCCAGATCGTAGGTTTCCCCCATGCCATTCTCGACCACATAGCGGGAAATGCTGACTGTGGCAGTGCCTGACATGCCACAGGCACCTGCGGGCGGCTGCGGTGGCAAACCAAGGGCATTGATGGCTGACCGGGTATTGTTAAAGCAAAACATCGCCGGCTTGTTGCTGGCAAAAGCGCGCGGCAACTGCTTTACCTGGGCCGCCTCGGGAAAAAAGCAGACACGATCACCACGCCAATCCAGGGTAATGGAGTCTTGCAATCGCTCGAAGCGACCACTCAGGGTCAGGTCTCCCTGATACTCGACATAGCGACCATCACGGCTGACTTCCTTGAAGCCGGCCGCCAACGCGGGCGTCACCAGACTCAGGCCCAGCACCATCAGGAATGTTCGGGTCATTCTTGTTTTTTCCCGTTGTCAGGCAGATCAGAACGGCAGCTTAAGCCCCGGCGGCAGGTTGAGACCCTGTGTGACGGACCCCATCTTGCTCTGGCTGTAGGCCTCCACCTTGCGCACGGCATCATTGACCGCGGCAGCAATCAAGTCTTCCAGCATTTCCTTGTCTTCTTTCAGCAAGCTGTCGTCAATCTCGACCCGCTTGACGTCATGACGGCCCGTCATGGTGATCTTGACCAGTCCGGCACCCGACTCGCCCTTGATCTCGGCATTGGCCAGTTCTTCCTGGGCCTTGGCCATCTGCTTCTGCATCTGTTCCTGCATGCGCTGGGCTTGCTGCATCAACTGCTGCATGTTCATGGTGACTGCCTCTCTTCAATCAATAGGGGTAATCGTATCCGGCAGGATTTCTGCCTGAAAATCATTCATCAAGGTTTGCACGAAGGGATCGGCCTTCAGGCTGTCCGCAGCGGCCTGCAGCCGGGCCTGCTTGCGTGCGGCAATGACCTGCATCGGCGTGGCGTAAACCGGATCATTCTTGACCATCACCAGGCGCACACCGGGGAAGCGCTCGCGGAAGCAGGCCTCCACTTGCCCCCAGGATTGCGCCGTGGCCAGGATGTCGTGCTTGGGCGACAACTGGAATTCGGCACTCTCGTCACCTGTCACCACCAGCGCGGCGTGACGGGCCAGATTGAGACCCCCACCGCCAAGACCGCTACTCCGCACCCACTGCTCCCAGGCCTCGGGGCTCGTCAGTTCTCTCGGATGGCTGACAGACGGCGACGGTCTGACGACCGCCGCCGGAGCGGGGGCCTGCAAGGGGGGAGTTGCCGGCGGCACCGGTTGGGCCGCGACCTGCGGTGCCACCTCCGGCTTGATCGGAACAACATTGGTGGCCGGACGCGCCACGGCGGCTTCAGCCCGGACCGGCATGGCAGCGGACGCCGCAATGGCCGTACCCGTCATCGGCTGCGCCACCGCTGCTGCCACGGCCCGCGCCGGCAACATGCCCTGTACGCCACCCGCTGTGCCACCCGGCGATGTGCGGGGTGCCGCCGGTCTGGTCGGCACGGCGGCACGACCACCGCCCTGTCCCGCCTCCGGCACCGTCGGCACCGGGCGGAAGGCCAGCATGCGCAACAGCGTCATCTCAAAGCCTGAGCGAGCATCAGCGGCCCAAGGCATGTCACGACGACCGTGCAGGGCAATCTGGTAATACAACTGCGTATCCTCGGCCGTCATGGCCTGTGCCAGCGCCAGCACGCGCTCGGCGTCACCCAACGCATTGTCGACGGCGGCAGGCAGCATCTGCCCCAGTGCCACCCGGTGCAGGGTCGACACAATCTCGGACAAGGCGCCGGCAAAATCCACACTCTGCTCGGCCAACTGCGCACACACGTCCAGCACCGCTGCCGCGTCGCCGGAGTTCACGGCTTCCAGCACACGGAACACCAGATCGCGGTCGATGGAGCCCAACATGCTGCGTACATCGGCCGTCCCCAGACGGCCGTTGCCAAAGGCAATGGCCTGGTCGGTCAGGGACAGCGCATCACGCATGGAACCGTTGGCGGCACGGCCCAGCTCCCACAACGCGCCCTCCTCGAACTCCACCATTTCCTTTTGCAACACAGCCGACAGATGTTCGACCACGCGCTCGGGTGACATGGCCTTGAGCGCAAACTGCAGGCAGCGCGACAGGATGGTGATGGGCAGCTTCTGCGGATCGGTAGTGGCCAGCAGGAACTTCACATGGGGCGGCGGCTCTTCCAGCGTTTTCAACAGGGCATTGAAGGAATGCCCGGAGAGCATGTGCACTTCGTCGATGAGGTAGACCTTGTAGCGTCCGCGCGTCGGGGCGTACTGCACGTTGTCGAGCAGCTCGCGCGTGTCCTCGACCTTGGTGCGCGAAGCGGCGTCGACTTCGATCAGGTCGACAAAACGGCCTTCGTCAATCTCGCGGCAGGTGGAGCAAACGCCACAGGGCTCGGAACTGACGCCCGTCTCGCAATTCAGGCACTTGGCCAGGATGCGGGCGATGGTGGTCTTGCCGACACCACGGGTACCGGTAAACAGGTAGGCATGGTGCAGGCGGTCCTGGTCCAGCGCATTGATGAGCGCACGTGCCACATGCTCCTGCCCGATCAGCTCGCGAAAGCTCTTGGGGCGGTACTTGCGCGCCAGCACCTGATAACTCATGCCAAAGTCCTTGCCCGTTGGGGTATCTGCGTTTGTGCTCCCGCAGGGGAGCCATCTCTGAAGGGGGTCTATGCTAGGCAACCTGCCGGTAATTATCCATGCCGGAATCACCATTCCTGCCACTGCCCGGTGGCAGAACCGGCGAAAGGCGATGCAGTTGAGCAAAAAGCCGCCAGAAAACCGAGCAAGCGCTTGCCCAGAGATCTGCCACCCCCTTATCTTCTTCCGACCAGACAGTCACTAGAACACCGGAACCATGGAACAGATCGCCCAGTATGTCTCCCGCGTGGCCAATGAAACCTATGGTCATTCCCGTCGCCTGATGCCGGAGCAGCCGTGGTGGAACAATCTGGACCCGGCCTTCCACAAGTTCCCCGACGACTTTTATCTCGACCTGAAGTCCCAGACGATGGTGGATGCAACGGCCGTGGTCGACCTGGGCATGCGCACGGCCCTGGCGGCCTTTGCCCTGGGCTTGGCCCTGCCGACCACACTCTGGCCTGGCCGCTTCCAGGCCGATCGCGCCCAGTTCGGCTTCTACAAGGACATGGCGGACAGCCATGACACCACCCGCTTCTTCCAGCGCTCCCGGCACAAGGTGAGCGTCCGCCATCACCCGGCAGGGCATCTGGCCCACAAGCCCAAAGAGGGACGGGTGGAGGTACTCTCGTTCGAAAGCCCCTTCCAGGCCGTGAACCCGGCCATGCGCGAAAAATACGCCCGCCATCGCCGCAACCGCATTGCGTGGGCCGAGCACTGGCGCCATGACGGCCCGGCACGCCCCACCATCTGCCTCATCCACGGCTTTGTGGCCGACCCGTACTGGATCAACAGCCGCTTTCTCGCCATGCCCTGGTTCTACCAGCAGGGGTATGACGTGCTGCTGTACACCCTGCCCTTCCACGGGCGCCGGCAGGAAGCACTATCGCCCTTCTCGGGCCATGGCTACTTCTCGCACGGCTTCTCGCACATCAACGAAACCATCGCCCATGCCGTGCACGACTTCCGGTTGTACATGGATTACCTGGAGGATCTGGGCGCGCCGCAGATCGGCGTGACCGGCATTTCACTGGGGGGGTTCACCACGTCCCTGCTTGCCGCCGTAGAAGACCGGCTCGCCTTCGCGATTCCGAATGTGCCGCTGGCCAGCATCCTTGACCTTATTCTGGAGTGGAGTCCGGCCAGCGAGTTCATCAAGACCGGGCTGCGCCTGGCCGGCATGGATATCCGTGAAGCCCGCCATGTCATGGCGGCCACCTGTCCTCTCACCTATGCGCCCCGCCTCCCGAAAGACAGGCTGATGATTGTTGCGGGGGCGGGTGACCGCTTCGCCCCACCCAAGCACTCGCGCCTGCTCTGGGACCACTGGGACCGTCCCGCACTGCACTGGTTCCCGGGCAACCACCTGCTGCACCTGGACCAAGGGAAATACCTGAAGGAGATGGCCCGTTTCATGCGCGGCATCGGCTTTGACCGTGTTTGAGACGGCTGCCACAGGATTGTCTACTGGCAGGCCGGATACACTCCTGATTAGCTCGGCGAAACGGGTTGAATCGGGAGATCGGCATGACAGGCACCATTCTGGTGTATGGCGGAACAGGCGGCATCGGCTCCGCCACGGCACGCCGGCTTGCCGCCAATGGCTATCGTGTGCATCTGGTGGGACGGGATGCCTCACGCCTGCAGGCGTTGGCAGACGAGCTGGGCGGCAGCCATACCGCTGGTGACGTGCTGGTCCCGGAACTGTTTGCCCAGGCCACGGCAGAAGCCGGGGAATCGCTGGCTGGACTGGTGTATGCCGTGGGCAGCATTACCCTGAAAACCCTGGGCCGCCTTGCCGAACAAGACTTCCTCACGGATTTTCGCCTGAACGCGCTAGGCGCAGCCCTGGCCGTGCAGGCCGCCCTGCCGACCCTCAAGAAATCCGCAACACCGGCCTCGGTGGTGCTCTTCTCAAGCGTGGCGGCCCAGCAGGGCTTTGCCATGCATGCATCGATCGGCATGGCCAAGGCTGCCGTGGAGGGTCTCAGCCGATCGCTGGCAGCAGAGCTGGCACCCCGCATTCGCGTCAATGCCATCGCCCCCTCGCTGACCCGAACCTCACTGGCAGGCAAGCTGCTCGCCAACGAATCATCGGCCGCCGCCATCGCCGACCTTCACGCACTCGGTCGCCTGGGGGATCCTGAAGACAGTGCCAGCCTGGCCGCCTTCCTGCTGTCGCCGGACGCGGCCTGGATCACCGGTCAGGTCATCGGCGTCGATGGTGGGCGCTCCACCCTGCGGACACGGGGCTGATGCGCCACCACGTGTCTTGCAGATTCACCAGCCGGAACGCATGATGCGGTAAAACAAGAACCTGGCTGGCACTGCACCGCGTGCCAGCGCCGTTCGCGAGGATTTCCCGCCATGTCCGTCCAGTATCCCGCTGTCGACCCCGACGGCCTGCTCGAGTACTCGGTCGTCTTCACCGACCGTGCCCTCAACCACATGTCCAGCGTATTCCAGCAGGTCATGCGCGACATTTCGACCACGCTGAAGCAGGTCTACAACGCCGATGCCGTGGCCCTGGTGCCGGGTGGCGGCAGCTTCGGCATGGAGGCCGTCGCCCGCCAACTGGCGACCGGCCAGAAGTGCCTGATCCTGCGCAATGGCTGGTTCAGTTATCGCTGGACCCAGATCCTGGATGCCGGGCGCATTCCCTCGGCCAGCATAGTCCTCAAGGCCCGGCCCGTGGCCGCAGGGCGGCAGGCTGCCTATGCCCCGCCCCCGCTAGAGGAAGTGGTGGCCACTATCCGCGACGAACAGCCAGCCGTGGTTTTCGCACCCCATGTCGAAACCGCCTCCGGCATCATCCTCCCCGACGACTACCTGAAGACCGTTGCCGATGCCGTGCATGCCGTGGGCGGCCTGTTCGTGCTGGATTGCGTGGCCTCGGGTGCCATCTGGGTGGACATGAAGGCCTGTGGTGTGGACGTGCTGATCAGTGCCCCGCAGAAGGGCTGGAGCGCCTCGCCCTGCTGCGCCCTGATCATGATGAGCCAGGCCGCACGTGACCGCGTCGAAGCAACCACCAGCAGCAGCTTTGCCGCCGACCTGAAAAAATGGCTGCACATCATGCACGCCTACGAAGGCGGCGGACACATGTACCACGCGACCATGCCCACGGGCGCGCTGGCTGCATTTCGCGATGCCATGCAGGAAACCGTCGCCGCCGGCCTGGACACCCTGAAGGAAAAGCAATGGGAACTGGGCAACCGCGTGCGCGCCCTGATGGCGCGCAAGGGCATTCACAGCGTCGCCGCGCCAGGCTACGAAGCCCCCGGCGTCGTGGTGTGCTACACGGACGACGACCAGATTCACAACGGCCGCAAGTTCATCGAGCAGGGCCTGCAAACCGCCGCCGGCGTACCGCTGATGTGTGACGAACCGGCCGACTACAAGACTTTCCGCGTCGGCCTGTTCGGACTCGACAAGCTGCGGGACGTCGATCGGGCGGTCGGCAACCTGGACAAGGCACTGTCCGCCATCGAGGCAGCTGCTGCCCGTCCGGCGCCCGTCGCGTGAATCACTGCCATGGGTGATGTCGTCCCGTTCAGAAAGCCGGCCGCCAGACCGAAGGGCCTTTGCCAGCACGGCTTCCACCAGTGGAAAATATGGCAGGACAAACAGTTTGACGTGCAGCAGGGCAAGCTGGTCACCGTGTACCGCTGCGCCCGCTGTGGCGACCAGAAAGTGAAGACACTGTAAGTCGGCGCCAGCTTCGGGATTGAATACCCGGCGGTCAGCGCTGCTGCTTTCCGGCGGGCTGATTTTCCCCGGGACGTCGACGATTCAAACGCGAACCGGGTTATGCTCCTGCCAAACGGTGCAGCCCTGATCGAACCAGAAAGCCATGAAGATAACCCTTCAGCAAGACTATCCCGCCAGCGTGAAAGCCCTTTGGCACGTATTCGGCAACCCGGAGTATCCGCACAAGAAGTACCGTGCGCTGGGCATCTCCGGCTACGAAGTCCACCAGTTCGAGGTGACAGGCGAGCAGATCGATCTCGACATGACGCGCACCCTCAGCATTCCGCCGGACAGGATTCCGGCGCTCGTGCAGAAGTTCCTGCATCCCGAGCAGGATTTGCGCTATGTCTCGACCTGGCGAATGACTTCGCCCGGATCGGCCGACTTCGAGTTGCACATCATTCCGCATGGCCTCCCGGTAAAAATCATCGCCACCGGCACTCTGGCCGAACGGGACGACCACTGCTCAACAATGACGCTGGCGTTCGATATCACCGCAAATGTTCCCTTGCTTGGCGGCAAGATCGAAAGCCTGATCGCCCAGCAACTGGAAAAATCCTACCGCTCGGATCATGCTTTCACCCTGCAGTACCTGAAAGACAACGCCTGACGCCGGCACCACCGACTGCCCGAAAAAAAGGGGCGCCGGAATGGCGCCCCTTTCTGCATCACCCGCCAGGATCAGGCCGTTGCTTTTGCCTTGCGGGGTTTGGCCAGCACCGGTGGCCGGGCGAAGCCGAAGTCGTAATCGGACTCCTTCACCTTGCGCGTCTCCAGCCAGAACTTCCAGGTGGAGAATGGCCACAGGGCAAAATTGCCGCCTTCCGCGCTCTGGTACCAACTGGTGCAACCCGTGGTCCACACAGTGTCCTTGAACCCCTTCCGGACTTTGTCGTTGAAGCGCGCTTGCGCCTCAGGCTTGATGTCCATGTAATCCGCCCCGTTCTCCTTGAGCACCTTGAGACAGGACAAGATGTAATCCACCTGGGCTTCAATCATGAAAATGATCGAGTTATGCCCCAGCCCGACGTTCGGCCCCACCAGCTGGTAAAGGTTGGGGAAGCCGGTCGTCGTCGTGCCGAGGTAAGACTGGGCAATCTCTTTCCAGTCCTCGTTCAGCACGTGGCCGTCACGGCCCTCCAGCGGGAAATTCTTCATGTACACGCGAGGATCCACCACGAAGCCGGTGCCCAGGATCACGCAGTCCACCGGACGTTCCACGCCATCCGTGGTCACGATGGAATTCTCGCGCAGTTCCTTGATGCCGTCTGTCACCAGCTCGACATTCGGCCGGTTGAACATCGGGTAGTACTTGTTGGAAATGAGGATGCGCTTGCAACCGATGGTGTAATCCGGCGTCAACTTGCGCGCCACTTCCTTGTCCTTCACCTGCAGCTTGATGAACAGCTTGGCCAGGTTCTGCAGGCTCCGCGCAATCGACGGATTGAAGATGGGCCACACGCGCGATTCGTTGGTCCAGTACAGGCGGGCCCGGTGCAGCTTGCGCAACAGCGGGAACCTGGCAAACAGATTCTTCTCGAGGCCCAGATAGCCGCGCTCATCACGCGGAATCACCCAGGCCGGTGTGCGCTGGAACACGTACAGCTGTTTCACCTTGGGTGCGATTTCAGGGCAATACTGGATGGCACTGCCGCCGGTGCCGATGGACACCACGTTCTTGCCCGTCAGGTCGTAGTCATGATTCCACTCGGCCGAGTGGAAGACCTTGCCCTTGAAGGTGTCAAGGCCGGGGATCTTCGGAATGGACGGCACGTGCAGGGGACCGGAGGCGAGCACGAAGTGCTTGCAGATCACCGTGTCGCCGGACTTCGTTTCAACCGTCCAGCGCGCCGTGGCCTCGTCAAAACGGGCCGCCGTCACTTCCTGGTTGAACCGGACAAAGGGACGAATGCCGTACTTCTCGGTGGTGTCCAGGATGTACTGGTGAATCTCGTGCTGTGGCGCGTAGCGCTTGGTCCAGTCGGCCTTGCCGGCAAACGAGAACGAATACATGTGCGACTGCACATCGCAGGCCGCGCCCGGATAGCTGTTGAAATACCAGGTACCGCCCACATCGCCGCCCTTTTCCAGGATCACGAAGTTGTCGTTACCGGCTTCGCGCAACTTGATGGCCATGCACAGGCCGCCAAAGCCTGCACCCAGAATGGCAACATCGACTTCCTGTACCCTTGAACCGATCGGGGCCTTGCTGGTCATGCGACACCTCATGTTTGTTGTTATGGCGCCCAGGGGACGCGATGACGGCAATCTACCCTCTTATGTTTCCTCAAGGATATGCTAGCCTCTCGCCTGAAATTGATATTTCCGGCCAGCGCCAGACACGGCAGCCGAAGGAGTCCGGCCTACATGTCCACCCGATCCATCCTGGGGGTGCTCTACATCCTCCGCGGCCTGCGCGAGCTGGGCGAGGACATCTCGCCGGTGCTGGAGCGTTACGGCATAGACCTGGACAAGGTCGACCCCACGGCCCGGATCGAGCGCTCGCTGGAGCTCAAGATCATTGTCGAGATCGCAGAGATCCTGAAGGACCCGCTCGCCGGCCTGAAGGTGGGCACCTTCTTCGGCTTTGCCGGCTACGGCCCCCTGACCATGCTGCTGATGACCTGTGCCAATGCCTACGAGGCCTTGCAGACCGGCGTCCGCTACCAGGAGCTGACCTTCCTGTTCGGGCATCTGAGCGTTGAGCCGGGCGACGTGAACAGTGCGCTGGTGCTCCGCCCCATCCACCTGCCCGACAAGGCTTACCGCTTCCGGGTAGACGGCGAGATGTCCGGCACCTACAAACTGATCCGTGACATGCAGCAGGCCCTGGGTGTCGACATGCATGCTGTCAAGGTGGAGATCCCGTATCCCCGCCCGGTCGATGCGGCCGCCTACGAGGCACACTACCGTTGTCCCGTCGATTTCGGCACGGGGCCGGACATCCGCTTCTGGATCAGCAATACCGCCCTGCAACTCCGCTTTCCCACGGCCGACCCCACTGCCCATGCGATGTACAGGACGCTGTGCGACCAGCAACTGGTCAGCCAGCGCCAGGACATGGAGTTGCTGACCGACCGGGTGCTGTCCCATCTCGACCTGTTCAGCATGCACTTTCCGTCCGCCGCCGAAGTGGCCTCTGTCTTCGACGTGTCGGAGCGCACGCTGCGCCGCCAACTCCGCGAGGAGCACACATCGTTCCGCGAGCTGCTCGACCAGGTCCGCTTCCGCAAGGCGCAGTTGCTGCTGCGGGAAAGCACGCTGGCAGTCGAGGCCATTGCCCAGCAACTCGGCTACGCGGAATCCGCGGCCTTCATCCATGCCTTCCAGCGCTGGTCAGGGACCACGCCGGCAGCCTTTCGTCTCAGCTCGCGCCAACACGGAGCCTTCCGTACATGAAGCCTTGGGGAATTGCACTGGCCGTTTTGGCCGCACTCTGGGCCAGTACCGGCCCCGACACCGCTGCCACGCAGGCCGGCATGGCCCTGTTTGCACTGGCCGGGGTGCTCTGGCTGACGGAGGCGCTGCCGGTCACGTTCACCGCCCTGCTGATTCCGTTGCTGGCCGTGCTGTTTGGCCTGACCAGCGTCAAGGGTGGCCTCTCCGGTTTCGCCAACCCCACGATCTTCCTGTTCCTGGGCGGCTTTGCCCTGGCCGCGGCGATGCGCAAGCATGGCATAGACCGCTGGCTCGCCAGCCGCGTCATGGCGCTCGCCCGTGGCAAGGCACTGGCAGCGGCCTTCCTGCTCACCGTGGCCACCTCGTTACTGTCCATGTGGATCAGTAACACGGCCACTGCCGTCATGATGCTGCCGGTGGCACTGGGGCTCCTCACGCGGGTGGGCAACCAGTTTCCCCGCTATGCCGTCTTCGTGCTGCTGGGGCTGGCCTGGGGTGCCAACATCGGCGGGATCGCCACGCTGGTCGGCAGTCCCCCCAATGCCATCACGGCGGCCGCGCTCGGCCTGAGCTTCCAGGACTGGCTGCGCGTCGGCATGCCGGCCTACCTGGTCGTCATGCCCGTCGCGCTGGTACTGCTCTGGCTCACCCTGCGCCCGGAGCCTGACCTGCCGCCGGTCAGCACCGAGATACTGCCCTTTCCCGACAGTCGCGATGCTCGCCTGACCGTGGCCATCTTCCTGCTGACGGTCTCTCTCTGGATGGCCGGCAGCCAGGTCTCCGCACTGCTGGGCATCAAGGGGGAGTTCGATACCTGGGTGGCCTTGTTGGCCATCGCCTTGCTGGGCCTGAGTCGTGTCACCACGTGGGACGACATTGAAAAAGGGAGCAACTGGGGTGTACTGCTGCTGTTCGGTGGCGGCATCACGTTGTCGACCGTGATGCAGGACTCCGGTGCCAGTCGCTGGATGGCCGACGTGCTGCTGGCCTGGGTGCCGGGCGATCACCCCTGGCTCCTGTACCTGGCGGTGGCGCTGTTCGTGATCTTCCTGTCGGAGCTGGTCAGCAACACTGCCTGCGCTGCCCTGCTGATTCCGCTGATGATGACCATGGCCACGGTGACCGGGCTGAGCCCGGTGACCATGGCTGTCCTGACCGGACTGGCCGCCAGCTGCTCGTTCATGCTGCCGGTGGGTACCCCGCCCAATGCGCTGGTCTATGGCACGGGACTCGTCCCGCAGCGAACGATGATCCGGGCAGGGCTCGTCATGAACCTGGCCTCTGCCCCACTACTGGTGGCCGTCATCACGCTGATGACCTGAGCATCCTCCCCATGCGGTGAGAACGCGCCATGCTTCTGCAAAAAAGGGCAGCCACGCGGTGCGGGGCTGCCCTTTGATCGTGAGCGACATCACAGTGATCGTAATGCCCCCCTGCCTGTTGACGGCAAATGATTACCGCCCCCTTTCTCCTGATCCGGATCAGGCCTGACTCAGAACGTGAGGCGGAAGCCCACACCGGCATAACGCGGCATGTTGGCACGGGCACCAGCAGAACCGCGCGACACCAGCTTCTGTTCATCCAGCAGGTTTTCCACCTTCACATACACTTCGGCGGCCGGCGTCAGCTGATAGGCAGCCGCTACGTCCACCACGGTGTAATGCTGCGTCCGCAGATAGGTGTCGTCCACCCCGTCACGGTCACAACTTGCACTGACACACTGCTCATCAACAAAGCTGACGCTGGCATTGGCTGACCACCCCTTGGTGCTTTCGACGCCAAGGCTGGCGGTGGCAACATTTTCCGGAAGGTAGGCGATTACATCACCACGCTCGATACCGCCAGCAACATCCGAGTCACGCGTCACTTCGCCCTGTGTCCAGGTCCAGTTCAGGCGCGCCGGGACAGACAAGGTTTCCGTACTGAAAAGTGTGGTACCAATCATGAACTCAAGACCCATGATCTCCGCCTCACCCGACTGCTGGGTGCCATCCACATCGCCGTTTGCACACGGATTGGCAAGCGAACAGTTCTGCAATGAATTGCTGTAATCACTGAGGAAAGCAATCGCATCCATGGCCAACGTGGACGAACGGAAACGGGCACCCAGCTCATAGTTCAGGCTCTCTTCCCCGAGCTGGCCATCCGTTGCGCCGGAGCCCGGAGGAGCAAAGCCTTCATGCACGCCGGCCAGCAGTGTCCACTGCTCACCCAGGGCATACGTCGCCCCCAGGCCAACAGTCGTCTTGTCGAGGCTGTTGCTGACGCGGCCACCCTTCTGGGTGCGCTGCGGATCCAGGTAGCGCTGTTCTTCCGTCTCGATGTCCTCGAAGCGAAGGGCAGCGGTCACTTTCCAAGGGCCCACGGACACCTGATCCAGCAGCCAGGCCGAGAGGGCCTCGGCCTTGCCGATCCGGTTATTGCTGGCATTCGGCGTGATGGTGTTCTGGTACACCAGACTGCCGTTCACCTGGTTGTATACGTCAGTCGGCTGGAAGCGATCCTCTTCGTCTTCATGAACACGCACGCCGGCTGTCAGCTCATGCCTGAGATCACCCGTGGCAAAACTGCTCATCAGCTCGGTCTGTATTCCCTCGACCGTGAAAATACGATCATTGAACTGGTGCCGGATATTGGTGGTGTTCGTCGTACCGGCCAGAATGGACTGGCGCACCGCATCCGTATTGGCAGCATTCACAAACGCTGTAATGTCCTGCCCGTTGATCTGGGTCAGGCGGGCAAAATCACGGGTGCTTTCAAAGCGGTACAGGCTGGTCGTCAGCATGTTGCTGTCATTGAATGCAATCTGGTGCTGCAGCGAGCCGCCTTCACGACTGCGATCAATATGGTCCAGTGCCGTCAGTCCGTAACGGCGGTTGGGATTCCTGTCGAAATCCGCATCCGTCAGGCCCACGTACGAGAAGTTCACCCGCTCCGATGACGTCAGCAGCTTTAACTCGACCTGCTGCGGCATGGCGGCATCCGGCGCACTGCTCCAGCGCAGCTTGCCGACATATTCCTGCAGATCCTGCCCGGCATCATCCTTGGAGCGGTCTATGTCGGCAAAGCCGTCCGATGCCTTCTGATAGGTTTCCATCAGGACGCCCCATTGGCCTTCGGTCGTACCAACGCTGGCGTGAATTTTTTTGGTCCCGAACGAGCCCGCTTCCGTATCTACACGCCCCGAAGCCTCGGACGGAATAGCGGTCGACAGCAGGTTGATCGTGCCGCCCACCGTGAACGGGCCATGACGAAGCGTTTCCGGCCCCTTCAGGACTTCGATGCCGCGCATGCGGGCTGCCGTGGGAAACACATAGGAGGCCGGGGACGCGTAGGGTGCCATGGCCGCCGGCAAGCCATCCTCAAGGATGGTGATCTTGCTGCTGCGCCCGGATGCCGCCCCACGGATACCGATGTTGGGGAACAGGCCCATGCCGTCCTCGTCCTTCACATACACGCCCGGCACGACCCGTAACATGCTGTGTACGTCCGTGTATTCAAACTTTTCCAACTGTGCCTCGGTGACCACATGACTCGAACCCGACACGCTGCGCGGGTCGTTCGGGTCGGCGATGATGGTGACCGTTTGCAGTTCGGTCACGCCGACGGCGGGAACGGCTTCCTCGGCCGTTGCCGGCAGGGCAACGGCGGTCGCCATGGCCACCACGAGCGGTGCGAGGCTAAAGGGGGACACAACAGGAACAGCGGGGCGCAAAGACATGACGGCTCCAGTAAGCGGACGACAGCGGTGGTGGCGGAGTATATTCACATTTAATACAAATGATAACCATAATCATTTATAAAATCATTAGGTACTTAACTTATCTTCAGAAACAGGTAGGATTGACGTATCAACAACCGCCATGGCACCAGCCCCCGTGGAGACTTCGCCTCATGCTTAAACGACTCACCCCCGCCGCTCTGGCACTGTTCACCGCCTGCCTGGTCGCGCCCGCCACCCAGGCCAACGAGGTCAACCTGTATTCCGCTCGCCAGGAAGCCCTGATCAAGCCTCTGCTCGACACCTTCACGGAGAAGACGGGCATCAAGGTCAATCTCGTGTCCGCCAAGGCAGACGCACTTCTGCAGCGCCTGAAAAGTGAAGGCCGCAACACGCCAGCCGACGTACTGCTGACCGTGGATGCCGGCAACCTGGCCGCCGCCAGTGAGGCAGGCCTGCTGCAGGCATTGCGCTCCGATGTCGTGAAAAAGACGGTGCCGTCGCACTACCGTGATTCGCAAGGCCTTTGGACAGGCCTGTCCCTTCGCGCCCGCCCCATTTTCTACGCCCGCGACCGCGTACAGCCGTCACAACTGTCCAGCTATGCGGCCCTCACCGGCCCCCAGTGGAACGGCAAGATCTGCGTGCGGTCGTCGGACAACATCTACAACCAGTCCATGGTGGCGGCGATGATCGCCAGCCAGGGAGAAGCACGCACCGAAGCCTGGGTGAAAGGCTTCGTCGCCAACCTGGCACGCCCCCCGAAGGGTGGTGATCGTGACCAGATCAAGGCGGTGGCAGCCGGCCAGTGTGATGTCGCCATCGCCAACACCTACTACTACGCGGAAATGCTGAAGTCGGGAGACGAGGCAGAACGCGCCGCCGCCGGCAAAGTCGCCGTGTTCTGGCCTGACCAGCAAGGCCGGGGGGTACATGTCAACATCAGTGGCGCCGGCATCGTTTCGCACGCCCGCAATACCGCCAATGCCCGCAAGCTCATCGAATTTCTGGTCAGCAAAGAAGCCCAGGCCTGGTATGCAGAAAACAACCAGGAATATCCGGTTCGGGATGATGTTCCCGTATCCGAGACACTCAAGGCACTGGGTACGTTCAAGGCCGACCGGATGACCATGAGCAAACTGGGCAGCAACAATGCCCGCGCCGTCAAACTGATGGATCGGGCCGGCTGGCGCTAAGGACCGGAGTCGGCCCTGCTTGCGTCGGGGCCGATTCCGCGCAGGCGTCGGGTGGGCTACACTCGCGCCCCCATGACCCCATCATCCGCCCAGCCGCATCTGGTCAACCGTTCCCACCGGTCACTCGACCGGTGGACTGTCGCCATTCCCCTACTGGCAACACTTCTGGCACTGCCGGTGCTGGTGATTGCCAGTTTCGTGCTCGCGCCTGCCGGCGATGTCTGGCTGCACCTGAAAGAAACCGTCCTCGGCGAATACCTGCGTAATTCCCTGTGGCTGTTGCTGGGCGTTGGTAGCGGCGTCCTGCTGATCGGCATCCCCTCGGCCTGGCTGGTCACCACCTGCGAGTTCCGTGGTCGCCGCTGGCTCGAATGGGCACTGCTGCTGCCCATGGCCATGCCGGCCTACATCCTGGCCTATACCTGGACCGGGCTGACCGACTTTGCCGGCCCCCTGCAAACTGCCCTGCGCGACACCTTTGGCTGGTCCTACGGGGACTACTGGTTTCCGGAGTTGCGTTCGCTGCCCGGCGCCATGCTGATGCTGGCACTCGTGCTCTACCCCTATGTCTACCTGCTCGCCCGGTCTGCCTTCCTGGAGCAGGCACACCGCACGCTGGAGGTGGCCCGCAGTCTGGGCTTGCCACCCCGCGCCGCCTTCTTCCGGGTAGCCCTGCCGCTGGCCCGCCCCGCCATCGTTACCGGCCTCACCCTGGCCTTGATGGAGACACTGGCGGATTACGGTACCGTCCAGTACTTCGGCCTGACCACATTTACCACCGGCATCTTCCGCACGTGGTTCGGCCTCGGCGATGCCGCCGCCGCCGCCCAACTCTCCGCCATCCTCATGGGCGCCGTGCTCCTGCTGATCCTGATCGAGCGTCTGTCGCGTCGGCGCGCACGCTACCACCACCAGGGCAGCCGCAGTCCATCCCCGCGCCGGCCGCTGGCCGGCATGCGCGCCGGGCTGGCCGTCACCGGTCTGCTCCTGCCCGTCCTGTTCGGCTTCCTCATTCCTGCCGCGCAGCTGGCCACCTGGGCCATCGAACAGCGCCACGCCTGGCTGGAAGGCGATTTCCTGCCCCTGGCCTGGAACAGTCTGAGACTGGCCACAATGGCGGCAGGACTGACCGTTCTGCTGGCCTTGCTGCTCGCCTACGGGCGACGCCTGCGCCCGCACTGGGTGGTCAACAGCAGCGTACAAATGGCGACCATGGGCTATGCCATCCCGGGCACGGTGATCGCTATCGGCGTCATGCTGCCGCTGGCCTGGATCGACAATGGTGTGGACGCCTGGTTGCGTGAGCACTGGGGCATGAGCAGCGGGTTGTTGCTGAGCGGAACGCTGTTTGCGTTGCTGCTGGCCTATGCCGTGCGCTTCATGGCCGTCGCCACCAACACCCTGGAGTCGGGGCTGGCCCGCATCCGGCCCAGCATGGACCAGGCCGCCCGCTCCCTCGGCCGGCGCCCGTCCGAGGTGATCCGGCAGGTGCATATCCCCATGCTGCGCACCAGCCTGCTGACCGCCCTGCTGCTCGTCTTCGTCGACGTCCTGAAGGAACTGCCCGCCACCCTCATCTTGCGCCCGTTCAACTTCAATACACTGGCGGTGCGGGCTTTCGAACTGGCCTCGGACGAGCGCCTGGCCGAAGCCGCCGCCCCTGCCCTGCTCATCGTCATCACCGGCATCCTGCCCGTCCTGCTGCTCGCCCGTACCCTGAAACCTGCGAGGGAAGCCCATCATGCTGACCATTGACTCCCTCACGGCCGGCTACCACGGCAAAACCGTGGTGGACAACGTCTCCCTGCACATCGGCGCCGGCACCATCGGCTGCCTGCTCGGCCCCTCTGGCTGTGGCAAGACCACCCTGCTCCGGGCCATCGCCGGCTTTGACGAGGTGCTGGCGGGCGAGATCCGCCTGGATGGCGACGTGATGAGCCAGGCTGGCCACACCTGCCCACCAGAGAAACGCAACGTTGGCATGGTCTTCCAGGACCTGGCCCTGTTCCCGCACCTGACCGTGGCCGACAACATCGCCTTCGGCCTGCGCAGCCGCCCGCGCCAGGAACGCGAGGCCCGCGTAAAGGCACTGCTGGATCTGGTCGGCCTGCAAGGGCGCGGCGGCCACTATCCGCACACACTGTCAGGGGGACAGCAGCAGCGCGTTGCCCTGGCACGCGCGCTGGCACCGCGACCACGCCTGCTGCTGCTGGATGAGCCCTTCTCCAGCCTGGATACCGAACTGCGCGAATCACTGGCGCGCGATGTCCGCCTCATCCTGCGGCAGGAAGGCATCACCGCCCTGCTGGTGACGCATGACCAGCTTGAGGCCTTCGCCATGGCCGACCACATTGCCGTGATGCGCAGCGGTCGCATCCAGCAGCAGGACACGGCCTACCGCCTCTACCACGAGCCGGCGGACCGCTTCGTGGCTGACTTCGTGGGCCAGGGACGATTGCTGCGCGGCCGGGTCGTCGACGAGCGCCATGTCGACACCGCCCTGGGCCGCATCACCGGTCACATGCGCAGCACTCATGCCCCAGGGGAAATCGTTGATGTCCTCGTACGTCCGGACGATCTGGTGCTGGAGGCAAGCTCACTGCTGCGGGCCACCGTACAGGAGCGCGCGTTTCGCGGAGCGATTTTCCAGTACGCCCTCAAGCTGCACGACGGCAGCATCGTGCTCGCCCAAAGTCCCAGCCACGAATGCCACGAGGTTGGCAGCGAGGTGGGACTGCGCCCCGACTTTGACCATCTGGCCGTTTTCGCCGTCGAGGAAGACTGAACATAACGGTCAACAGTGGCTTGCGTGCCGCATCCCGGTTATGCTGTCGTGAGCCCTGCGATTGCAGGGCTTTTCTTTTTTGCTTCGATTCACCTTTTGGGACAGCAGAACTGCTGCACTGAGGAGTTAGCCATGGCTTCGCTGCCACCCGTTATCATGAGTTCTCTGGATGTGGAGCGACTGGAACGTCTGTTGACGACACCCGCACTGGCAGGGTCGCCGGCTGCTGCCAGACTGTTGGCTGAAATCGACCGAGCCGACATCCGCAAGCCGGCGGAGATGCCGG
>JBKHWB010000042.1:0-18069 GCA_046566745.1 Gammaproteobacteria bacterium
GATGTTCGACGGCGACATCCAGCTGGGCCGGGGCGTGGCCCTGATCCACACGCCGGGCCATACCGAAGGCAACCATTCGCTGGTGGCGCGTGTGCCGGACGGCATTCGTGTCACGTCAGAAAACGGCGTGGGTGCGGATGCCTATGCACCGCAGAATTCGCGCGTGGATGCCGTGCGCCGATACGCAAAAGCCACGGGTGTGGAAGTGATCCTGAACGGCAATACGCTGGAAGGCAGCAACGACCAGTACATCTCCATGGTGATGGAAAAAACGATCGCCGGCCCCAGCCGCAATCCGGACTACCCCAACTGCGCCAGCAGTTCGGAATGCACGCCGTACTGGCTGTTCCCGGGCCACGAGGTGAGCTGGCTTATGGGGGCTGCAGAGTTCGGCAGGCCTGTGCTCGCCTGAGGCGTCCGCGCGCTCACCCGTGCAACAAAAAGCCCCGGGACTCTGGCGAGTGCCGGGGCTTTTTGTTGCCGGTCGCCTTGCGTCTTGATGTCCGGCAGGCCGGGGTTGCTTTCCGCAGGGGGCACCGGCGTCGGTTGGGGAGGAGTCGGTCCGTCGCCCTGATCGCCATGGGCGGGGCGGCAGGAATAACGTGATCTGGCAGGCGCGTCATGTACAAATGGAAACCATGGTCTGCATATCCGTCTGATCCGGGCTTGGTTATACTGTTGCGCATGGGCCGACTATTGACCGTGATGTTCCTGATCGTTTCCCTGCTGGGGCAAGGCGCCTTGGCGGGCGATGTGTCGTGGACGCTGGAAACCCCGGATGATGTCAGCCATGCCATGATGCACTTGGAGAATGAAGGACATCATCACCACGATGACGGTTCCTACAAGGCCGATGACTCCGCGGAGTCATCCCTGCATGTCATGTCCGACCATGGCGGTTGTTGCGTCTTGATGTCGGATGGCCTGTGGTTGTCCCCGGTGTATGTCACGGATAATCTCCCCGTTTTTTCGGTCAGTCATCACCAATCCCCTTCGCTTGACGGCCCCTTGCGGCCTCCCCGCCTGATTTCCTGATACCCGGCACCCCGGCATGTGCTGAGCGTTGCCGTGCAGCCGTCTTGCTGTTGCGCCGTTTGGTGGCGTGAAGGCAGCAGGATGCCCCTGTCATTCATGGATCAGGTAACTCATGAAACCGATTTTCATGCTCGTCCACGTAGTGGTGGCGAGTGTCGCGGTGTTGCCCGTCACCCGTGCACAGGCGGACACTCGTGCACTGGCGGAGGTAGTGCCGCCGGCTGCCGATGCGGTCATGACCGAGTCGACCGTCGCAAGAATTTCACTGGCGGAAGCTGTCCGCTTGGCCTGGCAGCGGACCTTGGCGTCGCGTGCCGCGTCGGGGCAGCGACAACAGGCTGAGGCCGAGAAGGACGCGGCCTACGTTCCTTGGGCAGATGCCCCGTCTCTGGAGGTCACGCACTGGAGTGACCGCTGGCAGACCGATGCCGGGCAGCAGGAGTCCGAAGTCGGGCTCGCGTGGCCACTGCTGATGCCGGGGCAGGGCGCTGCCCGCCGTGCCCATGCAAGGGCCGGCCTGGTGCAGGCAGAGGCTGCTGAACGGCTGGCGCTCCTGCAGCTGTCCCGTGAGGTGCAGGAGTCGGCGTGGGCGTTAATGGCGCTGCATACGGAGTTGGCCCAGTCGGAGTCGAATCTCGCGACGCTGTCGGCGCTGGCGGACGATGTCGAGCGACGCGTTCGTGCGGGTGACCTGGCGCGGGCCGATGCGCTGGTGGCGCGTTCTGAAGTGTTGACGGCAAGCATTCAGCACGCTGATGTTCGCCAGCGCCTGTCTGCCGCGCGCGCCGGATGGGCGTTGCTGACGGGGCAGGAGGCATTGCCCGACAGCGAGTTGGCATTTTCCGGGCCGGGCATGGTGACCGATGCTGAGCTGGCGAATCATCCCGGACTGCAGCTCGCGAACGCCGACCGGGAGCGCGCCCGCGCCCGAGCTGCTCAGGCCCGGCACGAGCGTCGCTCCTCGCCCGAACTCACGCTCGGTATGCGTCGGGAATCTCCCGGTAATGCGCAGCCTGATCATGAAAGCCTGGCGATCGGTGTCCGTTTGCCGCTCGCGATGAATGCCCGAGGTCGCTCGCTGCAGATTGCTGCGCAGACAGAACTGGAACTGGCCGAGCTGGGGTATGAGCGCTTGCGGGAAAAACTGCGGGCTGATGCCGAGTCGGCCCGTCTGGCAGTCCTCGCGACAACGGAACAGTTCCATGCTGCACAGTCCCGTGCCGCTTTGCTGCGCGAACGGGCGCAACTGATCAATCAATCCTTTCGTGCTGGCGAAAGGCCGCTACCCGAGCTGTTGCGCGCACTCGCGGCGGCAACCGACGCTGAGTCTTCACTAGGGCGGCAACAGGCAGCCCTAGGTCTTGCCCGTGCACGCCTTCATCACGCTTTGGGAAAAACGCCATGAGACGTTTTCTGGAATTTACACGGCCGCTCATGCGGCAATTGATCCGCCTTGCCTTGTCGGGATTGCTGGCCGTATCGCCGACAGTCTGGTCGGCTCCCGGTGCCCATGGTCCGAACGGCGAGCATCTTGACGAGAAAGCCACCCGCGCGGCCGGCGTGTCCCTGCCTCGGCTGGAGGCACATACCGAACTGTTCGAACTGGTAGCCGTGCATGACTCGCAGCAGCTGACCATCATGATCGACCGCTACGAGACCAACGAGCCCGTGGTGACGGGGTCGCTGGAGGTGGAGTCCGGTGCGCTCAAGGCCACCGCGAGCTTCCAACCAGAGTCCGGCGCCTTTGTCGTGACCGATCCGGCGTTGCTGGCAGAGCTGGAGAAGCCGGGCGAGCACGCCTTGGTATTCACGCTGATGACGGGCGATGACGCCGACCTGCTGGACGGCACGCTGGTGGTGGAGGAGGGCATGGTGCATGACGATCACGGCCACGAGCATTCGCACACAGCTGAATATCTTGCTTGGGGTACGGCAGCGCTGATACTGCTGGCGGGCGCTGTTTTCTTTGTCAGGCAGCGTCGCGTGGCGCAGGCATCGTCCGGGAGGACGCTATGAATCGCCAACGTTTTCTTGTTTCCGGCAGCCTGTTGTCGGTAGTGGCTCTTGCCTGCGCGGTGGCGGTGGCGGCACCTGGCGCCCACGGACCGGATGGTGAGCATCTGGATGGGCAGGTGTCTACAGCGGCCGTGTCCGGGCTGGCACGCCTGCCGGATGGCAGCGTGAATGTGCCAAAGACAGCTCAACGCCGCATGGGCATACGCACGCTGGTGTCGCAGTCCTCGGAAACGGCAGCCACCGTCGCGATGCCGGGGCGCGTGATCATTGATCCGAATGCTGGCGGTCGGGTGCAGGCCCTGCTCCGCGGCCGGATTGAGCCGGGCCCCAAGGGGTTGCCGGTAGCAGGTCAGGCCGTACGGCGTGGCGAGGTACTGGCTTATGTCCGGCACCATGCCGAGCCCTATGCCCAAGGGGGGCAGCAGGCACTGCTTGCGGAGTTGCAAGGCCAACGTGAGATTGCGGCCCAGCGCCTGGCACGATTGGAGTCTCTGGAGGGGACGGTGCCCCGCAAGGAAATCGATGCTGCGCGCACGGAGGTTCAGGGTTTGCAGCAGCGTGAGAAGAGCATCGCGCAAAGTCTGGCATCGCGAGAGGTGCTGACGGCGCCGGTGTCCGGTGTGATTGCCCGCGCGGAAGTGCTGGCGGGGCAGGTGGTCGAGGAACGCGAAATCCTGTTTGAGGTGGTGGATCCCGCGCGCATGCTGGTTGAGGCAACGACCACGGATGCCGGGCTTGCCGCCCGCGTGCAGGGAGCCCGACTGCAGGAAACCCCGGGAGTGGTATTGAACCTGCGTGGCGCTGCTCGTGTGTTGCGTGATGGCGTGTTGCCACTGACATTTTCCCTGCGTCCGGAAAAGGCGGGCGAGAGCATTCCGCTGGCGATCGGCCAACCGGTTAGTGTCATCGTGATGCTGAACGAACGCGTCAGCGGCTTTGTGCTGCCGGCGCAGGCAGTGGTGCGCAATCCCGCGAATGAACCCGTGGTGTGGATCAAGTCGGGTGCGGAGCGCTTCATTCCCCAGCCCGTGCAATTCAAGCCGCTGGATGCGCAGACCGTGGTTGTGACCCGGGGCCTGGGGGCGGACAACCGCGTCGTGGTACAGGGTGCGCCGCTGATCGCGCAGATCCGTTGACGGGAGCAGGCTGATGTTTAACTGGATCGTTCGCTACAGCTTGCACAACCGGCTGTTCGTCCTCGCGGTTGCGCTACTGTTGATGCTGTACGGTGCATTGTCGGCCGTGCGCTCGCCGGTCGATGTATTTCCCGACCTCAACAAGCCTCTGGTGACGGTGCTGACCGAGTCCGGCGGCATGGCCCCGGAAGAGGTGGAGCAACTGGTCACGTTTCCGGTCGAGACGGCACTCAACGGCATGCCCGGCGTCAGCCGCGTGCGCTCGACGTCGGGAGTGGGGTTGTCGATTGTCTATGCGGAATTCGACTGGGGTACTGACGTTTACCGAAGCCGCCAGTTGGTGGCCGAGCGGCTGACGCTGGTGCGTGAGCAGTTGCCGGAGGGTATTTCACCGGTGATGGGCCCGGTCTCGTCCATCATGGGGGAGGTCATGCTGATTGCCTTGCCGCTTGCCGGTGGCGAGAACGGTCAGGCATCGGCGAGTCCGATGGCCGCGCGCGAGTATGCTGACTTCGTCCTGAGGCCGCGCTTGTTGTCCATTCCCGGCGTGTCGCAGGTGATTCCCATTGGCGGCGACGTGCGCCAGTTGCGCGTTGCCCCAGACACTGTGCGCATGGCTCAGGCGGGGGTGTCGCTCAGCCAGATCGAGCAGGCGTTGAAGGGCTACTCCGGCAATGCCGGTGGGGGCTTCATTGATCTCAATAGTCGCGAATACCTGATACGGCATCTCGGACGCAGCAACCGGGTGGAGGATTTGTCCGGTCTGGCTGTGGCCTGGAAAGAGGGTCGGCCGATACGTCTGGAGCAGGTGGCAACGGTTGGTTATGCCGCCGGGCTCAAGCGTGGCGACGCCGGCTATAACGGCCTGCCGGCGGTCATCCTGAGTGTGCAGAAGCAGCCGCAAGCGGATACGGTGAAACTCACGGCGGCCATTGAAACGGCCTTGCAGGAGCTGCGGCAGGGTCTGCCGGCGGGCTTGGCGGAACCGCGAGTGCTGTTCCGGCAGGCCGACTTCATTACGGCCTCTGTTGATAACGTGTCCGATGCGTTGCGTGATGGTGCCATCATGGTGGCCATCATACTGTTCGCCTTTTTGCTGTCGGCGCGTACCACGCTGATCTCGCTGACCGCCATTCCGTTGTCCCTGGCCGTGACGGCCCTCGTGTTCCAGTGGCTTGGCCAGTCGCTCAATGTCATGACGCTGGGAGGCCTGGCGATTGCGATCGGTGAACTGGTGGATGATGCCGTGGTGGATGTCGAGAACATCCTGCGCCGGCTCAAGCAGAACCGTCTGGCGGGCAATCCGCTGTCCGTGCTGGAAGTGGTGCGCCGTGCCAGCGTGGAAGTGCGCTCGGGCATTGTCTATGCCACGGTCATCGTGGTGCTGGTGTTCGTGCCGCTGTTTGCCTTGCCCGGCATCGAAGGGCGGTTGTTCTCTCCGCTCGGCATCGCCTACATCGTCTCCATCCTGGCCTCCATGGCCGTGTCGATGACGGTCACCCCGGTACTCTGCTATTACCTGCTGCCCCGCATGAAACAGCTGGATCATGGCGACAGTCCGCTGGTGGCCTGGCTCAAGCGCCAGGACGGTCGCCTGTTGCAGTGGTCGTTCCCGCGTGCGCGTCAGCTGTTGCTAGCGGCAGTGGTGACCGTGATCGTGGCAGCGGCCAGCGTGCCGTTCTTTCCACGTGCTTTCCTGCCGGCGTTCAACGAGGGGTCGCTGGTGTTGTCACTGATGCTCAGTCCTGGTACGTCGCTGGCCGAGGCCAACCGGGTGGGGCAGGTAGCGGAAGAACTGATACGCAGTGTTCCCGAGGTCGTGCAGGTGGGGCGGCGAACCGGGCGTGCCGAACTCGACGAGCATGCGGAAGGCGTGCACTCCGCCGAAATCGATGTCGACCTGAAGCGGTCCGGACGCGACCGCGAGGCGATCATGGCGGACATTCGCGACAAGCTCGCCGTGCTGCCGGCGCAGGTGGCCATCGGCCAGCCCATCTCGCATCGCCTGGATCATCTGCTGTCGGGCGTTCGCGCGCAGATCGCGCTGAAGATCTACGGCGATGACACCGATACCTTGCGTGGTCTGGCCGAGCAGATGCGTGCGCGTCTGGCGACGGTGCCGGGGCTGGTTGACCTGACCGTGGAAAAGCAGGTGCTGATTCCGCAAATCACGGTGCGGATTGATCATCGCAAGGCTGCGGAACTGGGACTGACACCGGGCGAGGCCGTGCGAGTGCTGCAGGCACTGACTGATGGTGCGCATGGCGCCCAGTTGGTGGACGGTGCGCGCCGCTATGAGCTGGTCCTGCGACTGCCCGATGCCCAGCGCACGCCTCAGGATCTGGCGCGCACACTGATCGACACGCCCGCCGGGCGCCTGCCGGTTTCTGCGTTTGCCAGTGTGGAAGAAACCGATGGCCCCAACCAGATCGGCCGCGAAAACGGGAGACGGCGCATTGTTGTTTACGCCAATACCGACGGCCGGGACATGGGGTCGGTGGTCGCGGACATTCGTGGCGAGATTTCGGCGGCAGCCTTGCCGACGGGCACCTTTGTCAGTCTGGAGGGGCAGTTCCAGGCGCAGGAGCAGGCGATGCAACTCATCATCGGTCTGTCGCTCGTCTCGCTACTGCTGATGTTTCTGGTGCTGTATTCCCG
The DNA here is from genome assembly GCA_046566745.1 of Gammaproteobacteria bacterium. GTDB lineage: Bacteria > Pseudomonadota > Gammaproteobacteria > Pseudomonadales > Moraxellaceae > UBA2031. The sequence goes on from JBKHWB010000042.1 coordinate 6,846, forward strand.
ATACCAGTCGGTGGTGCTGGCCGCCATCATCATGGCGAACATTCCGCTGGCGCTGATTGGCGCCGTGCTGGCCATGTGGCTGGCGGGGGTCAGCCTGTCGGTGGCCTCCATGGTCGGCTTCATCACGCTGGCCGGCATTGCTTCGCGAAACGGCATCCTCAAGATCAGCCACTACATCAACCTGTGCCGCTACGAGGGCGAGACCTTCGGTCAGGCCATGATCGTGCGGGGCTCGCTGGAACGCCTGACCCCGGTGCTGATGACAGCACTTGTGGCGGCCTTTGCGTTGACGCCACTGCTGCTGGCTGCGGACGAGCCGGGCAAGGAGATCCTGCATCCGGTGGCCGTGGTGATCTTTGGCGGCCTCATCAGCTCGACCCTGCTCGATACCCTGCTGACGCCGATGCTGTACTGGCTGTTTGGTGAAAAGCCGACACGGCAGCTGTTGCAGCAGGCGGAGGCATCGGCCACGCAGGAAACGGGCGAAACATACTGAGCAAGCAAGGCCTCGCGGCGCCGCCTTTTGCAAGTGCGCTGCACCGGGGAGATGAACCGAAATGATCCGTAAAACTCTGGGGATAGTTGCCCTGGCGCTGGGTGTGGCGGCCATGGGTGTGAATGTGGCGCATGCCCACGGTGGTGCCAAGCCCAAGCATGGCGGCATTGTGCAGATGGCCAGCGACTTGTCGTTCGAACTGGTGGCCCAACCGGAAGGTGCGATGATCTATGTGGAAGACCATGGCAAGCCCTTCGATCCTGCTGGCATGACGGGCAAGCTGACGTCGCTGTCCCGCAAGGGCAAGTCGGTTGCTGATCTGGCCGTGTCCGAAGGCAGGCTGGAGGCTCGCGGCATTACCTTGAGCAGCGGTGACAAAGTGGTGGCGGTGCTGAAAACAGCCACCAAGCGGGCCATTACGGTACGCTTCACCGTCAAATAATCCTTGGCTCCCTGCCGAGTCTCCACTGTTTGCAGTGTGTCTTGGTTGGGGAACAAAGGAGGGAACATGACGAACGCTTTTCCGGGACTCTTAAGCACATCCGGTCAATCGGTCCGAATCCGGGGGATCAAGGCGATCTTCCTGTCTGCACCAGTGCTTGGGCGTGATGTGGCCTGAACGCAGGTGTGGTTGTTCGTCATGAAATGCGGTAGCCCCGTCTGAGCAATACGCGCCTGACGCGCAACAAAAAGCCCCGGGACTCAGGCGAGTGCCGGGGCTTTTTTTGTGGCGATCGTATTACTTCACGATGTCCAGCAGTTCCACTTCAAACTGCAGCACGGAGTGCGGCGGGATCGGGCCGGCGCCTTGGTCGCCATAGGCCAGGTTGGCCGGGATGGTGAACTTGAACTTGGAGCCGACCGGCATCAGCTGGACGCCTTCGGTCCAGCCCGGGATGACACGGTTGAGCGGGAAGCTCACCGGCTCGCCACGCTGGATGGAGCTGTCGAACACAGAGCCGTCCAGCAGCTTGCCTTCATAGTGCACCTTTACGGTGTCGGTGGCGGCCGGCTTGGCACCGGTACCCATGGTAATCACTTCATACTGCAGGCCGGAGGCGGTGGTGGTGACGCCGGCCTTCTTGCCGTTCTCGGCCAGGAAGGTAGTGCCCTTGGTCTGGGCTTCGGACGCATCTTTCTGCATCTTGGCCTCGGCCTCTTCGCGGATCTTCTTTTCGAAGGCGATCAGGGCTTCCTTCATTTCGTCCTGGGTGATCTTGCCGTCCTTCTTGGCATAGGCGTCACGGAAGCCGGCTGCAAACTGGTCGACGTTCAGCGAGGGAGCCTGGGCCGAGCTGGATTTGCCGGTCATGAAGCCGATGGCGTAGGCGGCGCGCTCGTCAACGGACTCCGGCTTTTTGGCCGAGGTGGAGTTGGGTGGCATGCAGGCGGCGAGGGCGGCGCTGAGGGCAATGATCAGGCTGCCATTGCGGAGGTGACGGTTCATTAGACGGTCCTGTTCCAAGGGTGAAAAAAGCAGGGCACGAAGTTACACGCAAGACGCCCGGATGGCTATGCCCCCGAGCCCTGTGCCGACAGAAAAGCCCGCAGGGCGGCCGGCTTGACCGGCTTGCGCAGAAGGGTGAAGCCGGCGTCCCGCACCTGCTGCGCCAGTTCCTCGGAGTGGTCGGCCGTGATGAGGGCGGCCGGCCGGCCACCGGTCAGCCGCCGCAGCAGGCTGAGCCCGTTTTCTTCGGTGCCCAGATGATAGTCGGCCAGCAGGATGTCCGGCCCCCTCCCTCCCTCGCGGAGCAGCCGTTCGGCCTCCTGCGGGTGACCCGCCAGCAATACGCTGCAGCCCCAGCGCGAGAGCAGGGCATTCATGCCGGCCAGGATGTCGGGCTCGTTATCGATGCAGAGGACCGTTATGCCCGCCAAGGGCTGCAGGGGGGGCTGGTTGCCTTCCTCTGACTGCGCGGCGGGTGCGGGATCGGCACGATCCATCGTGACGGAAAATACGGAGCCATGCCCCGGCGCAGAACGCACCGTGACAGAGTGCCCGAGCAGGCGGGTCATGCGGTCGACGGTGGCCAGGCCGAGGCCCATGCCCTTTTCGCCCCAGGGCGATGCCTCCCCGCCGCGGTGGAACTCCTCGAAGATCTGCTGCTGCTTGCTGGGCGGAATGCCGGGGCCGGTGTCCCACACGTCGATGCGCACCTGACAGCCGGTGCGTCGCACGCCGACGATGACGCGGCCGTGGCGGGTGTAGCGCAGGGCGTTGCTGATCAGGTTTTGCAGGATGCGGCGTAGCCACTGCCGGTCGCTGAGCACCCATGCGCCTGTCGGCACGATTCGCAGGCGCAAGCCGCGCCGGTCGGCCAGTGCGCCGAACTGTGACTGCATGCTGTCGAACAGCTCTTGCAGGCAGACGGGGGCCATGGTGGGCGAGAGCGCCCCGGCATCCAGCCGTGAGATCTCCAGCAGCGCCGACAGCAGTTCTTCGGCACCCCGCAACGAGCTGTCGATCTGCTGCACCAGCTCCTGCTCCGACGAGTCATGGGTACTTTGCTGCAGGGCCGTTACGAACAGGCGGGCGGCATTCATGGGTTGCAACAGGTCGTGGCTGGCGGCCGCGATGAAGCGGGTTTTCGATACATTGGCTTCTTCCGCCTGCTGCTTGGCCGATTCCTGCGCCTTGAGGGCCTCTTTCAGTTCGTGCGTGCGCTGCTCCACACGAAGCTCCAGGGCTTGCTTGGCATCTGCCAGTGCCTGTTCGGTGCGTTTGAAGTGGGTGACGTCGGTAAACGTGGTGACGAATCCGCCGCCGGGAATCGGCTGGCCTCGCATTTCGATGACGCGGCCGTCGCTGCGCACGCGTTCGAAGATGTGGGGGCTGCCGGCACGCATGTAGTGCACGCGCTTGCGCACGTGTTCTTCGACATCACCGGGACCGCACTCGCCGCGACGGGCATTGAAACGGATGAGATCACTTACCGGGCAGCCGACGTAGATAAGCTCGGGCGGGTACTCGAACAGTTCCATGTAGCGGCGGTTCCAGGCTACCAGCCGCAGGTCGGCATCAACCACGCTGATGCCCTGCGTGATGTTTTCCATCATGGTGGAGAGCAGGTCGCGATTGAATCGTTGCAATTGTGACGTCTGGTCCAGCAACGACATGACCTGGCCGATTTCCATGCCGCTGCCACGCAAGGCGGTGGTTATCATGGCGCGTGCGGATGGTGCTCCGATCGCGCCTGCCAGCAGGCGCTCGGTGAACTGCCACCACGGCGCCGACGCGTTGCGGCGCAAATCCAGCGTTTCATGCCGGCTGCGGGCGAAGGTCTGGAAGGATTGTCGTGCAGGGCCCTCGCCCACGATGCGGGCCGCCAGGTCCTGCAGTTCGCTCAGCGGCAGCCGACCCCATTCGGCCGGTTCGACCGGCGTGCTGGCAGCGGCGTAGGGGTCGAGGAATGGCGTGGCCTGAATCTGCTCGCTGAGGGTCGGACGATGGCGCAGCGACATCAGTACGAACAGGCTGATGTTGGCGAGCAGGGACCAGAATACGCCGTGTGTCAGGCTGTCCCAACCGGACAGGTTGAACAGTGATTCGGGCCGTAACCAGTCGATGCCGAGCGGCCCCTGTGTTACCCATTCCGGTGTGTTGCCTCCCGTGCGTGCCAGTGCCGGCAACAGCAGGGTATACAGCCACAATCCAAATCCCATGCACAGGCCTGCGGTCACGCCATGCTTGCTACCACCGCGCCAGAAGAGGCCGCCGACAATGGCCGGGGCAAACTGGGCCATTGCGGCAAATGCCAGCAGACCGATGGCAGACAGTTGTTCGAACTCATTGATGAGGCGGTAACAGCCATAGCCCAGCAGTGCGATGACGATGATGGAAAAACGGCGTGTTGCCAGCAGCACGCCCTTGATCTGGCGGCGCTCGCCGAGGCGCAGGGACTTGATGCGCCATAGCGTGGGGATGATGAGGTCGTTGCTGACCATGGTGGAGAGGGCAACGGTAGCCACGATGACCATGCCGGTGGCGGCCGAGAAGCCGCCCAGGAAGGCGAGAATGGCCAGCAGGTCATGATTGGCGGCCAGGGGCAGGGCCAGCACCGCGATGTCGGGGTTGAGGCCGGCGAGTCGCGGATCGGTGAGTGCAGCGGCCGCAATGGGAAGTACGGCCAGCGTCACCAGCATCAGGTAGATGCCGAACAGCCAGCGTGCACCCTGCACGTGGCGGACATCGTCGCATTCCACCACGCTGACATGGAACTGCCGGGGCAGGCAGAAAAACGCCGTAAACGCGATCAGTGTCTGGGCCAGGAAGCCGGGCGGCAGTTCTCCCGGCCGCACCAGTTGCTGCAGGCGGGGATCCCGCAGCAAGTCGAGGTTGGCCGATGGCAGGGAGGTGAAGGCGAAGAGGCCGACGGCGACCAGTGCCGCCACTTTGACGACGGATTCCAGGCCGATGGCCAGCATCAGGCCGAGGTGGTGTTCGCTGGCATCCAGGCGGCGCGTGCCAAACAGGATGGCGAGCAGGGCCAGCAGCAGCGCCGTCCAGAGTGCCGTATCGCCGGGAATGACGGCATTGCTCAAGCCGTGGTCACGCATCACCTCCAGGCTCAGGGCCACGGCCTTCAGTTGCAGCGCTATGTAGGGAAGGATGCCGATCACGGCAAACAGCGCGACGAGGGCGGCGAGATGCTGTGCCTTGCCGTAACGGGCGGCAATGAAATCGGCAATGGAGGTGACCGGTTGCGCTTTGCTGGCGAGGATCAGTCGCTCCCAGAGCCGGTGGCCAAACAGAACCAGCAGCAAGGGGCCGAGGTAGATAGGCAGGAAGCTCCAGCCGCTTTGCACGGCCGCCCCCACGGCTCCATAGAACGTCCATGAGGTGAAGTACACGGCTAGTGTCAGGCTGTAGAGCACCATGCGCTGGCGCGAACTGAAGCGGCCCTCCTGCCGGTCACCCCAGAACGCCAGGGCGAACAGCAAGCCGACATAGCTCAGCGTGACGAGTGGCAGTATCCAGGCAGGCATCGATGTCCTCTATGGTTGGCCTGACTATGGCGGAGGCCCGTGGTGTCGTCCAGCGTGTCCCGCGCTAGACCAAGGTCCAAGTGACCGGGCTCGTGCCAACCGCTAGGGTAGGCCGCATCAGGAGTGCCATGCTGAGTCCTGACTCTGAATGGCGACAGTATTGTCCAGAGAGCGCTGATCTCCAGGTCACGGGTGCCGCAGGGTGCCCGTTTTTTTTGTGGTCATCAGATGGACTTCATCTGTTGCAGTTGCTGGTAGAGCTTCACCTTTTTCTGCAAGTCCGCCACCGTGACCAGGCCGTTGTGACGAGCGGCGCGCAAGGTGACAAGCGCCAGCTCGGCCGTGACGAAGGCATCGGCGGCCGCCTCGTGCCGTGCATGGTTGGCTAGCCCGAAACACTCCGCCCAGTCGTCCAGGCTGTGCCTGCCCTCGCGAAGTGCAGGAAACAGCGTGGGCAGGCAGTGGGCAATGTCCAGCCACTCGCGGACCGGCACCAGGCCAAACTGCTCTCGGGTTGTGCGCTCCACCATGCTGCGGTCAAAGCCGGCATGAAATGCAAGGAATATGGCAGGCCCGCTCCACTGATAGAAGCGCAGGAGCACGGTTGCCGGATCTTCGCCGCTTGCGATGGCTTCTCCGCCCAATCCGTGCAACAGGACGGTGTCTCGCGTATCCGCCCGTGGCTGTGCCAGGATGGCCTCGAATTGGTCAGCCAGGCGAACCTGCTCCTTCTCGATGGCCACGGCTCCGATGGAGATCAGCAGGTCTTTCTGTACGTTGAGTCCCGTACTTTCGACATCCACCACCACGAAGCGGCAGTCCTGCAAGCGGGCCTCAGCTGGAACCGGGGCGTGTGGAAGCGCGGCCAGCACGCGCCGGCCGGGGCCAGCATCGGCAGGGCGTCGCAGTAGCCGGGTCAGCCAGTTCATCATCGCCTCACAACTGGTAGGCCAGCGCCAGCACTTGCTGCAATCGCTGTGCCTGGCGGAAGGACTCGCGCAGGATGCGTGCGTCCAGCGGATTGAGGGAATCGGGCTTGATTCGGTTGTCCAGCGGCAGGCCGGCGGCAAGCTGCTGCTGGTGGTGGCGCATGCGTAGCAAGTGCAACAGGCCGTAGGCCTCCATCCAGGCATTCACGTCGGGCGCGGTGAGAACGCGCGCAGACTGCAGTGCCTCAAGCCGCTCAAACGTATTGGCGGCCTTGATGCCATGTGCGTAAGCCAGCACGCGTACCGCATCCACAAATGGCGTGAGTCCCTGCTTCTTGAGGTCGATGGTGTGCCTCTCGCCGCCCTTCGCATAGACAAAACCCTGGAAGAAGTTCAGCGGCGGTTTCCGCTCAAGCGACATCTCCGCCATCATGCGCAGGAACAGGGTGTGGTTGCCAATGATGTCGTGCACGCTGGCAAGCAGCGATGCCGCTATGCCGATGTCGCCATGCACCGCGCGTGCATCCAGAAAGATGGCCGATTCCAGCAGGTTCTGCGGTGTCCACGCAGTGGCAAAGTGGCGATACCAGTCGTGCCATTCCTGTACGCTCAGGCACAGCTCGCGATTGCTGGCCATGATGTTGCCTTCACATAATGCAAATCCGCACAGAGCCAAATCGTCGTTTATCCGCCGGGCAAAGGGCAGCAGGCGCTCGCGCACCTCGTCGGCCATCATCCCTTCCGGCAACTCGAAGATGATGGCGTTGTCCTGGTCCGTGTGCAGGGTTTGTTCCTGTCGCGCCTCGCTGCCAAAAGTGAGCCAGGTAAAAGCCACCCCGGGATCATGGCGGGCGAGGTTAAGCTCGATGACGCGTTTTACCGTGCAGTCATTGAGTGTCGTGATGACGCGCAGGATCTGCCGCGCCGCTGCCCCCCGTGCCAGCATGGCATCCACCAGTTGCCGGATGTCTTCACGCAGTGCGACGAGCGTGTGCAGTTCAGGTGCCGTGGCGATGGTGCGGGTGAGATGGACCAGGCTGACTTTCTGCAGCGCGAACAGGTCGCGTTCGGATACCACCCCGACAAGCTCCTTGTCGGGATTGGTCAGGCAGACGTGGGCAAAGTGGTGTGCCGCCATCAGCAGTGCTGCATCGAATGTGGTGTCTTCCGGCGCCAGGCAGAGCGGACGTTGGGTCATGACGTTCTGGATGGGCATGTCGAGGGCGGTGGTGTCCGCCACCAGCGCTCGCAGGTCACGCAGCGTGAAAATGCCGACGGGGTGACGATAGTCGTCGGTGATGATGATGGAGCCGACATTGGCTTCGTGCATGCGCAGAACGGCCTTTTGCACCGGCGTGTCGGGCGAGCACACCACCGGATTGCGCAGGGCATAGCGCGAGAGCGGCGTGTCCAGGCTGGCTTCGTCACTGACGTTTTGTTGTGCCTGCTGGCGAATGCTGCGGTTGACCTGGTCGAGCAGACTGCTGACGCCGCGCAGGCAGTAGTCACGGAATACGTCGCTCAGCGTGAACAGTTCGACGAAACGGCTGCGACTCAGGCTCAGGCAGAAAGTGTCACCGACGGCGCGGTGCAGGGTACGGGTCGGTCGCTCACCGATAAGTGCGGCCAGCGGAAAGCATTCGCCTTGCGTGATCTCGAAGGTGGTTTCCGGTTGCTGGTCGCGCGTTGAGGGGCGCTCGCCGCGAATGCGTCCCTGCTTCACCACGAAGAAGCGGCTGGCCGGGCCGTCTTCAGGGCGGATCACGACCTCACCGTCAGCAAAATAGTGCAGCTCGCAATTTTCAACGAAATGCGCCAGATGCGCCGTCTCCATGTGGCTGAAGGGCGCGTAGGGCCGCAGGAACTCCATCAGGGCGCGGATATTCGAACTGCTCACCCGCTGCGAGGTGGGGGGCATGGCAGAAGTCCTTTTTCGTACAGTCTAGACCCAGATGGGCAGAGAATGCAGTTAGACGAAGGTCCAAAGCGCATGAATTACGGCTGGCCAGGATGATGCTGCCCGCTGAATGGTGTGATAATGAAACACCACGGAGCATTTGGCGCCAGGAGCTAGAAGACATGTCAAACCTGGATGATCCTCGGGTTTTCTTTGCAGCCGAGCGAACCTTGCTGGCCTGGAATCGCACCAGCCTTGCCTTGATGGCATTCGGTTTTGTCATCGAACGGTTTGGCCTTTTCATCCACCTGTTTTCGGCACAAGGCAGCGCGCCACTGGAGAAAGGCGTGTCATTCTGGGTGGGCGGGGCTTTTGTGTTGCTCGGCGCTGGCGTAGCGGTGAGTTCATCGTGGCAGTACCGCAAGGTACTGCGCCAGTTGCGACCGATCGAGATTCCCGAGGGCTACAGCGTGAATGCCGGCCCTGTCATCAACAGCATCATCGCCGCTCTGGGAATGGTGTTGATGGCCTACCTGTTTACTACCTGAAGAAGCAAGTCATGACTGTATCGAAATCTGCCGTCATCCCATCCTGGTCCGAGTCTCTCCGCCTGCATATCGTGGCGCACCCGTTGACTGCTATCGGGCTGTGCGTCGCACTGGTGGCGGTGATTGGCCTGTTGTTGCAGAGCCTGCTGCAGATTGCATCAGGACAGGCCGGCACCTACGTCCATTACGCCCTGCTGGGAGGTGGCGCCGGCTTCGTCGCGACGACGCTGGGGGCGCTGCCAGCACTGGTCATGAAGGGAGTACCGCAGAAGGTCGAAGACACCATGCTAGGGCTGGCGGCCGGCATGATGCTGGCCGCGACAGCATTCTCGTTGCTGCTGCCGGGACTGGAGGCAGGGGCGACGATTGTCGGAACGGAGTTTGGTGGAGCCGGCGTGGTCGTCCTTGGCATGATGCTGGGCGTGTTGCTGATGCTGGGGCTGGATGAGTTTACCCCGCACGAGCACGACAAGACGGGACCATGCGGCCCCGGTCATGAGCGTTGCAGCCGGGTGTGGCTCTTTGTCTTTGCCATTGCCCTGCACAATCTTCCGGAGGGCATGGCCGTGGGTGTGGGTTTCGCCCAGGGAGACATGTCGGTCGGCCTGCCATTGGCAACAGCCATTGCCTTGCAGGATATCCCCGAGGGTCTGGCTGTTGCGCTCGCGTTACGCGCCGCCGGGTTTTCCCCGTCACTCGCCGTGATCGTGGCGGCCGGCAGCGGCTTGCTGGAGCCCGTGGGGGCGTTGTTGGGCATAGGCCTGTCGAGTGGACTGGCGGTAGCGTATCCGGTCGGCCTGGGGCTGGCGGGTGGTGCCATGCTGTTTGTGGTGTCGCACGAGGTGATTCCGGAAACCCATCGCAACGGACACCAGCGCATGGCAACGCTGGGCCTGATGACGGGATTCGTCATCATGATGGTGCTGGACACGACGCTGTAACGCTGTTGCTGCCTGCGATCGATTTTGGCCCCTCATGAAGGCGGGCATCCTGTGCCCGCCGGTGCTGCCGTATCAGGGATGCTTGATGATCTCTCCGGTGACGTTGCGTACCGTCAGGTGTACCGGAATGCCCTGTGCCACGCTGCGGGTCACCGTACAGAAGCCTTCGAACTGCTCCAGTATACGCTCGATGTTCTCGATGCCCGCACTGTTCTTGCCCAGCGTCATGGTGGCGTCAATCGACAATACGCGAAGGCGATTTTCGTCGTTGCGACCGATGTTGGCGATGGCCTCGCAGCTGAGCGGTTCCGCATCCTGCTTGTACTTGCGCAAGGCAAACAGCAGGCTGTCAGTCAGGCAGTTGGCAACGGCTGCCAGCAGCAGTTGCACGGGGGACGGGCCCTGTCCGCTGCCAAGCGGCGCGGGCTCGTCGGTGGTGAGCGGCAGGATGCCGCCGCCAAAGTTGACGGAGCAGCGGTAATCCTCGATCTGCAGCAGTGTCAGTTTTTCCTGTTTGTTGTCGGTCATGACCGCTCCTGATGTGGTGATCGTGAGACCCAGAGCATAGCCGGTTTCCTGTTTGAAGGCAGACTTCGCCCGGCAGTCTTGATAGTTTGATGATTATCGAATCATGAAATAGTATCAGGGTTCATTTCCTGCAGGAGTTTTGCCATGCGCCTGACTGTCGGCTCCGCCGCGCCCGATTTCACCGTGACCGATATGTATGGCCAGACGCGCTCGCTGGCGGATTATCGTGGCCGCAAGCTGCATCTGTCGTTTTATCGCTATGCCTCCTGCCCGTTCTGTAATTTGCGGGTGCATGAAATGCGGCAGAAGTCGTCCCTCTGGCAACAGCAGGGGCTGGACCTGATGGCCGTGTTCCAGTCGCCGGTCGAGAGCATCCGGGAATATGCCGTGGGCAAGGTGGAGGAGTTTCCGGTGATCCCTGATCCGCAGCGTAATCTCTATGCGCAATATGGGGCCGAAACCTCTTGGCTGGCCTTCGCGAAATCAGCAGGCCGACTCAAGGACATCGCCGCAGCTACCGCCAAGGGCTTTCTGCCTGGCAGGATGGAGGGTGAAGTCAACCAGGTGCCGGCGGAGTTCCTGATTGACGAGAACGGCATCATTCGCACAGCCTTTTACGGCAGGGACATCGGCGACCATCTCGACATCAGCATTATCGAGCATTTTGCCAGCGGTCGCTGAGCGTATGCCCGTGTTCAGTGTGGTGGGTGCGGATCAGGGAAAATGCTTCAGCCTGATGGCGGTCAGGCGCTCTTCGTACAGCGCCTGCCATTGCGGTTCGGTCAGGGTGGCACGCATGCCTTCCATGTCCTGCCTGAGTGCACTCACCTCCTGCTGGTAGGTTACGACCGCTTTCTGCTGCTCGGCTACCACCTCGTCTCGAGCCGCCATTTCCCGTG
>JBKHWB010000043.1:0-18059 GCA_046566745.1 Gammaproteobacteria bacterium
GCAGGTGTGGCGGAATGATCACGAACGTTCTCCTGTAGCCAGCAGCATAACCATCGCCTGAGCCACCCGCCACTCGCCCTCACAGCGGCAACAGGCGAAACCGCGACTCGAAGCGGCGCTCCTCGCCCGTCAGCGGATCACGGAAGGCAAGATGCCGCGCCAGCAGTTGCAGGGGGCGAGACAGGTCTTCACCCGAACGGTCACGCTCGTTCGGGTACAGCAGGTCGTTGCAGATCGGTATCCCGAGTGCGGCCATGTGCACGCGCAACTGGTGGGTTTTGCCGGTCACCGGTTGCAGGCGGTAACGGCCGAACCGGTCACCCGCCTCCATCAGTGTGATCACCGATACGGCATTCGGCGCCCCTGTCACCTCTTCGCGCCGATAAAAACGCTCGGCACGCTCGATACGGCTGCGTCGGGTCGCGGGAAAGACCAGTGCCGGATTGAGTGGCGCCATCGCTTCGTAGAGCTTCTCGATGCCATCGCCGCGAAAAAGGGCATGGTAGGCATCGCGTGAGGCCACGTTCTTCGACAGCATCACCAGCCCGGCAGTCTCGCGATCCAGACGATGCAGCGGTACCAGCTGCGGGATGCCCAGCCGACGCTTGAGCCGGGCCAGCAGGGTTTCGCGCAGGTACTGCCCCACCGGGGCCACCGGCAGGAAGTGCGGCTTGTCGGCGATGACCAGGTGCTCGTCCTCGAACAGCACATGCTCCTCGAACGGGATCACCGGCTCGTCGTCCAGCTCGCGGTAATAGAACACCCGTGTCCGAGGACGATAGGCAGCGTCCGGCGCCAGCTTGTCGCCGCCCTCGCCCACCACGCGGCCGGCCGCCATGCGCGCCTGCCAGCAGGCTGAGTCCACGCCGGGAAAACGCTCGGCCAGAAAGGCGAGCACTGTCGGCCAGCCGCCTTCAGGCAGGAAAACGGCGCTGGCACTGATGCCATCGCGGTCAGGCAGGGGGCGGCTCATGGGACAGGCATCCGGACAAAGGGGGCCGATTATCACTGACAGGGCGGCACCAGCTCCATGCCATCCGTCCCCGGACCACTATCCGGCACCGGCGGCTCTCAGGCTCCGCCCGAAGCAGGTACAATGCCGCTTTTACGACATCGACCGCCGCGCATATGAGCATCAACTGGTTCCCCGGCCACATGAACAAGGCCATCCGCGAAATCCGCGAGACCCTGCCCAAGGTCGACCTCATCATCGAGATCGTCGATGCCCGCATTCCGTACAGCAGCTCCAATCCGGTCATCGCGAAGTTCCGCGCCAACAAGCCCTGCCTGAAGCTGTTGAGCAAGAGCGACCTGGCCGATCCGGAAATGACCCGTCAGTGGGTGGCACACCTGGAACAACAGGACAACGTGAAGGCGCTGGCGGTGACGACCGACCAGCCCGAACAGATCCGCCAGCTCGGCAAACTCTGCAAGTCCATGGCGCGCGCCGATGCGCTGGGCAACATCACTGCGCTCATCACCGGCATTCCGAACGTGGGCAAGTCCACCATCATCAACATCCTGGCTGGCCGGATCGTGGCCAAGACCGGCAACGAGCCGGCCATCACGAAGGCGCAGCAGCGCATCGACCTGCGTAATGGCCTGGTGCTGATCGACTCGCCCGGCATCCTCTGGCCCAAGATCGAAAATCCGGACAGCGGCTATCGCCTCGCCGTGACCGGCGCCATCAAGGAAACCGCCATCAAGAACGATGAAGTGGGTTGTTATGCCGCCGGCTTTTTCCTCAAGCACTATCCCGAAATGCTGAAGGAGCGTTTCAAGCTGGAGACGCTGCCGGACAACGACATCGAGTTCATGGAAATCATAGGCCGCCAGCGCGGCTGTCTGGGCAGCGGCGGTTATGTCGATTTCCACCGCATTGCCAACATCCTGATCAACGAATACCGCACGGCCACGCTGGGCCGCATCACGCTGGAAACGCCGGAGATGGCGATGGCGGAGCAAGCAGAAGTCGACCGCCTGCTGGCGGAGAAGGCGGCCGAGAAGGAAGCGAAGGAAAAGCAGCGCAAGCAGGCCTACAAGGCAAGCAAACCCAGATGACCTCCGCCAACACCACGCCCGTCGATGTGATTGTGGTCGGTGCCGGCTTTGCCGGCCTGCAGGCCGCGCGTGATCTTGAAAATAAATGCTTTCGCGTGCAGGTGCTGGAAGCCCGAGACCGCGTGGGCAGCCTGTGGGCGGGCACGCCATGAGCATCCGCTGGCAGGCCTCTCCCCCGCCGGACTATGCCGGTCCCCGCATCGCGCTGATCCACGGCCTGCTGGCGGGCGACCACATGGCGCGGCATCTGCTCACCTTCCTGCGAGAGGCCGGCTTTGCCGATACCACGCTCTACAGCAACCATCTGGCGCCAGCGCTGATCGCGCGCGACCTGGCGCCTGCCACTACCGCAGGACGCGCCATCGCGATGATCGGCTACAGTCAGGGAGGATTCCAGGTGGTGAAGACGGCGCGCCTGCTGCAACGCCAGAACGTGCCGGTTCACCTGACGGTGTCGGTAGCGGCCGGTGGGGGTGGACGCCTGTATTTTCCGCAGTGGGGCGTCAATGCCCGTCGCATTCCGGGCAACGTGCAACGCCACCTCAACTACTTCTCGCTGACCGACCGCATGGGCACCGATCCGCTGACCGCGCTCAACTTCGCGCATTCGGACTTCGGCCGCACGCATGTGGAGAACATTGCCTATCCGGTCGCCGCGGCGGTGGGTCACCTGGAGACGGTGCGCTGCTATCCCCCCGAGCGCGTGCCGGCACCGGTGCGCGAACTGTTCCTGGCTCGCCTGCTCAGCGAGCTTGCGCAGCTGGATCCTTGGCGGACGGCGCCGGCTCAGGCGGTGCCCGACGTGCCGTGATGGTGGCTCCCTCGCCGGTGTGCAGGACCAGGGCACCATCAGCACTGAAGTCGAATCGTTTCACGGCCGGCAACAGTGACAGAAACTTCAGCTCTTGCGCCATCAGCGCCTCGCTGCAGGCCATTTGCGTCGACGCCATCTGCGTCAGCACCAGCCCCTCGCCGCCCAAGGTGTAACCGCCCATGAACCGGTTGCAGGAGGCATTGCCGGTAATGCGGCCGTCATTGCCAAAGCGGAAGCTCACGCGTGAACGGTCGACCATGCCGCCACGATTGATGTCCTCAACCAGCCAATCGGTTCCGCGAATCAACGTCCCCGGGTCGCCACCGCAGCCCGTCATGCGCTGGCCGTTGACGTACAACACAACGGTGTGCGGATACGTCATGCCCGTCATGCTGTCCTGGCAATAGCGGTCATACCCCGTTACGCGCCAGGAAGGCTCATTGCCTTTGCCCTCGAACAGACGCGGCCCCCGCTCCACCAACTCGCACTCGGGGTAGCGCTGTCCGTCGACCTGCAGGGTGGCCTTGCCGCCCTTGCGCCAGAAAAACGAGCCGGAATTGCCCTCCACCTCGTACTTCTCACCCGATGCCGCCAGTGCCGGCGCCATCGCCACATCGGTCCCCTTCACCAGCACATGCAGTTCGTCATCAGCCTCCACCACCGACACCAGCTGGTGGCCGCAACTCATCAGCACGGGAGGGCGCGCGTCGGCAGCGGCCGGCGCCGGGGATGGCGTCACTGCCGCGGTCCGGCCCGCCGATACATGGGCGCAGCCGGCCAGTCCCAGCAGCGGAATCGTTAATACCAGTGGAACCAACCGGAATTTGCAGGCCATGCATCGCGTCTCCTCTTGTCCACGGGAACAGCGGCCACGCGGGTGGCCATCAGGGCCAAACGCTAGTCCATCCCCACCCGGCTGTCGTTTTCACTGTGTAACGCGACCGGTCACTCCGCCTCAAGTCCCTCGCTCTGCAAGGGCCGCGCCCGGTTCAGACGATCAATGCTGCGCGCGCTGAATACCGGCTCGCGCTTCTGCATGCCTGCCATCACGGCCTCCATCTGGTTGGCGGTCATGAGCAGGCGGGCCTGCAGGCGTTCCTCCATTTCCAGACCCGCTGTATCCGGGCCATGCCAGGTGCTTTCAAACAACAGCTTGCCGAGCGTGATGGCCTGCGGGTTCTGGCGGGCAATGTCACGCGCCAGCGCGAGTGCTGCTTCGCGCGGATGCTCGTCCAGACGGGTGACCAGTCCGATCCGGTGGGCCTCCGGCGCCTCCACGATGCGACCGGTGAACGCCAGCTCCTTGGCCACATCCAGCCGCACCAGGTCGCGCATTGTCTGCGTTGCGCTCATGTCGGGGATAAGCCCCCAGCGGATCTCCATCAACGACAGCCGCGTCTCCGGATGCGCAATGCGGATGTCGGCCCCCAGGGCAATCTGAAGTCCGCCGCCAAACACCACGCCGTGAAGGGCGCAGATCACCGGCACCGGTACGTCTTTCCACACATAGCCCGGCTTCTGGTAATAGTTGGGCCAGTCACCTCCGCGTCCATTGCCGAAGGCATCCCCGCCAAAGGTCTCCGGATTGGTGAAGTTGGACAGGTCCAGTCCGGCACAGAACGCCCGACCCTCGCCTGACAGCACAATGGCGCGCACGTCACGGTTCTGCATCAGCTGCTCGGCGGTCGCGGTGACCGCCTCCAGCAAGGGCAGGCTCAGGGCATTCATCTTGTCCGGGCGGTTAAGGCGGACATCGGCAACATGGTCAGTGATGGTGACGGTAACAAGCTCGGTCATGGCGACTCCGGTACAGGAAAAAGACAGCATTGGGCAGGCCAACCATAGCGCGATTGTGCCGCGGCATCTTCACCGCCGACACCAGCCCCGATGGACCGGCCGTGACAACCGGTGGGCACCAGCCTCCCACCGGACTGGCAGCCGCCTGGCGAATCGGTTAAAGATGATGACTTTGATCAAGGCGGCTCCGGATCAGAGCCGTCATCGCCAGCCCAAGGGATCTACACACCATGAATGCATGGCGCCAGCGCCTCGTCTCCGTCCTGGACTGGAGCGTCACCGACAAGGGCTTCATACCGGTCATCCTTCTCATCCTGACCAATGTGCAATACCTTGTCTGGGGGCTTTATACCCTCAACCGCCCCGATCGCGACCGGCTGCTGAACATCGAGGCGGCCGATGAGCTGTTCCAGCTGGTGGCCCTGTTCACGGCGGGCGCCCTTGTGCTGATGGGGGCAGGAATGCTGATCCGCCGGCGCCTGCCCAACCTGCTGTTGTTCCAGATGGCGACCACCCTTTACTTCGGCGTCACCCTGGTCACCTGCAGTTCGTATATTGGCACCATGACCCTGGCGGCCGGCGTGGTCCTGCTGGGCGCGCCCGTGTTCGGATTCATCGTGCTGGACAGGCGCGTGGTATGGGTGGCCTTTGCCGCCGCCCTGTCGCTCCTGCTGACACTGGGGCTGATGACGGCCGCCGGCCACCTGCCCTATGCGCCCGTGATCAAGCCTCCCACCGATGCGGACACGCAACTGTTCTGGTTTGCCAGTGGATGGCTGTTTGCCGCCCCGCATGTCGTCTTCATCGTCATCCTGGCCGACCTGACGCTAAACTGGTGGCGGCAACGTGAGGACGTCATCCGCCAGATGAGCCGTACCGATGCCCTGACAGGCATCCACAACCGCCGCAGCATCATTGAACTGCTGGAGAAGGAAACCGCGCGCACCCACCGTCATGGACCGCCCCTGTGCGTCGTGCTCCTGGATCTTGACCACTTCAAGAAGATCAACGACACCTGGGGCCACCCGATGGGCGACCGCGTCCTGAAGAACACCGCCGACCTGCTGCGCGTCACCATCCGGCAGTGCGATGCCGTCGGCCGCTACGGGGGCGAAGAGTTCATGCTGCTGCTGCCGGATACCGACCTGAACGGCGCGGGCGCCGTGGTGGAGCGCTGCCGCGCCGTGCTGGCGGCCATGGAAGTGACCAGCGAGAGCGGCGAGCGTGTTCCGGTGAGCGGCAGCTTCGGCCTCGTCTGCAACGAGCACTATCTGGCAGCCGACGCCGAGCGCTTCATCAAGGAGGCTGATGAGGCGCTGTATCGCGCCAAGGAATCCGGTCGCAATCGCGTCGTTGCCGTGAGCATGCTGGCGCCGGCCTGATGCCGCGCCAACGGGACCAGACAGAAGAGCACAGCGGGATGACATCCCGGGACAAACGGACGAGCACACATGTTTGAATCGGCAGAGGTAGGTCACCGCATATCCAAGGCGGAATACAAGGAACGCGAACCGGCCCTGCGCCAGGCCCTGCTGCAGGCGCAGTACCGGCTGCTGGAGCGCGGCAACTTCCCGGTGGTCATCATCGTGGGGGGCGTGGATGGCGCCGGCAAAAGCGAAACCGTCAACCTGCTCAACGAATGGATGGACCCGCGCCATATCGTAACGCACGCCTTTGGCACACCCACCGATGAAGAAGCTCAGCGGCCGCCCATGTGGCGCTTCTGGCGGGCGCTGCCACCCAAGGGCCGCATTGGCGTGCTCTTCGGCTCGTGGTACACCGACCCCATCCTGGACCAGGTGCTGGGCCGCAAGAAACGCGGCGACCTGCTGCAGTCCATCGAGGAGATCCGCAACTTCGAACAGATGCTGGTCACCGAGGGCACGCTGGTCATCAAATTGTGGTTCCACCTGTCGAAGACAGCCCAGCGTACCCGCCTGAAGGAGCTGGAGAAGGATCCCAAGACGCGCTGGCGCGTCACCGAAACCGACTGGGAGCGTTTCCGTTCCTACGACCGCTTCCGCAAGGTGTCGGAACTGGTGCTGCGCGAAACCAGCAGCGCCGAGGCGCCCTGGCAGGTCATCGAAGGGGAAGACCCGTACTACCGCTACCTCACCGCCGGCACCCTGCTCCTGGAAGCGCTGGAACGCCGGCTGGAATTGCCCGCCGAGCGGCGCGCACCCAAGACAGGCCCGCTGTTGCCGGTGATGGACGACCGCAACGTGCTCAATTCGCTGGACTACTCGGCGTCGATGAGCAAGAAAGACTACGAGAAGGAACTGGAAGAACAGCAAGGCCGCCTCAACCTGCTCACGCGTGACCCGCGTTTTGCCAGGAAGTCGCTGGTCGTGGTGTTTGAAGGCCAGGACGCCGCCGGCAAGGGCGGCTCCATCCGCCGCGTGACGGCGGCACTGGATGCCCGACAGTTCACCATCATTCCCGTGGCAGCGCCGACCGACGAAGAAAAAGCCCATCCCTATCTCTGGCGATTCTGGCGCAACCTGCCGCGCCACAACCACGTCGCCATTTTCGACCGCTCCTGGTACGGCCGCGTGCTGGTCGAGCGGGTCGAGAAATTCTGTGCTCCCGGTGACTGGATGCGCGCCTATTCCGAGATCAACGATTTCGAGGAACAACTGGTGCGCAACGACGTGATCGTGGTGAAGTTCTGGCTGGCGATCACCAAGGACGAACAGCTCAAGCGTTTCCGCGAACGCGAACAGGTAGCCTACAAGAACCACAAGATCACGCCGGAAGACTGGCGCAACCGGCGCAAGTGGAAGGATTACGAACGCGCCGTGTGCGACATGGTCGAGCGCACCAGCACCGAAATCGCGCCATGGACGCTGGTTCCCGCCAACGACGTGGAGTACGCCCGCATCATGGTGCTGCGCACGCTGTGCGAACGGGTGGAACTGGCACTCGGCAAAAAGAAAAGCGCGAAGATCAAGTAAGCCGCCACTCCGGCAACAGGCGTACCACACGCTGGCGCTTCAGTGGCGCCAGCAGGGGCAACCCGTCGCGGTACGGAGGGTAGTCCTCGCCATGAATGAGCGGCAACAGGTAGTCGCGGCAGGCCTCGGTAATGCCAAAGCCGTCCCGCCGGATGAAACGACGCGGCACGCAAACCTCACGCCGGGCCACGCGTGACAGCGGCACCGCCACCGTCTCCCACACCGGCTGGCGTCCTGGCCGGCGTTCAAGCGCCACCATGACACGGTCGTGCCCCGCCACCGCCAGATCCACTGCCGCCTCGCCCACTTGCCACGCCGCCGCCACATCAACCGATGACGCGATGTGGCGCGCCGACCGCTGCAGGTAATCGCTCACGGCAAAATGGCAGCGAAAGCCAAGACGTTGCCCGACCAGTGCGGCCAGATAGGGTGCCGCCTTGCCGGTGTGCACGTTCAACCGGTCCTTGCCATGATCTGCCGTCACGATCTCGTCGGCGACACGCACCTGCGGGTTGTTCACCGCCAGGCCTTCGGCCGTCACCACCACACAAAACCCGTCACGCGCGACCGCCGCCGATACCGCCGCCAGAAACCGCGCCTCGTCAAAGGCTACTTCCGGAAACAGGATGATGTGCGGCGCGCCCTGCCCGTCTACCTGGGCGAGTCCCGCCGATGCCGCAATCCAGCCGGCATGACGCCCCATCACTTCCATCACGAACACCTGCGTCGACGTACGGCACATGGACATTACATCCAGTGCCGCCTCCCGCGTGCTCACCGCCGTGTACTTGGCCACCGACCCGAATCCCGGCGAAAAGTCGGTTGCCGCCAGATCGTTGTCGACGGTCTTGGGCAAATGAATCACCGTGAGCGGATAACCCGCCGCGCGCGCCGCATTGGCCACATGCAGGCTGGTGCCTGCCGAGCCGCCGCCGCCGTTGTACAGGAACCAGCGGATGTTATGGGCGCGAAACACGTCAAGGATGCGCTGGTAGTGGTGCGGATGGGATTCCGGCGTGCCCAGCGCGAACCGGCTGGAACCGAACGCGCCTCCCGGCGTGTGGCTCAACCGCACCATGGCCGATGGCGACTCGCGCGACAGATCGATCATGGCCTCTTCCAGAGCGCCCATGATGCCATTCTCGCCCGCATACACCCGCCCGATCCGCTCCGGATAACGGCGAGCGGCCTGGGCCACGGCCACGGCTGTAGTGTTGATGACGGCCGTCATACCGCCCGACTGGGCGTAGAACAGGTTGGGCAACGCGGAAGAACGGCGACTCATGACAGGGAATCCGGCTCGTCGGCAAAAATGGCACACCCTGTGGCGTGCACTTGAATGGCGCATGTAATGGATGTCTCTTATGCTAGGAGAACACGGACGACATAGCCAATCCAATGAACGCGAGCACCGCCAAGGACTCCATGTATGCCCGCTTGCCGGGCATGGCCTACCGCTGCCATAACGACGAGCGCCGGATACTGCTCGAAATCGCCGGACAGACCGCCGCACTTACCGGCCATGACTCCGACAGCCTGCTGCGCACGCCCGGCCTGTATGCCGACCTGGTCGTGGCCGAAGATCGTGACCGCATCCGCCAGGAAATCCGGAGCGGCCTCAACGCGGGGGGCTGCTTCGACATTACCTACCACATCCGTACCGCTACCGGACACATCAAACCCGTCCAGGAGCATGGCGAGGGAGTTTTCGGCGACGATGGTGCCCTGCTGGAGCTGGTCGGCTTCATCAGCGACATTTCACATCGCATGGCACAACAAGAACGCATGAAGCAGGCGCACTACGCAGTCGTCAGCGCCGCGGAGCATCCGCTACAAGGCAGCGGCGATCTGTACGGCTACTCCCGCGTGATTGCACGACTGGCCGCCGAAACCCTGCGCGTGCGTCACGCGGGCATCTGGCTGCTCAGCGACGATCACCTCTCCCTGACCAAGTTCTGTTCCTTCGACACGCTGCAGCAGGAATTTTCCAGCGATGTCGTATTGTCGGCACAAGACTATCCCCGCTATTTCTCGGCACTCATGAGCGGGCGCGCGATTGATGCCAGCGATGCCTGCAACGACCCACGCACCAGCGAATTCCGCGATAGCTACCTGATTCCCGGCGGCATCACCTCGATGCTCGACGCGGCCATTCGTGTCGACGGCCAGATTGTTGGCATGTTGTGCTGCGAACATACCGGAGCACTTCGTCACTGGCATACCGATGAAGTGTCGTTTGCCGGCGAACTCGCCGACCAGATCGCCCATGCGATCATTTCCCGCGACAAACAGACCGCCCTGAATGCGCTGCGGGTCGCGCGCGAAAGCACACAAGCGAAGTCCGACTTCATCGCCACCATGAGCCACGAAATTCGCACACCCATGAACGGCGTTCTAGGCATGACGGAGCTGCTGCGCTCCACACAGCTGAACAAGGAGCAACACGATTACCTGGACATGATCGATGAATCAGGCCGCCTGCTCTTGCACATCGTCAATGACATCCTCGATTACTCCAAGATCGAAGCCGGAAAATTCACCCTGCATCCGCAGGCATGCAATATCCGGGAAAAACTGCCAAACATCATGCGACCATTCGCGGCACTTGCCGCCAACGCCGGACTGCAACTCGAGGTCAGCATCGACCCGACGCTGCCGTCAGGCGTGATATGTGACGCCGAACGCGTGCAGCAAATACTGGTCAACCTGCTCGGGAACGCCATCAAGTTCACATCGCAGGGATTTGTTCGCCTTCACATAGCTCGCGCCACCGAGCACGGGCGCGAATTTTTGCGCATGCAGGTCAGCGACAGTGGCGAGGGCATTGATCCCGACCTGCAGGCACGCCTGTTTGATCCCTTCGAGCAGGGACAGCCCGGCGAGCGGGTTCGCCAACATGGCACAGGACTGGGCCTGGCGATTGCACGTCGCCTCGCCAATCTCATGGGGGGATCACTGACCGTTGCCAGCACGCCCGGCGCAGGTTCCACCTTCACGCTGACGCTGCCGCTGCTGGAGGCCACGCCCGCCGACAGCCATTCATCCGCAGCCGCCGGCGGCAACATCGCCAGCGAGGGTGACAGCCACCCCGAGCTGCGCGTACTGGTCGTCGAGGACAACGAGATCAACCGGCGCGTGATTCTTGGCATGCTGGAGAAATACCACGGCATCCGCGCGCAGAGTTGCCATGACGGTCGTGAAGCGCTGGACCAGC
Organism: Gammaproteobacteria bacterium; assembly: GCA_046566745.1. Classification (GTDB taxonomy): domain Bacteria; phylum Pseudomonadota; class Gammaproteobacteria; order Pseudomonadales; family Moraxellaceae; genus UBA2031. The sequence continues at coordinate 10,841 of JBKHWB010000043.1, forward strand.
TTGAGGCAACGCCCTACGACCTGGTCCTCATGGACTGCGAAATGCCGGTAATGGACGGCTACGAAGCCACCCGCCGTCTCCGCCGGCTGCCGGGAGCGCAAGCCCGAACGCTGGTCGCGGCGCTGACCGCCCATGCCATTCCTGAATTGCGCGCTCGCGCGTTCGAGGCCGGTGTGGATTTCTACCTGACCAAACCCCTGAACCGCGCTGCCGTGGCGGACGTCATCCGGGCCGCGGCCCTCCGCCAATCCGCTCCTCGCCCCCTCACGTCAGAATGAGCCCTGAAGCCACTGACAGGCCGACCTTGCGATAGACATCATGCGTGCCTGTTGCCGCGACCTCACGACAAGAGTCCACCATGACATCACGAGTTCACGCCTTTTCCGATGACGCGCTGGGCGACCTGGACGCCACCGGCATTGCCGAACGCATCCGCGCCGGCGACGTCAGTGCCCAAGAGGTGACTGCTGCCGCCATCGCCCGCGCCCACCGGGTGGAAGAACAGCTCAATGCCATCGAACTGGCCACCTTCGAGCAAGCCCTGCAGTCCGCCACGCGCCCGTCAACGGGCGTGTTTGCGGGCGTGCCCACTTTCATCAAGGACAACACCGACCTGATTGGTCTGCCCACCAATCACGGTTCGCGTGCCGTGAATGCCCACCCGGCACGCCGCCACAACGCTTTTGCGCGACAGTACCTGAGCCAGGGGTTCATCCCTCTCGGCAAGAGCAGCCTGCCGGAGTTTGGTTTCAACGCCTCCACCGAGTACATGCACGCCGAACCCACGCGCAATCCCTGGCATACTGATTATTCGTCCGGCGCTTCCTCCGGAGGCTCGGCAGCCCTGGTGGCAGCCGGCGTCGTGCCCATTGCCCACGCTAACGACGGCGGTGGCTCCATCCGCATTCCCGCCGCCGCCTGCGGACTCGTCGGCCTCAAGCCCACCCGTGGCCGCCTGGTGGATGCCGAGGCCGCGCGCTCGCTGCCAGTCAACATCGTTTCCGAAGGCGTGGTGACGCGCAGCGTGCGCGATACCGCCCGCTTTTATGCAGGTGCCGAGCAGTTCTACCGCAACCGCAAGCTGCCGCCGATAGGCCTGGTGCAGGGCCCGGGCAACCGGCGACTGCACATCGGCCTGGTGCATGATTCGATCACCGGCCACGCCACCGATGCCGACACTCGCGCCACCGTCGCCGCCACGGCCCGCTTGCTGGAAAGCATGGGCCATCACGTCGAAGAAATGCCCTTGCCGGTCAAGCCGTCTTTTGCCAGCGACTTCAGCATTTACTGGGGGATGCTGTCCTTTTTGGTTGGCACCTTCGGCAAGAAGATCATGTCGCCGGATTTTGATGCACAGAAGATGGACAACCTGAGCAAGGGCCTGGCCGATCTCTACAAGCGCAACATCCTCAAGACACCGATGGTGCTGTACCGGCTGAAAAAAACCTGGGACGAGTATGCGCGTGTATTCGAGCACTACGATCTCGTGCTGAGTCCGGTGCTGGCCCACACCACGCCGCCACTGGGCTGGCTGTCACCGGCACAGGATTTTGATGTGCTGTTCGACCGCCTGATGAAGTACGTGAGCTTCACGCCGCTCAACAATGCCAGCGGCAGTCCCGCCATTTCGCTACCCATGGGCGCCACGGAGCTGGGCTTGCCCATCGCCGTGCAATTCTCTGCCGCGCACGGCGACGAACGCACGCTGCTGGAAATCGCCTACGCGCTGGAGGAGGCCCAACCCTGGCGCCGCATCCAGGATTAAGGCCTTCATTGGGCAAAAACAAAAAGGCAGCCTGCGAGGGCTGCCTTTTTCATGCCATGTCCTTCACGCCGGTAACCGGCAGCTCACGCCCGGCTGCCGCTGCGCCGTGCCGTCATCACCAAGTTACGTCCGGCCGCCTTTGCCTCATAAAGCAACACATCGGCCTGCTTGAGCAGTTCGCGGCTGTAATCCGCGTTGGGCGGCACCACCGACGCCACGCCGATGCTCACCGTGACCGGCACGCGACGCTCGCCCACCATGAAGTCCATGGCCTCGACCGCGACACGGATGCGTTCGGCCACCACGCGCGCCCCTTCCAGTTCGGTTTCCGGCATGATCACGCAAAACTCTTCACCACCATAACGGGCCACGTTATCCACCGGTGTGCGCATTTCCATGGCCAGCACCGCGGCCACGCGACGCAGGCACTCATCGCCCACATCATGACCAAACTCGTCGTTGAAACGCTTGAAATGATCAATATCGAGCAATAGCACCGCCAGCGGATGCCGGTAGCGCTGGCAGCGGCAGCATTCCTCCTCCAGCAGCCGGTCGAGAAAGCGGCGGTTGCGCAAGCCGGTCAACGGATCGGAAATGCTCAGCTGTTCCAGCTTCAGGTTGGCTGTGCGCAAGGCCTCGGTGCGCTCGTTCACGCGCTGCTCGAGCAGTTCATTGGCCTCTCGCTCTGCCACCAGCGCCTTGTACTGCGCCTCGCGCGTGCGCCGCTCGCCCGCCAGGATTTCCTGCTGGGCCTGGAACTGGCGGCGCCGGTCCTCGTTGATACGGTCAACAATGGCGAACGACAACAGGATCACTTCCACCGCCACCCCGATCTGCATGGCATTCTCGGTGAAGAAATTCTGCGGCAACAGCTCAAACTTGTTCAGCGCCAGAATCACGCCGCCTGACAGCATGGCACCCCAGGCCGTGGTGTAGAAACGCGCCGCATGATCCCCCTGGCGCCAGCGCCAGGCACCGATAACGAGCAGTAGCAGGCACCCCAGTGCCGCCACGACGATCAGCGGACGCATCAGCGATGCGTAGTCCATGAAAAACGACAACACCAGGAACCCAGCCATCAGCATGATCAGCGTGGCGGCCATCCGGTATAACCAGCCAGAGGCAGCACTGATCCCCAGGAAGCGATAGCTGAACAGGCCGCCGGACAGCAGCATGGTCGACAATGACACCATCAGCACGCGGTCATTCCAGTCGGTGGCCTGCGGCCACAGGAACTGGAAGGAAAAACCCTTGAGACTGGCGAGGAAGGCCAACAGGCTGAACACGAAGACCACGTAGTAGAAATACACGCGTTCGCGCAGGGCAACGAACACAAAAAAGCTGTACACCACCAGCAGGCCGATGCCACCGAAGAACAAGCCTTCGGCCATCAGGAACTTCTGGTCCTGCTCGAAATAGGCCCGCTCGTTCCACAGCGCCAACGGTGCCTGCATGGAGCTGGAGGAGCGCAGGCGCAAGATCACGGTACGTTCGCTGCCCGACGGAAGGTCGAGCGGCACCAGGAAAAAACGGTGTTGCAAGGGTCGCTGTGCAAAGGGCTGCTTGTCACCCAGGCGATAGTGCGCCTCGGGCCGCTGGTCGGCCCCCAGCACCCATACCTCCACGTCATCCAGCACGGGATAGGCCAGCTCCAGCAACTGCCGCGCCGGCCGGGCCCCGGGATTGCCCACCTCCAGCCGCAGCCACCAGTTGGCCTGCGTATAGCCATGACTGAAGACCTGGTCGCCGTTCTGCTGCCAGCGCTCTGCCGGCAGCGCCAGCACGCCCGCCAGGTCCAGCGTGCGCTCCTCGTCCGCCACAAAGCGCAGCTGCTCGGCAACCGCCCTGGAGACCTCACCCTCTGCCAATGCCACGACGGCACGGGCCTGGACGGACCATGAGAACAGGACAAACAGCAGGAGCAGCAGGAACATGCCCGTCACCGGGCGTCTTATTCTTTTCATTCAGCAGGCATCATCAGTCAGCGCGGCCCCACGTTCGCAACTGGGGCCACCCCCGGGCAAGCCGTCTCCGACAGGCTGCCGCCCTCGTCCGACGCCCCGACCAGCCCTGGCGCCCCAGCGCTAGTTGGCGGCCTGCAAGCGGTCGATCAGGGCGTCCTTGTCCACCCAGAGCTGGTTCACCCATTGCTGGAACTCGGCGCGGTAGGCCTCGTCCTGGTCATAGCTCTTGCCCAGGAACTGCCGGGGAATCGGTACCTGCTCCACGCGCACATCGATCTTGCGGATCTTGCCGCTCAGCAGATCCCAGAACGTGGGGCGACCATCCGGATAGAAGATGGTCACGTTGACGATGGAGTGCAGCTGCTCGCCCATGGCATCCAGCACGAAGGCGATGCCTCCGGCCTTGGGCTTGAGCAGGTGGCGGAAGGGCGACTTCTGCTGGGCGTGCTTTTGCGGGGTAAAGCGGGTGCCTTCCAGGAAGTTGAACACGCAGACCGGGTTGGTCTTGAAACGCTCGCAGGCCTTGCGCGTAGTGGCCAGGTCCTGGCCACGCATTTCCGGATGCCTGGCCAGGTACTCCTTGGAATGGCGCTTCATGAACGGAAACTCCAGCGCCCACCAGCACAGGCCGATCACCGGCACCCAGATCAGCTCCTTCTTCAGGAAGAACTTGAGCATGGGCATGCGGTTGTTGAACTGGTACTGCAGCGCCAGGATGTCCACCCAGCTCTGGTGGTTACTGGTCACCAGATAGGAGTGGTGCATGTCCACGCCCCCCAGCCCCTTCACGTCCCACTGCGTGCGCGAGACTGCATCCATCCAGGTCTTGTTGCCTGAAACCCACACGGCGGCCACCCAGTGCATGGCCGAACGGATGAGCTTGTGCACTGCGGTGAACGGCAGCAGCACCTTGAGCAGGGCACCAGCAAACAGGAACCAGCACCAGAACAGGGTATTGGCGATGAGCAGCAGCAGGGCAAGCGTGCCGCGCAGCGGAGCAGGGAGGAAATGCAGCATGGGCGCCGGGGCCTCCATCAGAAACTGGCAGGATGCAAAAGTACAGTTGTGCATTAATTGTACCCGTTATTCCGCCGAAGGCGAAACCCGCCGGTATTGACCAAGGTCACGATTGCCGGCCTGGTGGCACCGGTGCAGTAGGCGCTGACCCCGGCAGCCGATACACTCCCTGCACCCGTTGCCGAGCCCATCCGATGCAAAAAGACGCCATCCCCACCCTGCGCCCACGGCGCATGGGCATCAACACCCACTCCGAACCGGTGGCCTACCTGCGGGCCGATTGCCCGGTCTGCCGTTCCGAAGGCTTTGAAGCCCATACCCGCGTCATGGTGCAGGTGGGCGATACCAGCGTGATCGCCACGCTCAACATCGTCTACGGCGACGACCTGCTGGGCGAGGGCGACCTCGGCCTGTCCGAAGCCGCCTGGCAACACCTGAAAATAGACGACAGCGAGCGGGCCACCCTCACCCACACGCGCGCACTGGACTCCATGTCGCACGTGCGCAGCAAGATCTACGGCAACCGGCTTACCCGCGAAGGCATGTCCGCCATCGTGAACGACATCGTGGCCGGCAACTACTCCGACATCCACCTGTCCTCTTTCCTCACCGCCTCCGCCGGCAGCCGCCTCGACCTGGAGGAGATGACCTTCCTCACTGACGCCATGGTAAAGGCCGGAGGCCGTATCGACTGGGCCGCCCTCACCAACCAGCCCCACCCGCGCATCATGGACAAACACTGCCTGGGTGGCCTGCCCGGCAACCGCACCACCCCCATCGTGGTCTCCATCGCCGCTGCGAACGGACTCATCATTCCCAAAACGTCATCGCGGGCCATCACCTCTCCCGCCGGCACCGCCGACACCATGGAAACGCTGACGCGGGTGACGCTGACGGAAGACGAAATGCGCGCGGTGGTAGAGAAGGAGGGCGCCTGCCTGGTGTGGGGCGGGGCCGTCTCGCTCTCGCCCGCCGATGACATCCTGATCCGCGTCGAACGCGCACTGGACATCGACAGCGAAGGCCAGATGGTGGCCAGCGTGCTGTCGAAAAAGATTGCCGCCGGCTCCACCCATGTACTGATCGACATCCCCGTGGGGGCGACAGCGAAAGTCCGCAGTCCACAGGCCGCCAAGCACATCGCCTACCACTTCGAAAAAGTCGGCGAAGCACTGGGCATCCACGTGCGCACGCTGATCACCGACGGCTCGCAGCCCATCGGCAACGGCATTGGCCCGGCGCTGGAAGCGCGTGACGTACTGGCCGTATTGGGCAACGCGCCGAACGCGCCGGAAGACCTGCGCCATCGCGCCATCCAGGTGGCAGGCTCGCTGCTGGAAATGGGCGGCGTGGTTCCCCATGGACAGGGCCGCAAACTGGCCAGTGAAACACTGCTCTCCGGCCGCGCCATGGAAAAACTGCGCGCCATCTGCGAGGCACAGGGCGGATTCTTCACGCCTCAACTGGCGCATCACACCCGCAACATCACCAGTGAGCGCAACGGCATTGTCAGCTTCATCAACAACCGTCTGGTGGCCCGCCTTGCCAAGCTCGCCGGCGCCCCCGCGGCCAAGGGCGCCGGCGTTTACCTGCACAGCCATCTCGGCACCCGCGTGGAAAAAGGCGAGGTCATCATGACGGTGTATGCCGACACCCCGGGCGAACTGGCCTATGCACTCGAGTTCTACAGCGAACACCGCGAGATGCTGCGCGTGGAGGATGAATCCGTATGACGCCTTCCCTCATCGGCCTGCTCGACAGCGACACCCTGGCCACCACGCTGGCCGAGAAAACCGGCTGGCCCAAACTTCCGCTCGACCTGCACCGTTTTCCCGATGGCGAATGGCGTATCCGCCTGCTCGACCAGCCCGCGAAAAACGTGGTGCTGGTGTGCTCGCTCGATCACCCCAACGACAAGGTGGTGGCCCTGGTGCTGCTCTGCGGCCTGCTGCGCGACATGGGCGTGGAGCACATCACGCTGGTCACGCCGTATCTTGCCTACATGCGCCAGGATGTCGCCTTCAATCCCGGCGAAGGCATAAGCGCGCGCTATTTTGCGCAGCTCCTGTCCGCGCATGTCGACAAGCTGGTGACGATTGATCCGCACCTGCACCGCATTGCTGCGCTGGAGGAGGTGTACACCATTCCCTGCGTTACCCTGCATGCCGCCCCGCTACTCGGCGCCTGGGTACGCGACAACCTTCAGAATGTCGCGCTGATCGGGCCGGATGGCGAAAGCGAGCAATGGGTGTCCGAAGTGGCCGGCATTGCCTCGGCGCCATTTGCGGTGATGGAGAAGAAACGTTTCGGTGATCGCGACGTGCGCATCGAAGTGCCGGATCTCTCCGCGTGGAAAGGCCGCACGATTTTGCTGGTGGACGACATGATTTCCACCGGCCGCACGCTGATGGTGGTGGCCGAGCAGTTGCGCGCACAGGGCTTCACCGACATTCGTGCGCTGTGCGTGCATGCG
>JBKHWB010000044.1:0-17460 GCA_046566745.1 Gammaproteobacteria bacterium
CAGGGTGACCAGTGTCAGCGGAATCACGAACCAGAGCATGGCCACGTTCAGGCTGTGCAGCGCCGGAGCCTGCTGGGCCGTGAACACCAGGTACATCGTGTAGGCCACATAGTAGCCGACGAACATGGCACCATTGCCGCGCGTGATGATACGGCCGGCGAAGAACACGGGCAGGCAGGCGGCGGCCACGGCGATCATGACGGGAATGTCGAACTGCAGTGCGGTTTCCGAGACGCGGATGCCGGCGGGCGACACCAGCGACGACAGTCCCAGCACGCACAGGATGTTGAAAATGTTGCTGCCGACCACGTTGCCCACGGCAATGTCACGCTCGCCGCGCAGGGCCGCCATGATGCTGGTGGCGACTTCCGGCAGCGAGGTGCCGGCGGCCACGATGGTCAGGCCGATCACCAGTTCGCTCACGCCGAGTCCGCGGGCGAACATCACGGCACCGTCCACCAGCCACTTGGAGCCTACCACCAGCATGACCAGGCCGAGCAGCAGGTAGCCGATGTTCTTGCCCCAGTGCGGTTTGCCGTCCGCCTCCGTGATGTCCACGCCGTCCAGGTATTCTTCTGTCACGGCCGCATTCTCCTTGCGGGAATTACGGATGAGGAAGACGGTGTAGGCCAGCAGGCCGCTGAAGAGAATGAGGCCGTCCATGTGGCTGAGGACGTTGTCCAGCGACATGAACAGCAGCAACACCGACGCGGCAATCATCAGCGGCACGTCCAGCCGGATCAGCTGCTGCTGCACGGCCAGCGGAATGATCAGGGCGGACAGCCCCAGGATGAACAGCACGTTGAAGATGTTGCTGCCCACCACGTTGCCGATGGCGATATCGGCCTGCCCTTTCCAGGCCGATGCCGTGCTGACGGCGAGCTCCGGGGCGCTGGTGCCGAAGGCCACCACGGTGAGGCCGATGACCAGCGGGGAGATGCCGAGCGCACCGGCCATGTGGGCGGCGCCCTTGACCAGCACGTCGGCACCAATGGTGAGCAGGACGAGGCCAAGGAGGAACAGGGCGAGGGTGATGAGGTCCATGATGGTTCCCGGTCGGAAAATTGCGCGAATGGAAACAAAAAAGCCGTCGGGGGGCAACCTGGCTTGGTCGGCCGTTGGTGCTCCCTGACGGCCGGGAGCAACCCTGGGATGCCCTTTGCCGGATCGGTGCCCTGTCTGCGGTCCAGGTTCTTGGCAGCGGGTCCGGCGCTCAGGCGGTTTGCGGGGTCTGCCGGTCCCGCGGCGGCAGCGACAGGCGCAGGATGCGCATCACTACGGTGCCAAATTGCCGCCAGAGCGAGCCGGTGTTGTAGGGCAGCCCGTATTTCTGGCACAGGGCCTGTACCTCCCCTGCGATCTCCGCATAGCGGTTGGCGGGAATGTCGGGGAACAGGTGGTGTTCGATCTGGTGGCTCAGGTTGCCGGACAGGATGTGGAACCACTTGCCACCGGAAATGTTGCAGGACCCCAGCAGCTGGCGCACATACCACTCGCCGCGTGTTTCATTGGCGGTTTCCGCTTCCGAAAACATTTCCACCTGATCAGTGAAGTGGCCGCAGAAAATGATGATGAACGCCCAGATGTTGCGGATGACGTTGGCCGCGAGGTTGCCGAGCAGGACCGTCGTGAAGATGGGCCAGGCCAGCAGCGGAAACACCACATAGTCCTTGAGCGCCTGCCGGCCCATCTTGCGCATGGATTGCCAGAAATGCGGACGCACATCTTCCCAGCCGCGCTCGCCGTTGCGCACCCGGTCCATTTCCAGGTCATGCATGGCCACGCCCCATTCAAAAATCAGCATCATTATGAAAGCGCGCACCGGCTGGAACAGGTGCTTGGGTTTCCATGGCTGCTCATCGCTCATGCGCAGGATGCCGTAACCGACATCACGATCCTTGCCGACAATGTTGGTGTGGGTGTGATGCACGAAATTGTGCGAGTGCCGCCATTGGTCGCCAGGACAGGCATTGTCCCACTCGAAATGTTTGCCGCGCAGTGCCGGGTCGTTGGTCCAGTCGAACTGGCCGTGCATGATATTGTGCCCGATTTCCATGTTGTCGAGAATTTTCGACAGGCTGAGCAGCGCCACGCCCAGGCAGAAGGCCACCGGATGAAAGCCCATGAACAGGCATAGCCGCCCGCCGACTTCGGCCAGGCGCTGTACGCGGATCAGGCCGCGGATGTAATCGGCATCACGTTGGCCGAGGTCGCTGATAATGCGCGCGCGCAACGCATCCAGCCCGGATCCGAAAGCATCACTCTGGGTGCGTGACAGTCGCACAGGGAGCGTCGTGGTGGGCAGTGACATCCTTTCACCCTTTTTGTTTTTATTATTGTTTTGGCATTTCCGGCCATGTGGCCATAAATGCAAATGCCCGCTCTGCCGAGCGGGCATTTCATGATTGCCGCCTTCTCTCAATTATGCCATGGCCGGCGTGGTGTTGTGGTTACCGCTCGGCAGGGAAAGCCTGAAGATGCGCTTCACCACCGTGCCGAACTGCTTGCCCAGCGAGCCGGTGTTGTAAGGCAGGTCGTACTTTTCGCACAGTGCCTTCACTTCCACGGCCATTTCAGCATAACGGTTCGCCGGAATGTCCGGGAACATGTGATGCTCGATCTGGTGGCTCAGGTTGCCGGACATGATGTGGAACCACTTGCCGCCTTCAATGTTGCTGGAGCCCAGCAACTGGCGCAGGTACCACTCGGCCTTGGTTTCGTTTTCGCATTCGGCTTCCGTGAACATCTCTGCGTCTTCGGTGAAGTGGCCACAGAAAATGATGAGGAAAGCCCAGACGTTGCGGATGATGTTGGCGACGATGTTGCCCAGCAACACCGGCAGGAAGAACGGACCGGCCAGCAGCGGGAAGGCCACGTAGTCCTTCAGTACCTGCTTGCGGGTTTTCTTGAGGAAGGCCTTCACCATGTCCTTCTTCTCGCTCCACTTCCATTTGCCTTTCGGCAGTTCCGAGAGCTCCATGTCGTGCACGCCCACGCCCCACTCGAAGAAGACGGCGAGCAGGAAGGCGTACACCGGCTGGATGATGAAACCGGGGTGCCAGGGCTGTTCGTCCGCCATGCGCAGAATGCCGTAGCCGACATCACGATCCTTGCCGACGATGTTGGTGAACTGGTGGTGCATGTAATTGTGCGAGTGCCGCCACTGGTCGCCCGGGCAGACGTTGTCCCACTCGTACTTGCGGCCGCGCATGTCGGGATCATTGGTCCAGTCGAACTGGCCGTGCATGATGTTGTGCCCGATCTCCATGTTTTCCAGGATCTTGGCCACGCCCAGTGCCCCTACCCCGCCGACCCAGGCGATCGGGTTGACGATGCCGGCGTAGATGGCGGCGCGACCGCCGATCTCGAGGCGGCGCTGCAGGCGGATGATGCCCTTGATGTAGTCGAGGTCTTTCTGGCCCAGATCGGCCGTGATGCGGGTGCGCAGGGCATCGATCTCGGCGCCGAAGGCTTCCACCTGTTCCTTGGTGAGCTTGCGGCCGATAACGCTTTCAATGTGGCTGATGTTCATGCTGGTCATGACGACTACTCCTTTACAGTTCGATGGTGACCGGCGTCACGGGCACGGTGACGCAGATGGCAATGTCTTCCTCGCCTTCGCCCGACAGCTCGCCGGTGCGGATGTCACGAACCTGGCCGGCCAGCTTGCGGCAGGTGCAGGTGCGACAGATGCCTTGGCGGCAACCGCTGACGGGGGTCAGACCGGCGCTTTCCGCCGTGTCCAGCAGGGTACGGCCTGCCGGAGCCGTGGTGGTGACGGCGCTGTCGGCAAAGCGCACGGCCTGGCCTTCCCCGCTGACGGTGACCGGCAGTTGCACGGCCTGGAAGCGTTCCAGGGTGAGGCGGTCATGCTGGCCGGCATTGCTCCAGTGCTGCTCCACGGCGGCGATCAGGCCGGCCGGGCCGCAGACATAGGCGCGGGAGGTGCCGATGTCGACGCCGATGGCCTTGAGGTGAGCGGCGGAGAAGTGACCCTTCAAGGCGCCGGCCTCCTTGGTGCGTGTGACGGCCACCTGCAGGTGGACATTCGGACTGCCGGCAGCGACGGCCTTGAGGTGATCCAGGAAAATGGCCTCTACTGACGACGGTACGTAATAGAGAATGTCGACCCGGCCCTGGTGGCCCTCGCCCGCCAGCTGATCCAGCAAGGCGCGGATGGGCGTGACGCCGCTGCCCCCGGCGATCAGCAGGAAAGGCTCGTTGCGGTCCTCCGGCAGTACAAAGTCGCCCGCCGGGGCGCCCAGCTCGACAATGTCACCTGCCGATGCGGCCTCGTTGGCCCACTTTGACACCAAGCCATCATCATGGGACTGGATGGTGACCACCGGGCAGCCGTCTTCAATAGCCGACACAGTAAAGCAGCGGGTGTAGCGTCGACCGTTGATGACAACGGTAAACGGTACATACTGGCCGGGAACATGGCCGTGCCAGCGGTGGTTGGGCTGCAGCACAAGGGAGACGGCGCGGCCGGTTTCCCGGCGCACGGCCTTCACGGTAGCCTTGATGGTGCTGCCACCGATGGCGGGAGCCAGGAATTCCAGATACGTTTCGGCTCGGTGCGGCCAGGTGAGGGCCTGTGCGAGCGGGCTCTTGAGGGCGCGGTCGATGAGGTTCAGCATCTCGGGGCTCCTGCAGGCCAACGGCGGCCATGCATGTTGTGAACAAGTGTTCACATGAAATCGCATGGCATGACTTTAGTCAACACGTGTTCACTAATATTCTGATGAGTGGCTATTTAGTTGATTTGCATCATATTTGTAGAAAGGTCTAGGATGGTTGCTGTTCACACAGGCGGGTTTCGGTAATGGCTGTTTACAAAAGGAAGGGCAAGGACGGGGAAGATGGCGAGGAAGCCGGGGGGCACGAGGCCCGTCGCTCCAGGACCCGTCAGGCCCTGATCGAGGCGTCCCTGGACCTGATGGCCGAGGACAGGACCTTCTCCAGCCTGAGCCTGCGCGAGGTCACCAAGGCGGCGGGCGTGGTGCCGGCAGCCTTCTATCGCCACTTCCGTGGCATGGACAGCCTGGGACTGGAACTGGTGGACGAGTCCTTCCGTGCCCTGCGCGCCCGCATGCGGGAAGTGCGGGCCACGCCGTTGCCGGCCGAGCAGATCATCCGCTCCTCCATGACCACTTATGTGCGCTATGTGCGCGAGCAGCACCGTTATTTCCGTTTTGCCATCCGGGAGTATTTTTCCGGCAGCACCACCACCCGGCTGGCCATCCGCAACGAGATCCGCCTGTTTGTGAGCGAGCTGGCGACGGATCTGGCCTTGCTGGTACCGGATCGTCGTATCACCAGCATCGATCTGCAGATGATTGCGCAGATGGTGGTGAACAACATGGTGATGATTACCGAGCAGGTGCTGGAGCTTCCGGCGGAGCGGCCGGAGGCGGAGGAGGACCTGATTGACCAGGCCTCCAAGCAGCTGCGTGTGATTTTCCTTGGGGTGGCGCAGTGGAACAAGCCGCCTGTTGCCTGAGGGCGCCGCGAAAGGTGATCTCAGGAGCTGATGCTGCCCCAGCGCGGGCCCAGGCTATGAGTAATGCCTAACTGGTCCAGCATGCGCGCCACGACAAAATCCACCAGATCGTCCACGGTATGCGGCGGCTGGTAGAAGCCCGGGGCGGCGGGCAGGATCACCGCCCCCAGCCGGGCCAGTACTGCCATGTTGTCCAGGTGGATGACGGAGAATGGCGTTTCCCGCGGTACCAGCACCAGTTTCCCCTTTTCCTTGATGACGACATCGGCGGCGCGTTCGATCAGGTTGTCGCTCATGCCGTGGGCGATGGCGGCCAGGGTGCCCATGCTGCAGGGGCACACCACCATGCGGCGCGGCGCATTGGAGCCGGAGGCGACTGGTGAAAACCAGTCCTTGCTTGCCGGAACGTGCAGTTGACCGGGGGTAGTGGCAAAACGCTGGCGAAAGGCGTCGGCCAGCGCCGCATGCTCTTCCGGCAGAGCCCAGCCGGTTTCCTGCGGAATGACCACGCGCGCCGCATCGGACAACAGCAGGTACACGGTTTCACCCGCGGCGAGCAACCATTCGAGCAGGCGCAGGGCATAGGGGGCACCGCTGGCACCGGTGATGGCCAGGGTGACGGCATCGCGTGGCGGGGACATCGCGGACTCCGCAAACGGGAACTCAACCCTACGGGGTTTGCCGCCGGCAGGCCTTGACCCATGTCATTCCGCTCCGGCACCCAGCGGCTATGCTGCGCAGGCTCACCAGCGGGAGCCGCGCATGCCGGTCTTCAACGATCTCCGCCAGTTCATGGCATTTCTCGAGCAGCGTCAGGCGCTGGTGCGGGTTCGCGAACCCGTGTCGCCACGACTCGAAATCACCGAAGTGGCGCGCCGCACGCTGAAGGCCGGCGGCCCTGCCCTGCTGTTTGAAAAGCCGGGCAAGCACGGCGTTCCGCTGCTGGCCAACCTGTTTGGTACCCGCGAGCGTGTGGCCTGGGGGCTGGGCCTGGCAGGCGAGGCTGAACTGCAGGCCTTTGGTGAAAAGCTGGCGGCGTTGCGCGAACCGGCCCCGCCTAAGGGAGCGAAGGATTTGTGGGCGGCGCTGCCGCTGGTGCGGCAGGCTTTGCACATGAACGTGAAGGAAGTGCGGCAGGCGCCGGTGCAGGAATGTGTGTGGCAGGGCGACGAGGTGGATCTCGGGCGTCTGCCGGTGCAGACCTGCTGGCCGGGTGATGCAGGCCCGCTCATCACCTGGCCGCTGGTGATCACGCGCGGGCCGCGCCAGGAGCGACAGAATGCCGGCGTCTATCGCCTGCAGGTAATCGGTCGCAACCGCCTCATCATGCGCTGGCTGTCGCATCGCGGTGGCGCGCAGGATTATCGCGACTGGTGCGAGCAGCATCCCGACCAGCCTTTTCCGGTGGCGATTGCCATCGGTGCCGATCCTGCCACCATTCTGGCCGCGGTGATGCCGATTCCCGATCACTTGTCCGAGTTTTCCTTCGCCGGCTTGCTGCGCGGTGCCAAGACGGAAATGGTGACGGCACAGAGTGTCGACCTGCTGGTGCCGGCGCAGGCGGAATTTATCCTGGAGGGCTTCATTCATCCCGGCGACACGGCGCCGGAAGGCCCGTTCGGCGATCACACGGGCTATTACAACGAAGTCGATGATTTTCCGGTGGTCACGCTGACGCGCATCACGCACCGGCGCAACCCGGTCTACCTCAGCACGTATACCGGACGGCCACCGGACGAACCGGCCATCCTCGGCTCGGCGCTCAACGACGTGTTCGTGCCCATCCTGAAAAAACAGTTTCCGGAAATCATCGACTTCCACCTGCCGCCGGAAGCCTGCTCCTACCGCATGGCGGTGGTGAGCATCCGCAAGGAATACCCGGGGCATGCGCGCCGCATCATGATGGGCATCTGGTCGACGCTGCGCCAGTTCCTGTACACGAAATACATCATCGTCACGGATGCCGATGTCGACGTGCGCGACTGGGGTGACGTGATGTGGGCGCTGAGCACGCGTACCGACCCGCGCCGTGATGCGATGATGGTGGACAACTCGCCGATCGACTATCTCGATTTTGCCTCACCGGTAAGTGGCCTTGGCGCCAAGATGGGCATTGATGCCACGGAAAAATGGCCGGGAGAAACCGACCGTGAGTGGGGCCGGGTGATCCGCCCCGATGCCGCGGTGAGTGCCACCATTGACCGGCTCTGGCCCTTGCTCGGTATTCCCTTGCGTGCCTCTCGATCTTGACCACGGTCAATGGCGCACTTGCCGCTGCGTCCTACCCTGCGTGCACCATTGAATGCGGGAAAAAAATGATGGAACTGGTGTGTCCGGCAGGCAATCTGCAAAGCCTCAAGATGGCCGTCGACAGCGGCGCCGATGCGATCTATGTCGGCCTCTCCAACAACACCAACGCGCGCTATTTTGCCGGGCTCAACTTTGATGAACAATCAATGGCCGAAGGGGTGCGCTATGCACACCAGCACGGTCGCCGCATTTTCATGGCCATCAATACCTATCCGCAGCAGTCGCGCTGGCCGTTGTGGACGCAAGCCATCGACACCGCCGCCGGCTTGAAGATGGATGCCGTTATCCTTGCCGACATCGGATTGCTTGACTACGCATCGGAGCAGCATCCGTCACTTGCGCGCCACCTCTCGGTACAAAGCTCGGCTACGCACCTGGAAGCGCTCAATTTCTATCACCAGAATTTCGGCGTGCGTCGCGCCGTACTGCCGCGCGTGCTGTCGTTGCGGCAGGTGGAGCGACTGACGGTGAAATCCCCGGTGGAGATCGAGACTTTCGGCTTTGGCTCGCTCTGCATCATGGCGGAAGGGCGCTGCTATCTGTCGTCCTACATCACGGGGGATTCGCCGAACAATTGCGGGGCGTGTTCGCCTGCGCATGCCGTGCGCTGGCAGGAGACGAAGGAGGGACTGGAGAGCCGGCTCAATAATGTGCTGATCGACCGCTACCGGCCCGATGAAAATGCGGCGTATCCCACCTTGTGCAAGGGCCGCTTCGAAGTGGAGGGCCACACCTACCATGCGCTGGAGGAGCCGACCAGCCTGAACGCGCTGGACCTGCTGCCGCAACTGGCGAAGGCCGGCGTGAAGGCCATAAAGATCGAAGGGCGCCAGCGCAGTCCAGCCTATGTGGCGAAGGTGACCAAAGTCTGGCGTGCGGCGATTGACCGCTGGCAACGCCAGGGCGATGCCTTTGTCGCGGAGCCGGCGTGGCATCAGGCGCTGGCCAGTGTGTCCGAAGGTTCGCAAACCACGCTCGGTGCCTTGCACCGGTCCTGGCAATGAAGGCAGCGGCAGGACAGGTACAGCCATGAAAATTTCCCTTGGTCCACTGCTCTATTTTTGGCCCGCCGAGAAAATGCGGGCGCTGTATCGCGAGGTGGCAGAATCACCCGTAGACATCGTCTACCTCGGAGAAACCGTCTGCAGCAAGCGCCGTGAGTTTCGTCGCGAGGACTGGATGGAGACGGCAGAACTGTTGACGCGTGCCGGCAAGGAAGTGGTGCTGTCATCGCTGGTGCTGCTGGAAGCCGAATCCGAAATGAGTGCGATGCGTTCGCTGTGCGAAAACGGGCGTTTTGCCATTGAGGCCAACGACATCGGCGTGGCCTACATGGCCGCTGAACTCGGCGTTCCTTTCGTGGGGGGGCACACGCTGAACATCTACAACACGCGCACATTGGCCTCGTGGGCGCGGCTGGGCATGCAGCGCTGGTTGCCGCCCCTGGAACTTTCGCGTGACGGGCTGAGCGCGATTCTTGACGCGTGGCCGGAAGGGGTGCTGAAACCTGAAACGGAGGTATTTGCCTTCGGGCGCCTGCCGTTGGCGCATTCCGCGCGCTGCTATACGGCGCGGGCACGCAACCTTCCCAAGGACCAGTGCGGCTTTGCGTGCATCGACTATCCCGAGGGGCTGCCGCTCTACACGCAGGAGCATCAGGGCCTTTTCCAGATCAACGGCATCCAGACGCAGTCGCAGCATCACTGCAACCTGCTCAACCAGAGTGACGACATGGTGCGGCGTGGTGTCGGGATCATGCGCATCAGCCTCAGCCACCCACACGACCTGCAGCATGCCCAGCAATTGCGTGACAGGCGGGAGGGACAGGCGACACGCCTGCCCGTAACAGACAGCGAGAGCTGCAATGGCTACTGGTTTGGCCAGCCCGGCCAGGTGCAACTCACCGATGCCGACCTGCATGCCTGAGGCGGGGTGACCTCAGGCTTTTTCCAGTTGCCGGAAGTACGCCGTGGCGGCGCGCGCGAGTTCGCGTGCCAGCGGCGGCAGCTCTGCTGCAAACATCAGGTTCTTCACCTGCAGGCCCAACTCGGTATCGCCTTCTATCACCAGGCGACGCTGGAAGAACAGCGTGTCCGGGTCTTCTTCCTGGTGCGCCAGCGCCACAAAGGCCGACATGTCGCCGCGGATGGTCACGTCCGGCTGCAGCGGGCTGTCCGCCACGATGGGGCCGAGGGCGCCATAGCTGAAATTCCATCCGGACCCGAGATCGCTGACCTGGAAACGTACCCAGCGGCCATACAGAAAGCGCATGCGCCCTGCGGTGGCATGCGCCTGGAAGGTTTCGCGCAGCAGCCGCTCCAGCAGCCGGCGCTGCAGTGGAAACGGCGCCAGTCGTACCGGTACCTTAAGCAGGGGATGCAGGCGACGCAGCAGTGCCGGAGGGGGCGGTGGCGGTAAGGGTAGCGAGGCAATCGGGGGCAGCAATGCGTTCAATCCGGGGGGCAGGCGCATGACGGTGTCCTGGGGAAACAAAGGCAGACGACGATTATCGGTCGGGTACCGGCCGACGCCTTGACCATCGTCAGCTTTGTCATGGTCCGGGGACGGGTTGCGACCCTGTGCGTGCAGGTCTGCCCGACAGGCGACAGCACCGTCCGGATAACGGTATTGTTGGCGTCAGTGGCCGCACGGGGCGGCCCCTTTTTCACCGGATGCATGCCATGAATGATTCCCCTTTGCCGCCTGACAACCTGCCGCCGACGGCTGCCGGCAAGCTGGGACGCGTCGTGCTGGTCTTGCTGCTGGCGGGCCTGGCCGTGCTTGGCGTGCTGCTGATCTGGGGTGTTGCGGACCCCGACCTGTTGCTCAAGGGATTTGCCACCTTTGCCGTGCTGGCGCTGGTGGCGATGCTGCTGGTGATGGTGGTGCAGAAGCGATCCTGACAGGCGCTACCGGGGTTAGTCTTCGCGCGCCACCAGCGCGGTGCCCTCGAACGCGATGCCGGCCCAGCCATCCGTCATGAAGCGGCGGATGTTGGCGTGGTCGCTGCCCTTCGGGTGTTTCAGTACGTCCTCACGATAGAAACGCCCGAACAGCTGCACGGTGTCCGCTTCGCTCAGCCCTTTCAGTTTGGCCAGTGCAAACAGGCGGCAGGAGCCTTCGTTCTTGCCGGCCTCGTTGACGACCGGATCCGCCCCCAGGCCGTTGGTGAACCGGGTCGGCGTGTAGTCATAGTGAGCGTTCACATAGGCGATCACGTCTTCGAAATCGGCGTCACCTTTCTTCAGGCGATCGAGCAGGGTCTGGAAAATCATGGCAGGTCTCCGCAGTCGGGGCGCTGATTCTGCCAGTAGCGGGTCCCAAAAAACAAAGCCGGGGCGCTGGCCCCGGCTCTGCCTGACACGTTAGCACTCAGAAGGTCTGGCGGATTTCGTACACCGCCGTGGTGCCGCTGACCTCGTTGCCCACGATCAGCAGGGGCTTCCCGCTCGGCGACTTGGCTGCCGGCACGAAGTGCAGGCCTTCCGGTCCCAGGTCGCCCACGGTGGCGAGTACGGTGGACGGATCGGCCGTGGCAAAGTCCTCACGCGTATTCAGGTAGTCCATGAATACCGGTGCAGCGGGCGTGGTGATGTCGTACACCAGAATGCCGCCCATTCGTTCCAGTCCGACGAAGGCAAAGGTCTTGTTGCCGATCCGGCCGAGTGCCAGGCCTTCGGGTTCCGGCCCCTTGCCGGTGCTGCGGGCATCCTTGCTGCTGCCCTCGTCATGCTGGGAGTTGAACCAGTCCTGGCAGGGGACGAGGCGGTCCTTGCCCAGCTTGCAGGCATCGCTGGCGATGAACTGTTCGATGGCCGCGCCGGAGTCCCAGACCTGGGCGCCGTTGGCATCCCAGATCGAGAAGGAACGGCCGCCAAACGCATAGAGCGTGTCATACATCAGGCGGTCACCGGCCGGGTCTTCCACGCCGGCGGCGGTGAACTTCTTCGGCGTGCCATCGGTATTGGTCTGGTAGCCCATGGTCCAGGTGATTTTCAGGCGGCCCAGCGCCGCATCGGCGCGGCAGCCCTTGGGGTCACCGGCGATTGCACCGCAGTAGCCGAAGATGGCGGGGTTGAGCAGCCCGCCGGCAGCCAGGGCATTCAGTTGCGGTGGCAGGTCGTCGCCGGCCCGGCCGGCCCAGCCGCTCTTGTTGATGAGGTGCTTGACGCGGAATTCCTCGACAAAGCCCTGGCTGGCGTCACCCGCCCAGTAGGCGCTGCTGGTTTCGCCCCAGGCGCGGGCGTCGCCCTCATTGGCCGTGACCAGGTAGGTGTTGCCGTCAGCGGCGGTATAGGCGCCGATGCTGTCGGGCTGGTACATGCCCTTCACCCCGGGCCAGGTGCGGATGTTGACCAGGCTGTCGCTGTCGGAGACGTCCAGTTCGTTGCCGGCCAGGCCATGGTCCTTGTACCCCAGCGGCAGCAGGGCGGTGACGGTAGCGGTGGCAATGTCGATCCTGGCCAGCGCGTTGTTTTCCTGCAGTGTCACCCAGGCGGTGCGGCCGTCGGCGGCCACGGCAATGTACTCGGGCTCCAGGTCGCGGGCGGCATTGGCGCCGGGACCGTAGAGACGGATGCCCTGTGCGCGCAGTGCGTCTTCCTGGCCGTTGAAGGCGGTGAACCGCGCGGTGCGGACGAGCGGCGTGGTCGGGCTGGCCAGCGAGATCACGCTGACCGAGCCGTTGGGGTCGATCCGGTAGTCGTCACTGGGTTCGCCTTCGTTGGCGACCAGCAGGGTCTTGCCGTCCGGTGTGAAGGTGAGCATGTCGGGCAGGGCTCCCACCTCCACATGCACGATCTTGCTGAGGTCGCTGGCCTTGTACAGGGCGACATAGCCGTTATCCGTCTTGTCGGACGTCTGGACGGCCACCGCCACGATGCCGTCATGCACGGCCACGCTGTTGATGGAGGCGCCGGCCTCGATGCTGCGGGCATCGATCCCGCCGGCGACTTTGACCGGATTGGCCGGGTTGCTGAGGTCGAGCACGTCGACCGTGCCGGACAGGGCGTTGACCACGAAGGCGCGCCTGCTGGCGGAATCGTAAGCGGTGATTTCAGCGGCCGACTTCAGGAACTCGCCGCTGGAATAGCGGCCCAGAAGATCCAGCGAAACGCCGGCCGGCGTTGGTTCAATGGTGGCAGGTGCCGGTGCGGGAGCCGCAGTGGCGGGCGAGTTGTCCGTGTCGCTGGAGCAGGCGCCCAGCAGTGTGAGGGACAGCGCCGCCGATACGGCCAGCGCCAGGGTGTTCTTGATCATGGTGGTTCCCCGGGAAAACAATCGGGGGAACGCTACCCGCGCTGTGTGACAGGGCGATGCCGGATTGATGTCAGAATGGCCATGCAGCCCGGCGCGATGCTAGTGGTGGTGCTGCAGGCGACCCTGTTCCCGCAGTGACTCCTCAATTTCGTGCAGCAGTTGCACCGTGCTCTGCAGTGCTTGTGCTTCGGCACTGTCGTGGGCGGTCAGGTCGGCCTGCAGCGACTCCAGGTGCAGGATTTGCCGGTGCAGGGTCTTGGGTTCCAGGTTCTTCAGGGTCACGGTGTAGTGGTACATGGCCGGCTTCCTCCAGTGATCGGCAAAGGCTGCATGCCTTGTGTATAGACCACGGAGGGAGGCCCCGCCACCGGCAGGGCGTGAAACCGCAATAGCGACAGTAGCGACAGTAGCGTCAGGACGGGCGGTTATCGGTCGGGGCGCAGGCGGCCCGGCTTTCCTGCGAGCGGCGCCAGCGCGTGTAGTGGCCGCCCAGGGTTTGTTGCGTGAGGGCTTCTGCCACGGCGACCGTGTCGTAGAGGTGGTCAAGGTCGATGCCGGTGCTGAAGCCGGCCCCGTGCAACAGGTAGACCAGATCTTCGGTGGCCAGGTTGCCGCTGGCTCCGGGCGCGAAGGGGCAGCCGCCGAGACCGCCTATGCTGGCATCGAAATGCCGCACACCGGCCTCGATGCCCGCCCAGACCATGGCCAGGGCCATACCGCGGGTGTCGTGCAGGTGCAGGCTGAAAGGCCGGGCGCCATTGGCCCGCACCAGCGGGTCGAGGATGTCGCGGATCTGTCGCGGGTTGCCGGCGCCGATGGTGTCGGAGATGGCAACTTCGTTGGCGCCGGCTGTCAGCAAGCGCTCACTCAGCTCGTGTACGACACTGACCGGAGTGAGGCCGTCGTAGGGGCAGGCACAGGCACCGGACAGGTAGGCCCGCACGTACACGCCGTCGGCCCGGGCCTGGGCCATGACTTCGCGGCAGGCAGCCTCGGCCTCGTCCCGGCTCATGCGCAGGTTGCGCTGGTTGAAGGTGTCGGTGGTGGCCAGCACCACGGCCACTTTCTGGTACCCCGCGGCCCGGGCGCGTTCGTAGCCCTTCAGGTTGGGCACCAGCGCCATGTAGTCGATGCCCTTGTCCCCGCTGCCAAAGAAGGGCAGTCCGGCCGTCACCTCGGCGGCATCGGCCATTTGCGGTACGGCCTTGGGATGGACGAAGCTCACGGCCTCGATATGGCGGACGCCGGCGCGGATCAGGGCATTGGCCAGTTCCAGCTTGCCGGTCGTGCTGACGGGATGGGGTTGGTTCTGCAGGCCGTCGCGGAGGCCGACTTCGGTGACGCGGACGTGATCGTTCATGGTGGAAAGTCGCTGCGGATGATGCCGTGATACTACGCCACTTCCGGCGCTACGCCACGTCAGCGAGCCGGGAACAACTGCTCCGGCATGATGGTGATGTCGCCGCGCTCGCTGCTCACATACCACTCGCCATCCTGCACCGTGACCTGCAGGCGCATGCTGCGTTCGCAGAGCCCGGCCAGGGCGGCCACGCTGTCTTCGGACAGGCGCACCACGCGCAGGTTGTCGAGACGGCTGACCTTGCCGGCCAGCCCCAACCACCATTGTGTCGTACTGGCGCCACCATAGCAGTAAACGCTTACTCGCTCGGCACGCCCTGCCGCACGGCGCAGGCGGGCTTCGTCCGGCTGGCCCAGGTCGATCCAGTGCGTGATGGTGCCGGTCAGGTCCTTGTCCCAGAGGGCCGGCTCGTCCGGGTTGTCCAGGCCCTGGCTGAACTGCAGCGATTCACTGGCGCAGTCGACAAAGGCCATCAGCCGCACCATCAGCCGGTCTTCGGTCTCCGAGGGATGCAGGGCCAGCGTGAGCGGGTGGTTGGCGTAGTAGTGGCGGTCGAGGTCGGTGATCTGCAGATCAGCCTTGTAGACGGTGGACTTGGCGGCCATGACAGGGTGTTCCGGAGGACAATCGGCGGAGCCTACGCCGAGTCATGGCAACGGACAATGGCGGAAGGTGGCAGGCATTCCCCGTGCCGCAAATAACGGCAGGTTTCCGTGACCGGCCAGCCGCCAGCCGCTACAATCGCGCGGTTTCTGAACAACCGGACCTTATGCCATGAGCCAGATCGACCCCGCCGAACTCGAACTTTTCCGTGACAACGTCAAGCGCTTCCTGGAGAAGGAAATCGCCCCCCACTACGAAAAGTGGGAGAAGGAATCCTGGATGCCGCGCGAGATCTGGAACAAGCTGGGCGAAAACGGCCTGCTCGCCGTGGACCAGGACGAGCAGTATGGTGGTGCCGGCGTGCCCTACCAGTACTGCGTCGTCGTGCTGGAAGAAACCGCGAAGGCCGGCATGGGTTCACTCTGCACCGGCCTGTCCGTGCACTCCGACATCGTGGCTCCGTATGTGGCCCACCTCGGCAATGACCAGCAGAAGGATTACTGGCTGCCCAAGCTGGTGTCCGGCGAAGCCGTCGGCGCCATCGGCATGACCGAACCGGGTGCCGGCTCCGACCTCGCCAACATCCGTACCTCGGCCGTGCGTGACGGTGATCACTACGTCATCAACGGTTCCAAGACCTTCATCTCCAACGGCCAGCATGCCGGCCTGGTGATCCTGGCCGCCAAGACCGATCCCACCGCCGGTGCCAAGGGCGTGTCGCTGTTCCTGGTCGACACTTCCCTGCCCGGTTTTGCCAAGGGCAAGAATCTGGAAAAGATCGGCCTGCACTCGCAGGACACCTCCGAGCTGTTCTTCGACAACCTGCGCGTGCCCGCCGATGCGCTGCTCGGTGAAGAAGGCAAGGGCTTTGCCTACATGATGCAGGAGCTGCCGCGCGAGCGCCTGAACATCGCCGTGCAGGGCGTGTACTCGGCCGAAGGCGTGCTGGAATCCACCATCCGCTACGTCACCGAGCGCAAGGCCTTCGGTGCCCCGCTGGCGCAGTTGCAGAACACCCGCTTCACGCTGGCACAGTGCAAGACCGAGATCGAGTGCAACAAGGCCTTCCTCAACCACTGCATCGCGCTGTACATGGAAGGCAAGCTGGACGTGCCGATGGCGGCCATGATCAAGCTTTCCACCACCGAGCTGCAGGGTCGCGTCGCCGATGCCTGCTTGCAGATGCATGGCGGTTACGGCTACATGGTCGAGTACCCGGTGGCGCGCGCCTATGTCGATGCGCGCATCCAGCGCATCTACGGTGGTGCCAACGAGATCATGAAGGAAGTGATCGCGCGGTCGCTGGTCGGCCGCTAAGGCGTACAGCAGGCCCGGCCTGCCCGCTGCCGCACCCGGCGGTGAGGGGGCCGGGCCTGTTGCTGTTGGTCGGGCGCCGGCGCAGGCGGTTGCCCTGCCCCGGCCGCTGACGCTAGGCTGACCACAGGGTTTCACCGGAGAGGGATGATGAGCAGACCATTGATGGCGGCCGTACTGGCCTGCGTTCTGGCCCAGGGGGCGCAGGCCGCCGAGTTCCGCGTGCTGGCGGACCACAACACCGATTTTGCCAATATCAGCACCTTTCGTATCGAGCGCGTGTCGATCGTGCGCAGCGCGGGCGAGACGGTGGATGCCGCCAGCCTGGACGGGCTGCGCGCCGTGGTGCGCGAGTACCTGTTGCGCGAAGGGCTGCGCGAATCCGACGAAGCGGCCGATGTGCTGGTGACCGTTACCGGGGGCCTGCAGGTTGGCATGCAGAACCGCGAGCTGCAGGGCATGCCGTATTTCGAGGGCGACCGCTGGCACATCCTGCCGCGCGAGGAGGCGGAAACCGACCCGGTCACCTCGCCCGCCGCAGAGCGGTATGGCCAGGGCAGCCTGCAAATCGATATTCGTGCCGGCGACGATCGCGTGATCTGGCGTGCCCATGTGCGTGACGTGGTGAACCTGCCGGTGTCACGCGACGACCTGACCCGGGCGCTGGACCCGGTGTTCGCTCACTATCCGCCGCCCCCGCCGAAATAAGCGGCCGATACCGTCCCCAAGCAACCGGCCCGGCGCCTGCCGCGGCCGGTTTTTTGTGGCCGTTGCCCGCTGTCAGCGCCGCCAGAAGGCCGGCGTGAACAGCACCAGTACCGTGAAGATTTCCAGTCGTCCGAGGATCATGCCGGCGATCATGATGATTTTGCCGGGGTCGGCCATGCCGGCGAAATGGCTGGCCATGCTGCCCAGCCCTACCCCGCCGTTGTTGAGCGAGGCCAGCACCGAGCCGTAGGCCGAGACCAGATCCAGTCCCGACGTTGCCATCAGGCTCCACATCATCACGATGAACACCAGCAGGTACAGCGTGAGGAAGCCCCACACCGCATCGATCACGCGCGGCCCGACCGTCTTGCGGCCGAGGCGCAGCGCGAACACGCCGTTCGGG
>JBKHWB010000045.1:0-17318 GCA_046566745.1 Gammaproteobacteria bacterium
CGGCTGGCCTTCTGGGCTGCCTCCCTCCCCGGCCATGTCATGCCCAACGCCCCCGCGTTGCCCGCCAAAGTGGTGGAGAGCGGCATCAGCCTGATCCTGCGTGACGAAGAGGGGCAAAAGCACTTCAAGAACGACCCGCACAGCACGCACACGGCGCTGCCCTATGCCTATGTCACGGCGCTCTACGAGGCGACCGGCCGCATCAAGGGCAACCTGGCGCAGATCGACGAGCCACTGATCATCCTGCACGGCACCAGCGACGTGCTGGTGCCACACTCGTCCAGCCGCTGGGCCATGCGCAAGATAACCAGCAAGGACAAGACCCTGAAGGTGTACGACGGCATGACCCACGCCACCTTGCACGACAGCGACAAGCGCCTGGTGTGGCTGGACATCCTGAACTGGCTGGACGCCCGCACCACCGAACCCAAGGAGGCCCCGGTGGTGAAGTCGACCGTCAAGCCGGAGCAGTCTGCACTCGCAGAAGAGATTCTCTGAGGCACTCTTGCTTGGGGCGCTCTTCGCGAAGCAGACGAAACAGATGAAGCCGGCTCCGTCATCGCGGCTGAAGCCGCTCCCACAGGCAAGACCATCTTCCCCGGGGAAGTACGTGAGCATGCCGTGTGGCGGCCGAGTCCCGAATGCCGGATTCCCGGATCTCGACTCTAGGTTTCAGGCTCCCGTGGGAGCGGCTTAAGCCGCGAATAACAACTCAGGCGGTACCTGATAAGCCGCGAATAACAACTCAAGTGGGAGCAGCGTCAGGGGCGACGAATGACCCCGGTGGGAGCGGCTTAAGCCGCGAAGATCAACGCTGTACCCTCCGCTGCACAGAACAACTCAGACGCTGCATCCCCCTTCACGAAGAATAACCACCGCTCCAGAAACAAAAAGGGCGCCTTGCGGCGCCCTTTTTTCGGGTCAGGTACTGCTACGCAGTCAACCGACTCAGGCCTTGGGGCCTGCTGCACGGATGGCGGCGTCGACGTCCGGATACTTCTCTTCGAAGTTCTTCTGGAACAGGCCGGCCAGCTCGCGGGCCTTGGCGTCGTGCAGGTCCTTGTCGGCCCAGTTGTTGCGGGGCACGAGCAGGTTGCTGTCGACACCTTCCACGGCGACCGGGACTTCCAGGTTCATGATGTCCAGGTGCTGGGTTGGCACGTTGTCCAGCTTGCCGGTCAGGATGGCACGGATCACGGCACGGGTGGTCGGGATGCTGAAGCGCTTGCCGGTGCCGTGCGGGCCGCCGGTCCAGCCGGTGGAGACGATGAACACCTTGGAATCGAATTCCTTGATGCGCTTCATCAGCAGGTTGGCGTACTCGCCGGCACGACGCGGGAAGAACGGGGCGCCGAAGCAGGTGGAGAAGGTGGTCTTGATGCCGGGGCCGGCACCCATTTCCGTGGAGCCCACCAGCGCGGTGTAGCCGGAGAGGAAGTGGAAGGCGGCCTGTTCGTTATTCAGGATGGCCACCGGCGGCATCACGCCGTACAGGTCGCAGGTCAGGAAGATCACGTGCTTGGGTTCACCGGCACGGTTGATCTCGATGCGCTTGGCGATGTGTTCCAGAGGGTAGGCGGCACGGGTGTTCTGCGTGCGGCTGGTGTCATCGTAATCCGGTACGCGGGAGGTTTCGTCGAGCACGACGTTTTCCAGCACGGCGCCAAACTTGATGGCATCCCAGATCACCGGCTCGTTTTCCTTGGACAGGTTGATGCACTTGGCATAGCAACCGCCTTCGATGTTGAACACGGAGCCCGGGGCCCAGCCGTGTTCGTCATCACCGATCAGGGAACGTTCCGGGTCGGCCGACAGGGTGGTCTTGCCGGTGCCGGACAGACCGAAGAACAGGGCCACGCCACCGTCGTCACCGACGTTGGAGGAGCAGTGCATCGGCAGCACGTCCTTGCCCGGCAGCAGGAAGTTCTGCACGGAGAACATGGCCTTCTTCATTTCACCGGCGTAGTTCATGCCGGCCAGCAGCACCTTGCGGGCGGCGAAGTTCAGGATTACGCAACCATCGGAGTTGGTGCCGTCACGGTCGGGCACGCACTCGAAGCCGGGGGCATTGATGACCTGCCACTCGTCTTTCTTGTTGTGGTTGTAGTGATCCGGGGTGATGAACAGGTTCTTGCCGAACAGGGCATGCCAGGCGGTTTCGGTGGTGACCTTGACCGGCAGGTAGTGGTTCAGGTCGGAACCCACGTGCAGGTGCTGCACGAACTGGTCGCGCTCGCTGATGTAGGCCTGCACACGATCCCACAGGGCGTCAAACTTGTCGGCCGGGAAAGCCTTGTTGACGGGGCCCCAGTGAATGCTGGCGCTGGTGCTCGGCTCGTCCACGATGAAACGGTCAGCCGGCGAGCGGCCGGTGCGGTGACCGGTGTTGACGGTGAGGGCGCCGTTGCTGGCCAGGGAGCCTTCACCGCGCTTGACGGCGAGTTCAACGAGCTGGGGGCGGGTGAGATCCTGATAGACCGTGAGCGTAGTCATAGTGTGTTGTTACCTTTGGGCATGGGCCCGATGGCTTGTGGCCGAACCGGCGCCAGGGTGGGCGCTGTCCGCGATTCCCGGTCCGTCCGGGTGGACGGCGGGGCTGTGGCCAAGGGTCGATGTCCGTGGTGCCGGACATCATGGCCGAAAAAAATCCGGCGCATTATCGCCGAAGCGGGGCATGCTGATAAAGGTCAATGATGACTAGTTGGTCATTGCGGCGGCTTATGGTCATATCAGGCCAGGCGCATGGCCTCCAGTGTGGTTGCAGACCGGCAACCTTCCTGTTTCGCTATGCCTCTCCCTGGCTAACCGTGGTGCCTACTCATGCCCAATCCTGTCCTGCATCAGCTCAATGTGCTTGGTTCCGTGCTCAGTTCCCAGCTTGGCGGGTGGCGGGGTGCGGCGGCACTGCCGTCCGTGGTGCACAATCCGCAGCCGGCGCAAGCCCTGCGCCTGTACGACATGGAAGGCTGCCCCTACTGCCGCGTGGTGCGTGAAGCCCTGTCGGCATTGCATCTGGATGCCCAGATCCTGCCCTGCCCGAAAGGTGGCACTCGCTTCCGCCCCGAGGCGGAGCGCATGGGTGGCAAGGCATTGTTTCCGCTGCTGCACGATCCCAACACCAATACGCTGATGTACGAGTCTGCCGACATCGTGGCCTACCTGTTCCGCACCTATGCCGGTCGTGACGTGCCGAAGTCCTTCCGCGACCGCCAGGCTCGCCCACTGTTGCGGACGCTGGCATCCGCCGTGCGTGGCATGCGTGGCCTCAAGGCGCGTCCGTCGAAAGCGCCGGCGCAGCCACTGGAATTGTGGAGTTTCGAGGCTAGCCCCTACGCCCGCCTGGTGCGTGAACGCCTGACCGAACTGGAAATCCCCTATGTGCTGCATAACGTGGGTAAAGAGCGCTGGCAGGATGTGGGGCCGGCCGTGCTGCGCCTGAAGCCCGGCCCCTACCGTCCTATTGAGGGGGGCAAGCGTGCGCAGCACTTTGCCCGTACCGGGCACATGCAGGTACCTTACCTGGAAGACCCGAATACGGATGTGCGCATGCTGGAGTCGGCGGCCATCATTGATTACCTGGAAGCGACCTACGCCCGCTGAGTCGGCCGTTCGTCGCCGCGTGGTGCGTTATGCAAGCGCCCTGCAGCCCCCGTGCTGCGGGGTTTTTTGCTTTTTGGCCTGGAAATGTAAGGAAATTTTTTCTTGCCTGAGGGGGTTGTGCTTGTTATCAAGGCCGGCCGACTCATTCGAAGGTCCCGTGTCATGAAACGACCCCCGATCCGTGTTGGCTTGTTCGGCTTTGGTCGTGCCGGCAAGGCCGTAGCGCAAGAACTGATCCGTGACGAGCATGTCGAGCTGGTGTGGGTGGCCCAGCGTCACGCCGACCCCATGCACTCCTGCGCAGGTGAGCTTCTGGGCATGGACTCTGCGCAGGGCACGTTGCTGGCGACAGCCGGGCAGGATGCCGAGCAGCTGTTCCGTGATTACCCCGTTGATTTTGTTGTCGACTTTTCCAGTGAAAACTCGATTGCGTATTACGGTCGTGCGGCGGCGCGCGCCGGTGTCGGCATCGTGTCGGCCGTCTCGCACTATCCCGAGTCGCACCAGCTTTTCCTGAGAAAACTGGGGGAGACAACGCGCGTGGTGTATTCACCCAACATCACGCTGGGCGTCAACTTCCTCATGGTGGCGGCACAGGCCCTTCGTCGCATGGCGCCGCATGCCGATGTGGAAGTGGTGGAAGAGCATTTTCGCGACAAGCGCGAAGTGTCCGGGACCGCCATGCGCATTGCCGAATCGCTCGACCTGGATCCGGTGACGCAGGTGAACTCCATTCGCGTTGGCGGCATCGTCGGCAAGCACCAGGTGATTTTCGGCTTTCCCTTCCAGACCATCCGTCTCGTGCATGAATCGATCAGTCGCAATGCCTTTGGCCAGGGGGCGCTGTATGCCATCAAGCGCCTGGCGATGCTGGAAGCCGGCTTTTACACGATGGAGCAGTTGATCCGGGACGAGTTCAGTCTGGGCTATGCAGCGGCCTGAGCTTTCTGATGGACGTGTCGTGATGGAGTCCTCCGGAGTTTGCTAGAGTGGGGGCGGATTCAATCGATGACAGGGAGGCAGGAAATGACGGCGCTGCGCAAGGCGGGCTGGGTGCTGGCAATGGTGTTGCTGGTGATGCTGGGAACTTTTTTGGCCTACGTGCTGCCGCAGCACCGCGTGGTGCATGTCGACGGCTTTGAAGTAAAGCGACTGGATGGCACTGCCGTGGGGTCGGGCGTGGCTCCGGTACCGCCGGTGAGCGGCAGTGACGTGTACTACCTGCACACGTCCAATCCGGAACGAACGGACGTCTTTGTTTATCGCAATGAAGATACCGGGTTCGGTTTTCCGTGGTATTTCAAGTTCGATTCGGCCGAAGTGCAGGGGCGTGCGCAGTTGCTGGCGCAAAGCCCGGAGCAGCTGGCGCTGGTGACCTACTACGGCTGGCGTATTCCGGTGCTCAAGCTGTTTCCGAATGCGGTGGATGTCGAGGCATGGGACCGGCTGGAAGAACCGTGGCCGGTGTTCAATACCGTGTTTTTTGCCGTGACGGGATTGCTGGTGGTGATGCTGTGGTGGAAGGTGCGCCGCTTTCGCCAGGCCCGTCAGTTGAAGGCGGCGGCCGCCGACAAACCGCTGGCCTGATGAGCTTGCTCCCGACGCAGGCGGTCAGCGCTCCACGCGCAGTACGCGCCCTCTGCCCGAGTCGGTGAGCAGGTAGAGCCAGCCATCGGGGCCCTGCCGGACGTCGCGGATGCGCTCGCCCAGTTGGGTCAGCAGCGGCTGGCGTTCGATCACGCGATTGCCGTCAAGTTTGAGGCGCCACAGCGCCTGCCCCGCGAGTGCGCCGCTGAACAGTTGTCCGGTCCAGGCGGGGTGGCGATTGCCGGTGTAGAACGCGAGCCCGCTGGGGGCAATGGATCTTGGTACCCACCATGTAATCGGCGCCTCCATGCCGGGTTTTTTGCTGCCTTCCCCCACGCTGAAACAGGTGACGTATTCGCAGCCGTAGGTCACCACCGGCCAGCCGTAGTTCCTGCCACGTCGCACGATATTGATTTCATCGCCACCCTGCGGGCCGTGCTCGCTGGCCCACAGTTCGCCCGTGACCGGGTGCAGGGCAGCTCCTTGCGGATTGCGGTGGCCCAGGCTCCAGATTTCCGGGCGAGCGCCCGCCGTTTTCACGAAGGGGTTGTCGGCCGGGATGCGGCCGTCGGGCAGGATGCGCACGATCTTGCCGTGGTGCTTGTCGAGCTGCTGGGCCTTGTCGCGTTCACGATCACGTTGCCGGTCACCCAGCGTGATGAACAGGTGGCCGTCTTTCGAAAACACCATGCGGCCACCGAAGTGGCCGTCACTGTCCACCTTGGGGTGCTGGCGGAAAATGACCTGCACATTGTCGAGTGCGGTCTCGTCAGCGCGCAATGCGCCGCGGGCTACGGCGAGTCCGCTGGTGTCACCGGGCCCCGCTTCGGCATAGCTCAGGTAGACCAGGCGGTTGTCGGCAAAGCCGGGGTCCAGGGCGATGTCGAGCAGTCCGCCCTGGCCGCGCACGCGCGCGACGGGCAGGCCACCCAGTGGCGGCGAGACGGTGCCGTCGCTACCGACCCGGCGCAGCCCACCGCTGCGCTCGGTGACCAGCATGTCGCCACCCGGCAGGAAGGCCATTCCCCAGGGAAACGAGAGTCCGGTGGCGACCGTGACCACGCGCAGGCCGTCCATCTCTTGTACGGCATGCCGTTTCCTGTCGTCAGAAGCACTGGCAATCAGCGGCAGCGCGGTGACGGAGAGGAGGGCCGCTGCCAGCAGGCGGCGTCGGGAGGAGGGATTCATGTCAGGTTCCTGCGCATGATCAACACGGGTTGGCCATGATGAACGCAGGACAACAGCGGCATCCACCCGCGTTCTGTATAGAAATCCTGCCGGTCCGTGGTGAACAGGTAAAGCGTTGGGTGGCCGTGTGCAAGCGCTAGGTCGGCAATGGCCTGGATGAGGGCTGCACCGGTGCCCCGGCCGCGCGCGGCGGGCAGGACCAGCACGTTGGCCAGCCAGGGCGAAAAGGGCTGGGCGCCCTCCATGTCGTCCGGTACCAGGCTTGCCGAGCCCAGCAGGTGGCCGTCGTTATCGAGAGCCAGCAGCGTGGCAGGCAGGCCGCCTTGGCAGTGGGCGGCAAATTCCTGCTCCCAGGCGGCTACGTCCATGTCCGGGTGCACGTCCTGCCACTGGCGCTGGTGCAGGCGCGCCAGCGCCGGAATCTGGTCGGCGTGCTCGGTCAGCGGAACAATGCGGCAGCCGGACATGGTGTGGTACCCCGGGTCAGGCCAGGCCTGGCAAGGCCATGTCCGGGTGGCCGTCCTTCAGCGGTGGGCACCAGAAGCTGTCGCCGGTCAGCGGCTGACTGATGCGGAAGAGGGCATCCACGATGCCGTCCTCCAGGCCCGCCATGCGGGCCATCTGCACCTCGAAGGCCCGAAGCGAGTGACCGAATGCGATGAAGAGCAGGCCGCCCTGCTGGCCGTCGCTCCAGGGCATCGATCGGCGCAGCACGAAGGCTTCCGGCACAAAGCTTTCCTGCGCCGTGCGTTTCACGTGGGCCGAGGCTGGTGCGTCGTCGAGTTCTTCGTTGTCGTCGCGGCGACGACCGATGACATCGTCCTGCTCGGTGCGGCTTAGCGCGTGAAAGGCCGTGAAATCATGCTGCCACTGCTGCATCGCCACAAAACTGCTGCCATCGGCGGTGAAGGCCGCGTGCAAGGCATCGTCGCCCTCGGGATTTTCGGTGCCATCTTCATAGCCGGTCAGGTCGCGGTTGTGCTGGTGCATGAAGGTGTCGAGCGACTGGTCCAGGCGAAAGGCGCCTGCCAGCACGTTCTCCAGTTCCTGCGCGTGCTTCAGTAGTTCGCCGCGATCGGTGCCGCGCAGCCAGCACCACAGCGCGCGGGGTGTCGACGGCACAGCCACGCCGTTGGCCGTGATCGGCGTGAGGGCATGCAGCCCGGGAATGTCATGACCCAGCGCGCTGGCCAGCGTTGGCCCGATGCCGATCACGAGACGGTTGCCGTCACTAAGGCGGGCGAGGTCGCGCAGGGCGACACGCGGGTCCGTGCCGGGGATCAGGGAAAAAAACAGCGACCGCGCATGGGGCGGCTGAGGTGACAGGATGCCGGGTTGGTAGGCGGGCATGACGAGTCCTTGCAGAAGTGTTGTGTCCATTGTCGTGCAGACGGGGCGGCCCGTGAATACCGGGAGACCGGTGTGTTGGTGCCCATCGCCGAGGCGTGGTCGCGGAGAACAGGTGCCTCAGCGGTTGACGCGGGCCGACTCGGGGAATCCCGCGCTGAAGGCCGGTCCGGCGGAGCGGGTCACCGCTGGGGCCGGGACGGCCGTATTCACCGGACCCGCGAGGAGCCCAATGCGGCCGCCGCGGAATGATCCGCGGGACCGCGGTGAGCACCCGTCAGGCACCCCTCATTCCCACCACGGGTAGAACGTGGGCATGTCGCTGGCCTTGCCGCTGTAGGCCGGATCGCGCTTTTCCAGGAAGGATTTCACGCCTTCCTTGCCGTCGCCGATGCTGGTGTAGAACATCGCCAGCGATTCCACTTTATGCGCCTCACGCGGATGCGGTTGCGCACTGTTGCGGTACATCATCTGGCGGATGAGTGCCGTTGAAACCGGCGACCGGTTTGTGACGAACTTGCGTGCCAGGGCATAGGCTTCGTCGAGCAGTTTTTCAGGCGGCACCACGGCTTTTACCAGGCTCCCGCGCAGGGCTTCTTCGGCGTTGATGATGTCGGCGCTGTACACCCACTCCAGTGCCTGCTGGATGCCGACGATACGTGGCAGGAACCAGGTCGAGCAGGCCTCGGGGGCCACGGCAATCTTGCCGAAGACAAAACCGATGCGCGCCTTTTCCGAGGCGATACGGATATCCATGGCCAGCGTCATGGTGGCGCCGATGCCCACGGCCGGGCCGTTGATGGCGCCGATCACGGGCTTCTTGCAGTCGAAAATGCTCAGCGCCACGCGGCCACCGGTGTCGCGCACGCCGCGCTGGTACGGGGCTTCGGTGAGGTGGTGGTGCATGTCGTCCATTGAGGGCTGTACGCTTTCGTCGAGCCCGAACACGTTTCCTGGCACCGACAGGTCCATGCCCGCGCAGAAGGCGCGGCCGGCACCGGTCACCACGATGGCTTTTACGGCATCGTCTTCGCTGGCGCGGCGGAACGCGTCTTCGAGGTCGTCGGCCATTTCCACCGTGAAGGCGTTGAGTTGGTCGGGACGATTCAGTGTGATGGTCAGGATGCCGTCATCAATGCGGTAGTCGATCGTGGAGTAGGTCATGGCAGGCTCCGGTCAAAAGTGCTCCTTTGTAGCACCCCCGTTGCCGGCAAGGAATGGCTGCCGGCAACGGGCAACCGGCATTTGGGGCCGTCCTGGGGAAAGTGGCTGCTGCCTGCATTCCCGGCGGCCCGCCACCTTGCTACAGTCCGGCATCCGTTCTGATCCATCGTTCCGACCGAGGTCCGCCCCATGAATGTCCTGATTGTCCACGCCCATCCTGAACCGCAATCGTTCACCACATCGATGATGAAAACGGCCGTGGAGGAATTCACCAGCGCCGGGCACGCCGTGGAGGTGTCGGACCTGTATGCCATGAACTGGAACCCGGTGGCCTCGGCTGCGGATTTCGGGTCACGCAAGAATCCGGATTACCTGGTGTATGCACTGGAGCAGCGCCACGCCTGGGAGGCGGGCACGCTGGCGCCGGACATCGTGTCCGAAGTGCAGAAACTGCAAAAGGCCGACCTCGTCATTTTCAATTTCCCGGTGTACTGGTTCTCGGTGCCGGCCATGCTCAAGGGCTGGATCGACCGCGTGCTGATTTCCGGCGTGTGCTATGGCGGTCGTCGCGTGTATGACCAGGGCGGACTGAAGGGCAAGAAGGCAGCACTCAGTTTTACGCTGGGCGGTCGCGAGCACATGTTCGGTCCCGAGGCGATCCACGGCGAACTCGACGTGATGTTGCGGCCGCTGCTGCGCGGCACGCTCGCCTATGTGGGCATGGACGTGCTGCCGTTCTTTCCCGGCTACCACGTGCCCTATCTCACGCCGGAAGCGCGCCAGCAGGTCATGCAGGATTACCGTGGCTGGCTGGCGCAACTGGAGACGGCAACGCCGCTGGTGTTTCCGTCACTGGCCGATTTCGACGAGCGTTTCTATCCGAAACCGCGCTGATTGCCGTCTGCCGGAACGGCGTGGCGTTGCGCGCGGAATTGGCATCGCGCGTGGCCCCGTCGCGGACGTGAGCGGGGTCACGCGCATCCCGCCGGATCACCCCAGCAGGCGCTGGGCCAGCGTGTGGTAGAGCGGAATGCCCACGACCAGGTTGAAGGGAAACGTCACGCCCAGCGACAGGCCGAAGTAGAGCGAGGCGCGTGCCTCGGGCATGGCGTGGCCCAGCACCGCGGGCACGACGATGTACGAGGCACTGGCGGCCAGCACGGCGAGTAGCGTGGCGTCCCCGGCGGGCATGCCGGTGAGTCGTGCCAGCGCGAGCGCGATGAGGGCGTGCAGCAGCGGGGCCACGATGCCGTAGGCCAGCAGCAGCGGCGACACTTCCCGGAACACACGCAACTGCCGCGCCACCTGCAAGCCCATTTCCAGCAGGAACAGCGCCAGCATGCCCTTGAACAGGTCGACCGAGAACGGCTGCATGATGGCCTCGCCCTTGGCCCCGGTCAGGGCGCCGATCAGCAGGCTGCCCACCAGCAGGAGCTGGCCGCCATCGGTAAACGCTTCGTGCAGCAGGGACCGGATGCCGGTCGCGGGTGGTGTGGTGGCACTGTCCTGTGCCGCCCGGCGACGGGCCAGTGAGGCCAGGATGATCGCCATGAAGATCGCGGGCGACTCCATCAGCACCATGGCCACGGTCATGTGGCCGCCGTAAGGCTGGCCCTGATGGTCAAGGAACTGCATGGCGGTGATGAAGGTCACCGCGCTCACCGAACCGTAGGTGGCAGCGATGGCGGCGGCATCAAAACGGTTTACCACGCGGGAGAGGAACAGGTAGTCCAGCGCGGGCAGCAACAGCGCCAGCAGCAGCGCGGCCAGGATGGCGATGACCATCGGGGTCGACAAGCCGGCGGCCGCCAGGGTGAAGCCGCCCTTCAGGCCGATGGCCATGAGCAGGTACAGTGACAGGAAGCGCGTGATGGGGGCCGGAATCTCCAGGTTGGAGCGGACCACGCCGGCAAACAGGCCGAGGGCAAAGAAGAGAATGGCCGGGTCCAGCAGGTTGGAGGGCATCGGGGGAACCTTTCGACTGCAGGGGTGAGGCGCAGCATAGGGGGCGCCGGGGCAAATTTAAAATAAATAATCAGAGGCGTATGCATTTAATAATACAAATACATTGGGGCGTCGTTTCGGGGGCGGCGTGAGCCTGGCCGGGCGGTTGCTGCCGCGATGACCGCTGAACATTGTGACTGGAGAGGGGGCGGCTGTGGCATCATGCCGATCCTTCTCCGGACATCACCCTCATGACCGACGCCGCCCTTGAAGTCTACGCACAGCTTTCGCCCGACCTGGTCATCCAGGCCGTGGAGAGCACGGGGCGCCTGAGTGATGCCCGCGTGCTCGCGCTGAACAGCTACGAGAACCGTGTCTACCAGGTGGGCATTGAAGAGGGACTGCCCGTCATTGCCAAGTTCTATCGCCCCGGCCGCTGGAGCGATGCGCAATTGCGCGAGGAACATGCCTTCACGCGCGAGCTGGCCGCGGCCGAGCTGCCGGTGGTGGCGCCCCTGGCCGATGCGGCCGGCGAGACCCTGTTCGTGTACGGCGATTACCGCTTTGCCCTGTTCGCTCGCAAGGGCGGGCAGGCCCCCGAGCCCGGCGACCTGGACCAGTTGCACCGCATCGGCCTGCTGCTGGGACGCCTGCATGCGATTGGCCGCCAGCAACCGTTTGCGGCGCGACCGGCGCTGACCCTGGAGCGCTTCCTGGACCAGCCGTCCGCGGTCGTGCTGTCCGGGGATTTTCTGCCCGACGCCCTGCATGACCGCTACCGGGCCGTGATCGGCTCCCTGCGCGAGCGCATTGCCCGCAGCGGCCTGGACGAGGTGGCGTCCATCCGTACGCAGGGCGATTGCCACCCCGGCAACATCATCTGG
Source organism: Gammaproteobacteria bacterium (assembly GCA_046566745.1). GTDB lineage: Bacteria > Pseudomonadota > Gammaproteobacteria > Pseudomonadales > Moraxellaceae > UBA2031. The sequence goes on from JBKHWB010000045.1 coordinate 11,715, forward strand.
ACCCGTGATGACGGCCCCTGGCTGGTGGATTTCGACGATTGCCAGTCGGCCCCGGCCGCGCAGGACCTGTGGATGATGCTGGCGGGCAGCCGTCACGAGCGTGAAATGCAGCTGTGCGAGCTTCTGGACGGCTACGAGACGTTTACCGATTTCGACCGCCGCGAGCTGGCGCTGATCGAGCCGCTGCGGGCGCTGCGCATGGTGCACTATGCGGGCTGGCTGGCGGCACGCTGGCAGGATCCGGCGTTTCCGATGCATTTCCCGTGGTTCAACACGCCGGCCTACTGGCAGCAGCACGTGGCGGAACTGGAGGAGCAACGGCGGCAGCTGGACGACGAGGTGTTGCGCCGGCTCTGATAGCTATTAAATAGTCTTTAACTATCGAATAAATTGCATTTATATATTTCCGATATGAATAAACCTGCCCTAGTATTGCCCTCCATTGCAGTAACCCATCCTGTTTAATCGCAACCCAAGGAGTGACACATGTCCCTGATCAACACGCAGGTCCAGCCCTTCAAGGCCCAGGCTTTCCACAACGGCAAGTTCATCGAAGTGACGGAACAGTCCCTGCAGGGCAAGTGGTCCGTGCTGATCTTCATGCCGGCTGCCTTCACCTTCAACTGCCCGACCGAAATCGAAGATGCCGCCGAGCACTACGAAGAGTTCAAGAAGGCCGGTGCCGAAGTCTACATCGTCACCACCGACACGCATTTCTCGCACAAGGTGTGGCATGAAACCTCGCCGGCCGTGGGCAAGGCCCAGTTCCCGCTGGTGGGTGATCCTACCCACGCCCTGACCAACGCCTTCGGCGTGCACATCCCGGAAGAAGGCCTCGCCCTGCGCGGCACCTTCATCATCAACCCGGAAGGCACCATCAAGACGATGGAAGTGCACGACAACGCCATCGCCCGTGACGTGAAGGAAACCGTGCGCAAGCTCAAGGCCGCCCAGTACGTGGCCAGCCACCCGGGCCAGGTTTGCCCGGCCAAGTGGAACGAAGGCGCCAAGACCCTGACCCCGTCGCTGGACCTGGTCGGCAAGATCTAAGCAGCACTGTCTGCTTGTTCTTTCCGCTCCCTGCCTGGCAGGGAGCGGAATCCTGAAAAAATCTACCCGGTTTTTTCCGGTCTCCGGTGCCACAAGCACCGGGGCCTCCCCCGGATTTTGTTTCTCGAAAGGTGATTGACCATGCTTGATGACTCCCTCAAAACCCAGTTGAAGGCTTACCTGGAACGGCTCGTCAACCCGATCGAGCTGGTGGCCAGCGTTGATGACAGCGCGGCGTCTGCCGAGATGATGGCGTTGCTGAACGACATCGTGGCGCAGAGCGGGAAGATCTCGCTGCGCGAAGACAATGCGGCGGCGGTGCGCAAGCCGTCGTTTGCGGTGAACCGCGTCGGTGAAGACACCGGTGTGCGTTTTGCCGGCCTGCCCATGGGGCATGAATTTACCTCCCTCGTCCTGGCGTTGCTGCAGGTGGGTGGCTATCCGCCCAAGGTCGAGGCCGACGTGCTGGAGCAGATCAAGGGTCTGCAGGGCACGTTCAATTTTGAAGTCTACATTTCGCTGTCCTGCCACAACTGCCCGGACGTGGTGCAGGCGCTCAACCTGATGGCCGCCTACAACCCGGGCGTGCGCTGCACCATGATTGATGGCGCGCTGTTCCAGGATGAAGTGAACGAGCGCCAGATCATGGCGGTGCCCAGCGTGTTCGTGAATGGCGAACTGTTCGGCAACGGCCGCATGACCGTGGAAGAAATCCTGGCCAAGGTGGACACCGGTGCCGCCGATCGCGATGCTGCCAAACTGAATGCCAAAGACGTGTTCGACGTGCTGGTGGTGGGCGGTGGCCCGGCCGGCGCGGCAGCGGCGATTTATGCCGCGCGCAAGGGCATCCGCACGGGCGTGGTGGCCGAACGTTTCGGCGGCCAGGTGCTGGACACCATGGCCATCGAAAACTTCATTTCCGTGAAGGAGACGATGGGCCCCAAGCTCGCGGCCAGCCTGGAAGAGCACGTGAAGTCCTACGACGTGGACATCATGAATACGCAGAGGGCCACGAAGCTGGTGCCGGGCGACGGTGCTCATCAAGTGCATGAAGTGCAGCTGGCCAACGGGGCCGTGCTGCGCAGCAAGACCGTGCTGGTGGCCACCGGTGCGCGCTGGCGCGAAATGAACGTGCCGGGCGAGCAGGAATACCGCGGCAAGGGCGTGGCCTACTGCCCGCACTGCGACGGTCCGCTGTTCAAGGGCAAGCGCGTGGCGGTGATTGGCGGCGGCAACTCCGGCGTCGAGGCTGCGATTGATCTCGCCGGGGTCGTCGAGCACGTGACGCTGATCGAGTTCGACAGCAAGTTGCGCGCCGATGCCGTGCTGCAGAAAAAGCTGTACAGCATGCCGAATGTCAGCGTGATCGTGTCGGCGTTGACGACCGAGGTGCATGGCGATGGCTCGAAGATGAACGCGCTCACCTACAAGGATCGCAACAGCAACGAGTTGTTCCGTCTGGATGTGGCGGGTGTTTTCGTGCAGATCGGTTTGCTGCCCAACACCGACTGGCTGAAGGACACCATCGCGTTGTCGCCGCGTGGCGAGATCGAGGTGGATGCGCGCGGCCAGACCAGCGTGCCGGGCGTGTTCGCGGCCGGTGACTGCACCACGGTGCCGTACAAGCAGATCATCATCTCGATGGGTGAAGGCGCCAAGGCTTCGCTGGCGGCGTTTGATCACCTGATCCGCATCTCCGTGGAGGCATGACGCCGGCGGTTGCATCGTTGCCGGTGAGCCGGTACAACCGGAAGGCCCCGTGGTGGCAACATCACGGGGCCTTTTCTTTTGTCAGTGAATTCGTTCAGGGATGTCGTGATGCCGGAACAATCGTCTGCCCGGTGGGGCTCCAGTCTGGGCTTTGCCCTGGCTGTGCTCGGCTCGGCCATTGGCCTGGGCAATATCTGGCGCTTCCCCTACGTGATGGGCGAGCACGGTGGTGCCGCCTTCCTGCTGGTGTACCTGCTGGTGGTGTTCATCCTGGGCCTGCCGGTGCTGTTGGCCGAATTTGCGGCGGGCTATCGTGCGCATGCCGACGGACTGACCGCTTACGCGACGATTGCGCGGCGTCGCCCCTGGCGTTGGGCCGGCTGGCTGGGCGTTGCCGCGGCGGTGGTCATCCTGATGTATTACCCGGTGGTGACGGGCTGGGTCGCGCAGCATTTGTGGTTATCCCTGCTGGGTGAGATTGCCACGCCTGATGCGGCTGGTGACGCACGTTTTGTGGCACTCACCCAGTACGTTCCTGGCGTGTTGCTGTCACAGGCGCTGGTGCTGCTGGTGGCCAGCGCGATTGTGGGCGCGGGCGTGGTGGCGGGCATCGAGCGAACCTGCAAGGTGCTGATGCCGCTGTTTGCCATCCTGCTGGTGGGGCTGGCCGGTTACGGCCTCACGCTGCCCGGGGCCGACAAGGGAGTGGACTTCCTGTTTCACGCTGACTGGTCGGCGGTGCTGGAGCCGGCGACGTGGCTGGTGGCACTGGGACAGGCGCTGTTCACGGTGGGCATCGGCATGGGCGTGATGGTGACCTATGGTGCCTATCTCTCCGACAGCCGCGCGTTGCCGCGCACGGGGCTTGCGGTTGTGGCGGGCGATACGCTGGTGGGGCTGGTGGCCTGCCTGATGATATTTCCCGCCGTCTTCTCGCTGGGGATGGAGCCGGCACAAGGCCCCGGCCTGGCTTTTGTCATTCTGCCGGAAGTGTTCGAGCGCATGCCGGGCGGGCACATCGCCGCGGTGGCGTTTTTCCTGTTGTTGCTGATTGCGGCGTTGGCCTCCACGGTATCGTTGCTGGAGGTGCCGGTGTCGGTGTTCATCTCGCGCTACGGCTGGTCGCGCCGCCGGGCCGCACTGGTGACCGGGATTGCGGTCTTCCTGATGGGTGTGCCGGTGGCGCTGGGTGAAAGTACGGACTGGCTCAAGCCTGATGGCTGGCCGACGCTGCTCGATATCGCGGACGGCTTTTCATCGTATGTGCTGCTGCCGCTGAGTGCTATCGCCATCGCGTTGGTGGTGGGCTGGCAGTGGCAAGCAAAAGAAGCGGCGGATGCGGCCGGCCTGCGCACACCCCGCATGCGGGCGCTGTGGTGGTTTGCCATGCGCTGGCTGGTGCCGGGGCTGCTGGTCGTGGTGCTGGTAACGGGGTTGTTTCGTCTCTAGACCGCCATTCGATCATCAGGCTCGTGTAACCGCGTTCAGGTTGGGCATGGCGAAGTCTTGGTGGTGTGGCGAGTGGCAGCGGCCCTTCGACGGGCTCAGGGCGAACGGGATTCATGTGACGGTTATGCGGAAGTGATGCAACGGTGCCACGAAGTCGACGCAGAGCTACTGCGACGGTGATGTGACGGTGCTGCAAAGATGATGTGAAGGCGAGGCAGGGAATTCCCGGGACACACGATGTGCCCCGGGAAAAGACGGGTTCAGTTGGTCGGTGTCGCCTGGGTCTTCATGTCTTCGGCCTGCTTCTGCATCTTGTCGGCGCGTTCCTTCATGCGGTCAGCACGCTTCTCCATGTGCTCGGCACGCTTTTCCATGCGCTCGGCATGGTTCTCCATTTTTTCGGCGCGATGCGCTTCCAGTTTTTTGGCCTGCTCGGGTGTCAGCACCTTGAGCACTTTCTTGTGGGTGTCGTCACGCAGGGCCTGGTGCTTTTTCATGGCCTCGTCGTGAATGGCATCAATCTTTTTCTTCTGCTCGTCACTCAGGCCCAGGTCAGCCTTCATGGCGGGCTTGGTCAGCGGGCAATCCATCATCGTGCCGGGGCCTTTGCCCATCTTGTCGCCATGATGGTCGGCATACGCAGCAGGAATCAGGAACAGCGAGGCAAGGGCAATCGTGGAAAGGGCTTTCATGGGAATTCTCCGTGGTCACAAAACGGGATCTGCCTGCAAGCAGCTGCAGAAACTATAGTCGCCAAGGATTAACGCGCCAGTACGGATTGCGTTGACACGACGTTGCAGTTGCGTAAGGGCGCAGGGATGGCCGGCCGGCTCACTCGCTGGACAAGCGATAGCCCACGCCGGGCTCGGTGAGAAGGAAGCGGGGCTGGGCCGGGTCGGACTCCAGCTTGCCCCGCAGCTGCCGCATGTAGATGCGCAGGTAGTGGCTGTCTTCTTCGTGCAGCGGGCCCCAGACTTCGCGCAACAATTGCCGGTGCGTGATGACCTTGCCGCGGCCCCGGCTCAGCGCCGCGAGTAACTTGAACTCCACTGGCGTCAGGTGCACGGGGCGATCGGCCAGCAGGACCTGGTGCTGGCGAATGTCGATCACCAGTCCGCCGGTTTCGTAGCGGTCGTTGTCGTGCGAGGGTTGCGCGCGATGGGCGCGCCGCAACATGGAGCGGATGCGCGCCAGCAATTCGTCCATGCCGAAGGGTTTGGTGAGGTAGTCATCGGCACCGGCATCCAGAGCCGCCACCTTCTGGTGTTCCTGGTCGCGCGCCGAGATCACCAGGATGGGCGCACGCGTGACGGATTGCAGCAGCGGAATCAGCGTCACGCCGTCCGTGTCGGGCAGGCCGAGATCCAGCAGGATGACGTCGAGCTGCGATTCGCT
>JBKHWB010000046.1:0-17028 GCA_046566745.1 Gammaproteobacteria bacterium
GGCTTTCCTGCGCTTGCGGCAGACAGGCACAAGGCGGTGATGCAGGCGCGACAGGCGCTTGCCGGTAACGCCGGTCTGGCTGCCGTGCTGGCGCTATGGCCGGCGGGCATTGCCGTCCTGCAGGACCGCCCGGCTAACGCGCCGCGGCAGGGCGGCATGCGTTCGGCGCGTCGGGTCGTGCGGCACGTGCTGGCGGATCCAGCGGCGGATCTGCATGAGTTGCGTCTGGCCATCAAGCGCTTGCGCTACCGCCTGCAGGTCGAGCGTGATGCGCCGCCGCATTTGCTTGCCCTGTTAAGGCTGATGCAGGCGCTGCTGGGGCAGTGGCACGACCTCGACCTCTGGTTGCAGCGCGCACGGGAGGAGCCGGACCTGTCCCCCTGCGTCGCCGAGTGGGCGCGTCAGCGGGCGTTGCGGGAGCGGCAGCTGTGGCCGTTGCGCGAGGCTCTGCAGCGGGCGCTGGCCTGACCGGCTTGCAATTTCGCCGCCCTCCCCCATCTCTCCGGAAACCTGATTGAGACGACTGCCATGTCTGATGCCCTGCTGGTGTGCTGTCCCCGTTGTCATCGCAAAAACCGCCTGCCGGCCTCACGGTTGGCCGAGGGCGGCAAGTGCGGAAACTGCAAGCAGGGCCTGTTTGACGGCCAACCGGTGCCCCTGACCAACCAGACCTTTGATGCCCATACCGGCAGCGACCTGCCGGTAGTGGTGGATTTCTGGGCGCCCTGGTGTGGTCCCTGCCGTCAGTTCGCGCCGGTGTTCGAGCAGGCGGCCGCCCGGCTGGAGCCTCGCGTGCGTCTGGCCAAGGTGGATACGGAGGCGGAGCCGGTCCTGGCGCAGCGTTTTGCCATCCGCAGCATTCCCACGCTGATGATTTTCCGTCAGGGACGTGAGGTCGCGCGGGTGTCCGGGGCGCTGCCGCCGGCGCAGTTCCTGCAGTGGGTGGAGCAGCACACTGGCTGACAGGCTGGCATGAGGTCCGGGTGGGAAAAGCGCCCCGTCAGGCGGGGCGCTTTCATGGAGAGGCGGGTGTCAGCGGCTGTTCTTCGCGGACAGGAAGGCCATGTCGAGGAATCCGTCAACATATTTGCGGCTGATGCGCGTGAACTCTGCTGGATCCACGTCCACGTTGTACCGTGTAATGCTGGAACTGCTGACGCCGCCGACGCCACCCATCGCGGCCATCATGGCGATACCCTTGGTGACGCCCGAGGCAACCTTGTCGCCTGTGGTGGTGGCGTTAACCACGGATTTGTAGAACTTCTCGTTGGCTGTCACCGGTATCCTGGTTGCGAAAACGGGGGATCGACCAGCCTTCAGCATGCACTCGCGCTTGCCAAAGCGTTTCCAGCAGTCAAGCTCGCTCTTGGGCTTTATTGAAACGTCGCCACTGATGCTGAGCTTCACTTCGCCGCTGACCTCGGCGGAGTTTTTGTTGGCGAGCTGGAATGCCTTCGCGTTGCCGCTTGAACTTAACTGTGCAAAATCAATCAATACATTGATGTTGACGGCATCGGCACCAAGCTCGTCCATCACACGGGTTTCGTAGAATGCAGCGGACTCGCCTGACGCCTGCTTGAAGGCTTGGCCGAGTCCGCTGGCCACGCCGATGTAGCGGGGATCAAAGACACTCTGTCCGGTGGGCGCGAATACCAGGTACTTGCTTTGGCCGATCTTGTATTCATAGGGGCTGGCCTTGCCGGCTTTGCCGAGCCCTTGATAGGCCGAATGTGAGGCCAGCTCTTTTCCCCCGATCACCTCAAAGCCGGCAGCGCGCAGGCGCTCTTCGGCTCCAGTGCAGACGCTGTCGGCCATCGATTGCATCTGTGCCGGACTCAATCCGGTCAGGGTATAGAGCTGGCTGACCCTGGCTTCGGCACGGTTGACACCTACTTCACCGAACAGGCCGGATCCGGTCGATGCCGAGGCGCTGCTGGTTTGCGCAAACATGACATTGCATGCCGTGACGGCGAGCTTGCCCGTCTTCTTCATGTATTTTGGCGCCTCCTTGTTGGGCGCAATGAAGGTGGCGGCCTGTGCGGCTGCCGCCGACGATGGGTTGAACGCGGGCGGTGCTGGCGGCGCGCTTGCGCATCCGGCAAGCGTCATGGCGGCAGCGACTACGGTCAGGCGTAGCGGGGAGGCAGACACGAGAGGCATGTTGTTTTTCTCCTTGGCAATATCACGGGGTAATGTTCCGATGATCAAGGAGTCTATGCGTCGTTACCAAGGGGCTGTATCCCTCAAAGAGGGGGTGGTGGAAACCGGAGGGGCCGTGACGGGACGGCAATAAAAAAACCCGGCAAAAGCCGGGTTTTTTCATGAAGCGGAAGAGCTCAGATGGGCTTGATGTTAGCCGCCTGCTTGCCCTTCTGGCCCATCGTTACGTCGAAGGAGACCTTCTGGCCTTCTGCGAGCGAACGGAAGCCGTCGGCACGGATTTCGGAGAAGTGAGCGAACAGATCGTCGCCACCGTCGTCCTGAGTGATGAAGCCGTAGCCCTTAGCGTCGTTGAACCACTTGACGGTACCAGTTGCCATTGTGCAATTACCTGTAAAAAAAGAAATGTGGGCGTGAGCCCGGAGTGCATGAAACCTGAACAGGAAGACAAACTGGAGTACTGGCGTAACGCTAGAACTTGCAGGCATGACTTTCAGCCTGTGCGGCATGCGAAGACATGATTGGCCGAACGGCTGCCCAAGTCAAGCAAATAGTTGAGGGCGGCAGGGGCGCCGGTCTTGCGACGAGCGGCGGGGGCCAGGGCATGGCGATGGCGGGTGGATTGACGCATGGCAGGCGCGGATGCGAAGAGTTGGCTATGGTTGACACAGGTCATGTGGTGTCGCCCGGGTTAGTGGTGTGATTAACCCATATTCTGTGTGTGGAGAATGGTCATGGACCTGTTTAACGAACTGTTTGGAACCTTTAGTGGCCTGCTGGTATTGGCCGTGATCGCCTTCATGGTGTTGGCGATGCCGGTTGGCATCTGGTGGGCCATGTCGCACGCTCGCTCTTCTTCCTGCGAGGAGCTGGACAAGAAGGCCCATCCGGAGCACTTTCAGCAGTAAGTCGTGCCTGGGTGTGGCAGTCGCCGCACCGTGGCCGGGAGGCGGGTATGGAACGTAACATCGGGAATGTTGAAAGGGCTGTGCGGGTTGTGGCCGGACTCGGCTTGCTGTCACTGGTGTTTGTGGGGCCGCAGACCGTCTGGGGGCTGGTCGGAATCGTCCCCATTCTCACGGGCCTGACGGGCTGGTGCCCGCCTTACAGTGTGCTGGGCATCAATACCTGCCGCGTCAAGGCGCCGGGCAAGGCGGAGTAAGCTGCCCGGCGGAGAAGGGCTACTGCACGAGGTCTTTGTAGGCGCTCCAGGTCGCGTGGCCGAGCAGGGGCATGATCACGATCAGGCCCAGCAGGGCGGTGGCCATGCCGAGTCCGGTGAGGAGCACGATCAGGCCGGCCCATACCATCATGGCCGGCAGGTTGGCGAAAACCGTGCGAACGCTGGTGATCATGGCCGTGACGATGTCGGCATTGCGGTCGACCACCATCGGCATGCCGATGACCGTGATGCAAAAAATGAAGCTGGCCAGCAACATGCCGGACACCAGCCAGGCAATCACCACTGTCCAGTATTTTCCTGACAGGAAAACCTCTTTCACGAAGTCCTGGGCATTGCCCATGTCACCGCCGTAGGACAGGGCGAACATCACCGCTGCCGCGCGTTCCCACAGGATGCCGGCCAGGATCAGCACGATGCCGAAGTCGGCAATGCTGCCCTTGGTGCGTTTCAGGCTCTTGATGGAGTTGAGGAAAGAGGCAGGCTCGCCGGCATCGCGCTGGCGCGTAAGCTCGTAGATGCCGGCAGCGATCAGCGGGGCGACCAGCACAAAGCCGCTGATCACGGTGGAGAAAAGCTCCGCATGCGGAGCCGCCAGGGTCACGATGGCCCAGCCGGCAACGGTCACCAGGATGCCGTACATCAGGCTGGGGCCGGGATGGGTCATGAAGTCCTGCCAGCCGACTTTCAGCCAGTGGAAGGGACGCAGCAGTCCGACTTTGCGGATGGTAACGGGGGTGTCGGCGGTTGTTGTTGTCATGACCAAATCCTTTTTGGTTGCCTGACCCAACGGTACTCCATTCGTGCCTTGCTGCCAGTGCCTTCTGTCGGCGACGAAACCATGAAAAAGGGGAGCTTGTGCTCCCCTTCGCATTTCTGTTGGCGGGATCAGCCCCCGAGCGCGGCCGTGGCTTCCGGCGAGGTGTAGAAGGTTTCCAGATGGAGGCGGATGCGGGCCTCGAGATGGCCGGTGCTGATCAGTTCTGCCACCAGCGGCTCGCCGATCTGGCGCACTTCCACCTGCAGGCGGGCCGGGGTCAGGCCGATGTCCTCGAGGACCTGCATGACGCTCTGGTTGCCCCATTGCTCGAACCAGGCATGGACCAGGTCGTTCAGCATGTCGCGGGCGTAGGGTGTGGTGCGGAAGTGGTTCCACAGAGTGGCACCGATGCGCACCACGTCATCCACGTCATCACCGGTGATGTACTGGGTGACGCGATGGAGCTTTTCGCCCTTGATCTGCTGCCAGAACTGGCGGGAGACTGCCTTCAGCTTGGGCGCTTCCATTGCAGTTTCGATCAAACGCTCGGCCAGGTCCATGGTGGCGCGGGTGTTGCGCTTCACGTAGGCCTTGAGCGTGTTCTCCAGTGCCGCATCCAGCGAGCCCATCCGCTCCATGACGCCCTTGCCCATCTTCATCAGCGAGGACATGCCCGGCACTTTCTTGGCCAGCGCGTTCTCGTCCACCAGGTAGTTTTTCACGCCGTGGTAGATCAGGTCGGAGATGAGCTGGATGACGGAGGGATTCTGCAGCACGGTGCGCACCACCTGCCGGCGCAGGTCTTCCAGTTCGATCAGGCGGTCCACGATCAGGTCGTATTCGCGGGCGTTCAGCAACTGGTCCAGCGACGTGCTCTGGTTGAGCGGGTTTTTCAGGGCCACCGTGGCCAGCGTGCCGATTTGGGTCAGTAGCGTTTCGCTGGGGGTGAGCTCGAACACGTTGCGCAGCAGGAAGTCGCGCACGCGCACTTCATCGGTGACCTTGCTGACGGGCAGATTGGCGGCCCAGGCGCAGAGGGCGGCGGTCTCCTCGTCCAGCAGGGCGGACAGGTCGGACCCGCCAAGGCGGTCCAGCATGTGACGGGTGTGGGCCTCAAGCAGGGCGGCGGCCGTGGGGTGCATCGGGGACTCCTTGTTATTCTGGTTGCGCACAACCTTACCGCAAATCAGCTTGTCCGGATGGGCCGAATTGCCCCGGGCAATGGACAGGCCGGCCACTGTTGCCGGCGGGTCATCGGCCCTGCCTGCCGCCGGACGGGTAGCCGCTTGTCCGCGACGAACGGGCGGGGCAGTCTGGTGCCTCGTCTACTCTTGACAGACTGGTGTCGCTGGAGGCACCGGCAGGTTTTCTACGCGCTGGACATGCCCATGAACGACATTTTCAAGAATGAACATCTGGTCTGGGATCTGGGGCGCCTGTCCGACCAGGATCGTGCCACGCGCTTCGCCATGCGCTTCCAGCAATCGCTGTGCGTTTACTCGCCGCCGGTGCAACAGCTTTACACCAACTACGAAATCATTGTGCCCGAGGATGACAATCGCAAGCTCATCATCCTGCCCAATCCCCACGCCTTCCATGACATCTTCAATCGCATCAACGAAGACGCGGTCATCCAGACCAGTCTCTTCATCACGCCGGACGACAAGGGCGACCTGCAGTTGCTCATTCCCATGAGCGGGGGGCGTCAGCGCGCCATGCCGCTGGCAGTGGGGTTGAACTTCATCCAGAGCAAGCTAGGGGCTGATGTGCCCTTCCTGCCGGTGCTGGCCAAGGGTGACCTGCGCGAGTTCAAGGCCTCGCGGCCGATGTTGCACCTGCATCGCGTGGTGTTGAACAAGATCGACAGCCGTATTTCCGAGCTGGAGATTCGCGCCATCCGCAAGGTGATCCAGGACAAGCTCATCAAGCACTTCGGCTTTGCGGCCGTGGGCCGGGCCAGCGTGGCCTGAGCCCGGGGAAGGTCACGAAAATGCCCGCGATGATGCGGGCTTTTTCGTGGTTGCAACAATCAGTGCGCGTTAATGAAGCGAGCCACCTTTTCCAGGTCTTCCCGCGCCTCTGGCAGGATGGGCACGAAGATGGGCCAGACATGCAGCAGGTCGTTGCGGGCCAGCAGCGACACCGGCACGCCGGCCGCGCGGGCAGCGTCGGCCACGCGATAGGCGTCGTCCCGGAAGATTTCCTGCTCGCAGACGGTGATGAACAGCGGTGGCAGCCCGGTATAGTCGCCGTTCACGGGAGAGGCATACGGATTCTCGTGGTCACCATTTTGCACGTACACATCCATGCCGACTTCCAGCATTCGGTAGGACAGCATGTCGTCCTTGCCATCGTTGTAGCGTCGGCTGGGCTGGGCCATGGTGACGTCGGCATAGGGCGAGTACACCACGGCGCACTTGGGCAGGGGGAGTTGGCGGTCGCGCAGCGCGAGCAGCAGGGCCAGGGTCAGGCCGCCGCCGGCCGAGTCGCCGGCGACGGAAATCTGGTCGCCGCGCCAGCCTTGGCGGAGCAGGAAGTCATAGGCCTCCAGGGCGTCATCGACGGCGGCGGGGAAGGGGTGCTCAGGTGCCAGGCGGTAGGCCGGCATCAGTACATCGGCCTCCAGCGCCTTGGCCAGGCGGCCACACAGGTTGTGGTAGGTCTTGGGCGTGCCACAAACATAGCCACCGCCGTGCAGGTAGAGGAGGACCTGGCGCGGTTTGGCGACGCGCAGCCAGTCGCCCTTCAGGTTGCCTTCGCGGAAGGGGGACAAGGTAACGCCACGTGGCAGCAGGGTGACCATGGGAGGGTTCCCCATGGTCCGGCGCAGGTGGCGCACCAGTGAATCGGCTGATTTGGGCTGGTAGCGGATGGTGAGGCGTGAGCCTGCTTTTACGACGCGGGCAATCAGGCTGGGCATGCAAGGACTCCTGTAAACAGCGCGGACGACACTAACGGGGCCGGGGGCGGGTCGCCATGTCCGCGCAGGTCGTGAAATTGTCGATTCGGGCCAATTCCTGAAAGGAGGTGCTGTTCCCGATGGGGTGCCTGCATTACGCTTCAGGCTTTCCAGATTGTCGAGTCGGCCCCGATGACCGTTATTACCCTTTCAGCTGAAATCGCCCTTCCCCCCGGGCAGGTCTATGACTACGTGACGCGTCCCGTGCGCTGGAAGGAATGGCATCCCGCCTCGCAGGCCGTGACCGAGGTAGGGGACGAGTCGCTGGTGGCCGGGCGTCGGTTCGAGGAAGACGTGCTGTCGGCGGGCCGGCAGCGGCACCTGACCTGGCTGGTGGAGGAGAGCCGGCCGGGTCAGCACTGGCGGGCATCGGCGTATATGGCGGATGGCAGCACCGTGCGCCTGACCTATGAAATGGTGGCACATGGCAGTGGTACGCGCTTTACCCGCACGCTGGAGTACCGGCTGCGGCCGGCGTTGCTGCGCTGGCTGAATGACCTGTTCCTGTGGAAACGGGTGCGGGCGGAGTCGGAGAAGGCGCTGGCCAACCTGTGCGCCCGCTTGTCCGGGGCACAGGCGGCCTGAGGCTCAGGGCGCTTCGAGAATGGCGGCCACCGCCTTTGAGCGGTAGAAGCCTTCGAGATTGCGGCGCAGGATTGGCTCCAGCATTTTCTTGCGTTTCAGCATTTTTACGACGTGCGGGGCATAGCGCATGGCTTCGCTGACCATGATGTCTTCCGTGATGCCCATTTCGTCGACCAGTTCGCGCAGGCTGGTCTCGCCGTACTTTTCGAAAACGCAATCCACGCCGGTGTCGATCATGGCCTGGTAGAACGCGGTGTTGCGCAGTTCGCGCCAGGTTTCGTAGCCGATCACGAAAAACTCTTCCATGTCGAGGCTGCTGACACCGTGCTTGAAGGTGCTGACGGGCTTTTCCTTGATGACGTCCCAGACCTCCAGCGCAATCTCGCGCAGGCGTTCTTCATCAAAATGCGTGAGCAGGAAGTGCTCGCTGCGGTGCAGGATGCCTTCAAGGATGCGGGTGACGTATTTGCGCGTGTTTTCTTCCAGCGACTCTTCAAGCATGGGGAATGCCTGGGAGAGTAGTGACTGGCCCAGGCGGGCGGCGCGTGCCGCCCCGGGGATTTGCCGGGCCAGGTCACGGCCCTGCTGGACATAACCACGAATGCCTTCCAGCAGGATGTCAGAGGCCAGGGCCGAGTACACCGGATTGGCAACGGCTTCATGCACGATGCGTTCGCGGGCGTCGCGCATTTCCAGCACCTTGTCGAGGAACTCCTCGAACAGCCCGTCCGGCAGCAGCTCGCCGATGGTGGTGAGGTTGTGCATGGGGTTGGCATAGAGCGCGCGGGCGATGTCGCCGACCAGTTCGGGAATGGCGCCGGACAGTTCAAGCTCCACCGCGTAGGCACGCGCGGTGTCCTTGACCATCTGCGGCGTCACGGCCTCGCTAAGGGTGATGTGTTCGGCGTCGGCCATGATCTGGCGGATTTCATCCGTGATCAGCGACTGCAGGGCCTTGCCGCCCAATTGCGCCGTGATGTGGGCGACATGCGCATCCAGCAGCGCGGCGGCCTTGGGGTGCATCGGTTTCGTGGTCATGGAAATCAGTTCTTCCGTGTGCCGAAGATCTTGTCGAAGAATGCCTGCATGCGTTCCCAGGAGTCGGCATCGGCAGCCGGGTCGTAGGCGATGTCCATGCCGTGCTCCTTGGCCAGCCTGTCGGCATCGGGACTGGTGAAGCCATGCTTGGCGCCAGGGTAGCTCACAAAGCCGAAGTCGGCGCCGGCGACTTTCATCTCGGTCTTCAGGGCGTCAATGTCTGCCTGCGGGATGAAGCCGTCGGCTTCACCATTCAGCACGAGGACGGCCGCCTTGATCTTGCCGCGTTCAGCCCGGGTGGCCGTGGCCAGTGCGCCGTGAAAGCTCACCACGCCGGCCAGATCCATGTTGCGGCGGGCCATGTCCAGCACCATCTTGCCGCCGAAACAGTAACCGATGGCCGCCACGCGGTCGGTATCCACTTCCGGTTGGTCTTTCAGCAGTTGTAAACCGGCCAGCGAGCGGGCGAATTGCTTCTCGGTGTCGCCCACCACTGTGTGCATCAGGTGGCCGGCGTCCTTGGGGTTGTCTGCGGTCTGGCCGTCGCCATACATGTCGATGGCCAGGGCAGGATAGCCCATGGCAGCCAGTTCACGGGCGCGACGCTGCGCGTAGTCATTCAGTCCCCACCACTCATGCACCACCACGACGCCGGGGCGTCGCTCGCTGATGGCGTCATCCCAGGCGTAATAGCCGCGCAACAGGGTGCCATCGGCGGACTTGTAGTCTATCACGCGGGTTTGCACGGCAGCCTGCAAAGGCAGGGCGGCAACGGCAAGCAGGCCGGCGGCCAGCCAGGCGGAAAGTCGGTTCATGAGTGCGTTCCCTGTGCTGATGAAGGTTCGGGGATGGTAGCCGAGCCGTCCGCCAGGGTCACCCGGCAATCGCTGGACAGGACTGGCTCAGAAGCGTTCGCGTTCGTGCAGGTAACGCCACTGCCCTTCGGGGAGTCCGGCCAGTGCAATGCGGCCGATGCGCAGGCGCTGGATGCGGACAGGTGTCAGGCCGGCGCGCTCGCACATCCAGGCCACCTGGCCGGACAGGGCGCCTTTCATGGCAAAGCGCAGGCGGGTGTCGCTCTGTCGGCTCACCTTCACCGGGGGCAGCGGTGCCCCGTTGAAGGTGACCGGGGTTTGCAGGTTTTTCAGGGCGGCATCGCTGATGGGGCCGTCGATGTCGGCCACGTATTCCTGTTCGAGCAGGGCGCTGTCTTCGTTCAGCTTGCGGATGACGCGGCCATCCTGGGTGAGCACCAGCAGACCACTGGCCCCGGTTTCCAGCGGGAGCGGCGCGACCAGTCGCGTGAAATGGCGATGCAGGGGCTGGATGCCGGGATTGTCACCGGCGGCACGGGTCTGGGGGCTGAGCAGCGTGAAGGCTGGGCGCGGACCGGTCCCGGCGTCGGCGTCGTAGCCGGCCGGCTTGTGCAGCAGGATCGTGACGGGCTCGACTGGCTCCGCGCAGGCCCCTGGCAGCAGCGTAACCACCTGATCCGGGCCGACAGGATGCTGGGGCGCCTCGATGACAACGCCGTCCACGCTCACCCAGCCGCCCTCGATGTAGAGCTCGGCTTCGCGGCGCGAGCAGGACAGCTGCGCTGCCAGGCGTTTGGATAGGCGGGTGGGTTCGGTCATGGCGGCATCATCCGGAGTCAGGCCGCTAGTGTAACGGGACTGGCGGAAATTATCCGGCCGCGTGCTGTCCTTGTCAGGCCGACGGAATCACGTAGGCAGCGATGGCGACACAATGACAGGCGGCCCCGCCCAGCACGAACAGGTGCCAGATGGCGTGCGTATAGCGGTACTGCTTGGCGGCATAGAATGCGGCCCCCAGCGTGTAGCTGAGACCGCCGGCAATCAGCAGGTTGAAGGCAGGGGACGGCAGGGCCTCGTACAGCTCGTAGACCACCAGCAGGGACAGCCAGCCCATGGCCAGATAGGTGATCAGCGAGGCGCGCTTGAAGCGGTGCACGAAAAAAATCTTGAACAGCACGCCACCTAGTGCCAGCGCCCAGATGATCACCAGCAGGGTCTGGGCCATGGCCGACTTCAACGTGATCATGAGAAACGGTGTGTAGGTGCCTGCAATCAGCAGGTAGATCATGGAGTGGTCGAAGCGCTTGAGCACGGCCTTGGTGGGCGGGTGTGTCAGGCTGTGGTAGAGCGTCGAACTCAGGAAGAGGGAGATCATGCTGCCGCCATAGACGGCAATGCCGGCCATCTGCCACCCTGACAGGGCTGGCAGCGCCTTCACGATCATCAGGGTCAGGGCGACAATGGCTGCCGCCGTGCCCAGTCCGTGGGTGATGGCATTGGCGATTTCCTCGCCGAGGGTGTAGCCCTGCGGATTGAGCGTGGCCATGGCGGCCTCCGGTATTTAATGGACGACTGTATATTAATTTGAGTATACCGGCGGCCATGGGCAGTGAACAGGTGTTTATCCGACTCTGGCGGACTTGCCGGTCGTCTGCAAGCGGGCAACCCGCTAACCTCGTGCCAACAGGAGGGTTTTCCCATGGCGGACCGCAGTGGCAGCAGTACCGATTATGCCCGTCGCGAACAGGGGTATCGCGAGCGGGCGCTCAAGCTGTATCCGTGGATCTGCGGTCGGTGCGGCCGCGAGTTCACCTCGCGCAACGTGAGGGAGCTCACGGTGCACCACAAGGACCACAACCACGACAACAATCCCCCCGATGGCAGCAACTGGGAGCTGTTGTGCCTGTATTGCCACGACAACGAGCACGCGAAATACCACGAGCAGTACGTGTACGGCAGCGGTGAAACACCCCGGGAACGGGAGCCCGAGCCCGCACGCCACAACCCGTTTGCCGGACTGCGTGACCTGGTGGGCAAGCACGATGACGGAGACAAGCCGTCGTGACGGAGGAAGGGGTTGTCGTATCGCGCTGGCGTCGTGTGGGCTCGCACCTGCTGACGGTGCTGCTGGTGGTGGCCGTGTTCGTCGGGGTGAATGCCTGGCGGACGCGTGACGCGCCGGCCGGCATGGCGCCGCCGGTGGCGGGCGTACTGGCGGACGGGCAGTTACTCACCTTGCAGGGCTGGCGGGAGCAGCATCCCGGGCGCGCCGTGGCCCTGCATTTCTGGGCGGAATGGTGCCCGGTCTGTCGTGCCGAGGCGCATACGGTGACGCGCGTGATGCAGGATCATCCGGTCCTCACCATCGCCATGCAGTCCGGGTCGCCGGCCGACGTGGCCCGGGTGTTGAAGGCGCGCCGGCTGGACTGGCCGACGCTGGTCGATGCCGATGGCGCCATCACGCAGCGCTACGGGTTGCCCGGCGTGCCGGCCCTGGTGGTGCTGGATGCGCAGGGCAACATCCGCTTTGTCGAGGTGGGTTATACCTCGGAAATCGGCATGCGCCTGCGCCTGTGGTGGGCGGGTCGCTTCTGACGCGGCGGGAGATGCCTCAGGCGATGCGTTCCCACAGCGTGACTTCCGACAGCGTGTGCTGGAACTTGCGCCGTGTTTCGCGGATCACGAACGGCACGTCCTGCGGTGCCTGCAGCAGGCGGAAACGCACACCGAGAATCTCCTTCAGTGCATCCAGCGTGGTCCAGCTTTCACCATCTTTCTTGTAGCCGCCCAGCCAGTCTTCTCGCTTGGTATGTTCTTCCAGCCAGGTGTACGGGGAGGTGATCATCAGTACGCCGCCCATGTTGATCCGCTCGTGGATCGTGCGCAGGAATTGCGCCGGATCGTAGAGGCGGTCGATCAGGTTGGCGGCGAGGATGAAGTCGTAGCCGCTGAAGACCGGTTTCAGGTTGCAGGCGTCGCCCTGGAAAAATTCCACCTTGCCGCGAACGCTTTCCAGGCCCATGTCGGCCAAGCGACGCGTCTTGTACGACACCAGCTCGCCTTCATCCGTGAGCATGTAGCGGATGCTGCCCTGGTCGGCCAGTTGTACGCCGAGGTTGATGAAGCGGGCGGAGAAATCCACGCCGGTGACGTGATCAAAGTGCCGCGCCAGTTCAAACGTCGCACGGCCCGTGGCGCAGCCCAAGTCCAGCGCCGTGCGCGCCGGCTTGCCCGCCATGGCGGAAATGCCGATGTTGGCCAGGGCCTTCGGGAAATTCGCGACACCGAAATAGTCGTCGCCGTAATGAAATTCGGCGTACTCCGACAGTTGTTTGTCGCTTTCGTAATAGGTATTGGGCGCGGTGGCATCGGCATCGCTCACCACATAGCGAAAACCGGCGTGCTGGAAGAAATGCCGGCGGAAGGCATATCGTGATGAACGCAGGGTCTCGTTGCCGCAGGAAATCCAGGAGCCGCCCTTGATCAGGTTGTGCCGGCCGTCATAGGTGGGCGTGGTGAAGTCATCGTAGATCGGATGCACTTCAAAGCCCTCGAACGGATAGATCGGTGTCTCGGTCCATTGCCAGACATTGCCGACCACATCAAAAAAATCACCGTGCGCAAACATCGTCACCGGGCACGACGACGCGAAATGGTCGAGATGGAGATTGGCGGCGGCCTGGTGCGCCTCGGGTACTTCCTGCACGCCGGCCACATCGTACAGGCGATACCACTCGTCTTCGGTCGGCAGGCGCACTTTCTGTCCGGTCGTGGCGGCTTTCCAGTGACAGAAGGCCTTGGCTTCGTGGTAATTCACTTCCACCGGCCAGTCCCAGGGCATCGCTACTTCCTCGGCCATCAAGCGCAGTTTCCATTGCTCGCCGTCGCGTACCCAGAAGGTCGGGTGTTGTGCCTTGGCGTAGCGACGCCAGCCCAGTCCTTCTTCTTCCCACAGGGCATCGTTCTGGTAGCCGCCTGCGTCAACGAAGGTCAGGAACTCGGCGTTGCTGACCAGATGGCGGGCGGCCTGGAATTCCGCGACGTCCACTGCGCGCCCGGCATACTCGTTGTCCCAGCCATACGTGGGGTCCCCGTGAGGCTTGCCCAGTTGCGTGCGGCCCGCAGTCACGGGAACCAGCACATTGTCCGGTGCCGCGCCGCTGATGGTGCAGGGCGCGAATTCCGGGAGTGGCTGCACGTAATGCAGGGCATGCTGGCGCATCAGCACGGAAGAGGTTTCGAGATGGATGCGTTCGTGCTCGATGCCCATGATGATGGCCCACCACGGATTGTCCCAGTTCACCGGTAGCGTGAGCGGGGCCGTGCGGATCACGGTGTCGACCACTGCTCGTACCTGTTCGCGGTACGCGGCCAGTTCGGCCACCGTGGGCCAGTCGTAGTGGGCGTCGTTCAGATCGTCCCAGCTCATCTCGTCCACGCCTACCGAAAACATGGATTCGAAGGCCGGGTTGATGCGCTCGCTCACGAGTCCCGTCAGCAACAGCTTGTTGATGAAGAAGGTGGCGGTGTGGCCGAAATAGAAAATCAGCGGGTGCCGCAGGGGGATGGGCTTGCGGTAAAAGGCCTCGTCGCAGGTCAGCGTGCGGAACAGGGCTTCGTAGCGGCTGAATGTGTCGTGGAAGTAGGCGAGCAGGGCCTGCCGCATGGCAGCTTCATCGGTGCCATCCAGTCGGGGCGTACGCATGAAAAGATCTGTCACGTCGCGGGTTCTCTTCTTCAATTCGGGCGGAGTCATGGCGGTCATGACGCAACTTTAGCAGCATTTGTCCAGCACAAGGCCTGAACAAATGGCGGTCAGCGGCGTCGCCCGTCGGGAGTCTCCCGGCTTGTCTGTCGGTGCAAACATGGTAGGTTCGGGGCGTGACGGCGTCCTGTGGCTGTCGCCTGTTTCCTGTTGCGGAGAGTGTCATGGCGTATGACGTCGAGCCGTTCCGTGCCCGTTACCGGGCCGGCATCCACCCCCGGTACAACGCCTGGCTGCACGGTGGTTTCGTGTTCGGTTTCGGTCTGCTGGCCATTGCCTTCTTCCTCCGCCAGTTGCAGGGCGTGCAGCCGATGGAGTGGCTGACCATTCCGGCCGCCCTGGTATTTTTCAACTGGGGCGAATACAGCGTGCACCTGCACCTGGGCCATCACAAGCACGCGTTCAGTGCCCTTTTCTACAAGCGCCACACCGGGGACCACCACAGCTTTTTCGTGGAGGACCGCATGCGTTACGAAGGCAGTCGCGACTGGCGCGTGATTCTGTTTCCTGCGTGGCTGATCCTGGTCTTCAGCCTCCTGCTGGCAGCACCGGCGTTCTGGGCGATCAGCCAGTTCAACGTGAACGTGGCGGCGCTGTTTGCGGCCACCTTGCTGTCGGGCTATCTGGCCTATGAATTCTTTCATGCCTGCGAGCACCTTCCGCCTGACCATCCGCTGGCCCGGCTGCCGTGGATACGGCACATGCGGCAGTTGCACCGTCTGCATCACCGCCGGGACATCATGCAGACCCGCAACTTCAACATCACCTTCCCGCTGATGGACTGGCTGTACGGCACGCTGCACCGGGAGACCCCGGGCAACGAGGACGAGCCGGCACGCTGATGCGCAAGGGATTCGGCTGGTTGTTGCTGCTCGGCTTGATGGGCGCGGCATCGGCCCGGGGCGGCGAGGTGCTGTTCCGGGTGGATCAGGCGGGCGGGCTGGACATGGAGGCGGGCAAGCTGGCCGCCTTGCTGGCCTCGCCCGGGGTCGAGGTACGCATCACCTATGCCCCGGTGCTGGCCGTGCCGGGCTGGACGGGTCGGGTGGGGCTGTGCGGAATCAGCGGTCTCAGCGATGTCTGCATCAAGAAGCGCTGGCGCTCGCTGTTCCTGCGGGGCCGCGACATCGCCCGCGAGCCGGACGGCTTGCGCTTCCGGGTGCCGGGCTGGCACTGGTTCGGTCCCATGCCGTATCGCCCCGCGGGTCCGGTGCGGGTGTCCCTGCCGGCCCTCTGGCCGGGAGCGCTGCCGGGCAACATCGACACCACGCTGGCGGCCCTGGCGTCGGGCGACCCCCTGATGGACATGCACTTGCCGCCGCCTTACACCGGCTTGGCCAGTTGGCGCGGTGATGCCACGGCGCCGGTAAGCTGGCGGATTGATGCCTGTCATCCCGGCATTGCGCTGGGCGAGGCTTTGCAGCCGCAGGTGCGCGGACATCGCCAGGCAGAGGCCTACACCGAATGGTTGCGGGCCATGGCCGACAGTGACTGGTGGGCAGCGCAGATTGCGGATGTCCGGCGCGAGCAGGGCCGTGAGGGGGGGCTGGCGTGGCGACGGGTGCAGGTGCAGCGGGGCGACGTGGCCTTGCGCCAGTTGAGGGTGGAAACGCCGCACCTGCTGTCGTCACAGTGCCCCGGACAGTCCCGTCAGGAGTTCACCTGGCTGAACGGGCAACTGCTGGCCGTGGTGCACAGCGAAACCCCGGACTTGTTCAGCGACGACGCGCAGTGTGCAGTGGTTGCGCCGGTACTGTACGAGGCTGTCTGGTGGCAGGGGGAATTGCAGCGCTATACGCAGGCGGACCGGCAGGGGCAGTGGAGCCACGACTACTGGCGTGATCGCGATGCGGCGTGCGACGGTCAGGAGGCACGGGCCGCGCCGGATACTCTGCCCTTGCAACAGCAGGCGGCTAGCTGGTGGCAGCGGCTGGGTGAACCGGTCCGCCCCTGAGTCTTATTGCTGCACCGGGTCCGGTGCCGTCTTGGTTCCTTCGATGAAGCCGTATACCGCCAGACCAAACGCGGCCTGCGGTTTCAGTTTTCCTTCCGAATGCTTGATCAGGATCGCGGTGGCGACGGCCATTGCATAGGCCGCCTCTTCCGTGCTCAGGCCGAAGCGCTCGCGGACCGGCTGCAGCGCCGGCTCAAGCAGGCGCTGGGACTCCAGGAAATCCAGTTGCGGGAGGGCGGCGTTACTGGTCTTCAGGTCGACGTGGGCGGTGTCGATTGTCAGGCCCAGCCGCGCCAGGGCATTGCCGAGCAGGCCGACCAGATTGGGGCCGCTCTCGCTGGCCACTTGCGAGAGCAGCACGGTCCCGGGCGTGACGGCATTCAGGGCATGGGCATAGGAGCGGAACAGGAAGGTGCCGGCCATTCGGGCGCAGGCCAGTACGGCCGTTTCCGCGGTCATGCCGGGGAGGGAGTCCAGTTGCTTCAGGGTGGTTTCGGCAAGGACGGAGGCAGCGGCAATCTGCTCCTGGCGCAGTCGGCTCATGGCGGGTCTCGGCGGGCGGGGTGGCGCATTGTAGCGGCCACCGGCACGGAAGTGGACGTTGATCGGTGGCGACAGGTGCGGGATCTGCCATTCGTCTGTTGGTCACGCACATGGTCTTTACGGGTCACTCTTCGGGACTGCAGGGTCAACCCCCGATGGCCGGTGTTGCGGTACGGTGCGCCTCGAATGGCATTATCCGATCCCGTCATGACCGCATACCGACGCCAATGAAGGCCGGCGGACCGGCACGACGTTTTCCTGGCCATGAT
>JBKHWB010000047.1:0-16651 GCA_046566745.1 Gammaproteobacteria bacterium
GGCCATCAGGGACATTCCCGGCTCCACGGGCGGCACCTGCGTGGACGGCGGCATCATCGACTACCACTTTGACTCACCCCTGCCTTACCCGGACGGCATCGTACTCTACCTGCACTTTACGCCACGCGTGGTTCCCGGCTGGTTTGACAAAATGCTGCCCTGGCGCCGACCAGGGGCTGCCAGCATGGACAACGTGCTGCTTGTCAGCCCCTCGACGCACTTCATCAGTACGCTGCCCCGTGGCCGCATTCCGGATCGGCACGACTTCCTGACCATGGACGACGCCCAGCGCAAGGCGAGCTGGCGAAAAGTGCTGGGAGAGACAGGGCGCCTTGCCGATGCACTGGAAAAACTATTGGAAAGTCAGCGCTGGGACGAGGTGATGCAGTTACCCTGAGCCTCGTCCCAGGGCATGTCAGTGATCCGGCCGGGCAATGACCGACGGGTGAGCCTGGGCCATCTTCTTCGTCAGCATCCAGTCCGTGAGCATGAGCACCAGTGCCGACACCACCAGCACCATGTGGATCGTGATCTCCCAGCGCAGGGTGTGCTCGGACAGGTTGCCGGTATTGATGAAGCTGCGCAGCAGGTGGATGGACGAGATGCTGATCAGGGCGACCCCCAGCTTCACCTTGAGCACGCCAGCATCAATGTGATCCAGCCAGTCAGGCTGGTCGGGATGACTGTCCAGGTGCAGGCGGCTTACAAAGGTCTCATAGCCGCCGATGATGACCATGACCAACAGGTTCGCAATCATGACGACGTCAATCAGCCCCAGCACCTGCAACAGGATATCGTTTTCCGTCAGGGCCGGCAGATTGACAACCATGGTCGCCAGCGAATTGAGGAACTTGTAGGCATACACACCCAGCGCCACGATCAGGCCCAGGTACATGGGCAACTGCAGCCAGCGACTCCAGAAGATAAAGCTTTCTATACGGTTAACAACACGCGACATCATGGCCTCCGGTAACGGACGGCCCGATTCTATAGGGAGTGGCCCGGCGCACCAAGAGAGCGTTTCATCTCCGCGCAGCCCCATTCATCAAAGATTCATGGCCGCAGACCCTGCTCCCAGCCAGTCGGCATTGTAATCAGCGTGCGCCGCCCTATAATCGAACCCTGATTTTTGGGGCTTGTCCCGGAAGGAGATATTCATGCGTCACACACTCATCGGACTGGCCGCCGGCCTGCTACTCCCCCTTGGCATTGCTCACGCCGACGTGGCCAGTGACCTCAAGGCAGGGCAGCCCCTGCAAACAGTTCTCATGAACGCCCTCAAGGACAAGGCCTCCATCGAGACCGCCCTGCGCCAGGTCATTGAAGCCTCTCCGGATCAGGCATTGGCAGCGATCACCGCGGCCATGCAACTCAGCCCGGACCAGGCTGCCAACATTGTTTCCATCGCACTGGCACGGCAATACAACCTGAACCCGCCGCAGGTTGTGGCCGCCGCCCTGCAGGGCGCCCCGGAAAAGGCCGGCATCATCGTGCCGACGGCGATCGTGAAGTCCCCGAGCTACTTCACTGTGCCCATCGTGCAGCGCGCCCTTGCCGAAGGCGTGGATGGATCCAAGTTCCTGCCGCAGGCCATTCGCACGGCACCGCGCCAGGCCGACAGCATCCTCACCCAAGCCCTGCGCTCTGCGCCACAGCAAACGGAATCCATCATGCGGGCCGTCATTGCAGACCAGCCGGACAAGGCCACCCATTATGTGCGAGTGGCTCTTGAAGCCAAGGCACCCCCGGCAGCTGTCCTGGCCGGAGCACTCAAGGCAGCGCCACGCCAGGCCGATGCCATTGCGGCAGTTGCCGGTGAAAAGGGCGTGCCCTCGCCGGTCATTGCCGGAGCCGCATCATCCGCTGGCGTGGAAGTGGCCGGCCTCAAGGCCGACCAGCCCTACATGACAACCCTTGCCCGCCCCAGCAACATCTCTGTATCTCCGTTCAGCACACCGAGCGCAGGTGGCGGTGGCGGCGGCGGTAGTGGTGGCAGCGCCAGCCCTAACTGATCCATCCATCGCACCAAAGCAAAGGGCCAGTTTTCTGGCCCTTTGCTTTGGTGCAAGAGTTCCTCATGACGCGAACCTCCGTGCAGTCTCCCGACAAGGCCCTGTTTATCGGCCTCTGCCTGTTGTTGTTATGGGCTCCCCTCCCGCTGGGCAGCAATCGCCCCTGGGCCATGCAACTGCTACAGGCATGGTGCGCCCTGCTGGCTGCCGGACTGTGCTGGCACCTTGCACGCGGCACCCTTGCGCTCTCACCCCTGCTGCGCAAGTCATGGCCCATCCTGACCGCCTTCGCCGGCATCCTGATCTGGACTGGCGTGCAACTGGTGGTCACGGACAACACCACTCCAATCGTGTTCTCCCTGCAGAAAACCATCACCTTTTCACTGTTCTTCCTGATCTGCCTGCAGTTGCTGTCCACACCGGCTCGACTTGAGGCCTGCGCCAACATCGTTGTACTCAGTGGTGTTTTCCAGGCCATCTATGCGGTTCTGGTCACCATGGGCGGAAGTGACTTCGACTTGCTGGGGCTCAAGCTGGTCAGTCCGTTCAAGGACGCCACCACCGGCACCTTCGTCAACCGCAATCACCTGGCAGGCTACCTGGAAATGAGCCTGGCAACCGGCATCGGGCTGCTAATGGCGGGCCTGGAGCCCTCCGGAGCGGCTGTCAGCTGGAGGGAGAGGAGCCGGCGACTGCTGAGGACGTTACTCGGGGGAAAAGCGCGCATCCGCCTGTTCCTGGTCATCATGGTTATCGCCTTGGTCATGACGGGATCACGCATGGGCAATGCCGCCTTCTTCGCCAGCATGGGCGTCTGTGCCGTCATCGGATTTGTGCTCTACCGCAAGGCGTCCCGCTCACTGGTCGTGCTGTTTGCGAGCATGATCGTGATTGACCTGTTCATCATCAGCGCCTGGTTTGGCCTCGACAGGCTGGCCCAGCGCCTTGAACAGACCCACATCAGCGAAGAAGTGCGCCTTGACGTCAACGCCAATGCCTGGCCCTGGTTCACCGACCACTGGCTGACCGGCGCCGGCGCCGGCAGCTTTGGCAGCAGCTTTCCCGCCTACCGCACGGCTGACGTCGGCCCCTTCTTTGACTTTGCCCACAACGACTACCTCCAGATCCTGGGGGAGTACGGCGTAGTTGGCGGCGCGTTTTTCGCGCTGGCCGTCATCAGCACGCTGGCGATCGCGATTCAGGCACAGCGTCATCGCCGCAACCGCACGCTGCGCGGCATCGCCTTCGCCGCCATGATGGGCATCACCAGCCTGATGATCCATGCATCGGTTGATTTCAACCACTACATTCCGGCCAATGCCCTGCTGTTCATTCTGCTCTGCGCCTTTGCATGGACGGCACGCCATCTGGATACGCAGCCGTCAAAGGTGCGAGAAAGTCGCAAGGATCGTTAGCCCCTTGCATCCGGAGCGATTTGCAGTAAACGTTGGCCGGGGTGCCTGGACGCCCCGTGCGCCGGACACCTGCCACCGGGCAGCCCGCAAAACCGTCATACACCAGGAGTCATCATGCGCTCATTCCCTGCACGAACCGCCGCCGGCCTGCTACTTGCCCTGACTACCCTCGGCGCCCTTGCCGAGCCTCTTCCCTACCATCGCGTCGATTTTGCGACAGAAGTTGCACGTGAAGTTGCCAATGACCAGATGACCGCGGTGATGAGCATCGAGATCAGCGACAAGGATCCGGGCCGCCTGGCCCAGCAACTGAACCAGGCAGTAAATGACGCGCTACGCAAGGCAGCCGCCTTTCCCACCGTCAAGACCAGCAGCGGCAACCAGCATACCTGGCCCGTCTATGGCAGCACGCTAACCTCCAGCAGCAAACTGGAGAGCTGGCGTGGCCGTGCGGAAATACGCCTGGAGTCACGCGACTTCAAGGCTGCTGGCGACTTGATCGGGAAACTGCAGGACAAGCTGCAACTCAGCGGCATCAGTTTCGGCATCGCGCCGGAAACCCGCCGCAAGCTGGAAGATGACCTGACGGCCGAAGCGATTGCCTCGTTTCGCACAAAAGCCGATGCGGTCAGCCTCGCGTGGAAAGCCAAAGGCTACAAGCTGGTTCAGATGAGCCTTGGCACCAACGGTGGTGGCATGCCCCATCCTGTCATGATGCGCTCTGCGAAGATGATGGATGCGGAAGCAGCGGCCGCACCTGTACTGGCGGGCGGAGAGAGCAGGATCGCCGTCAATGTCTCCGGCTCCGTCGAGCTCCAGCCATGAGGCTCACCCGCATGCACGCCTCCGCCTTTTTCCACGGCAAGAAGGCTCTCATCACCGGCGCCGGCAGTGGCATCGGCAAGGCAACCGCCCTGAAACTGGCGGCAGAAGGCGCCTCACTGGTCCTCTCCGACCTCAATGCTGATGCCGTGCGGCAAACAGCCGCCGAGGCAACGGCACGGGGCGCCGCGAAGGTCGACGCCCATGTCGTCAACGTAGCCCGCTGGGATGACATGCAGGCGATGGCCACCAATGTCTACAACGCCCACGGGGCCATGGACATCCTGGTCAACAATGCCGGCGTTGGCATGGCAGGCGACTTCCTGAGCACGACGGTCGAAGACTGGGAATGGGTGCTAGGCATCAATCTCATGGGTGTTGTGCATGGGTGCAAGCTTTTTGCCCCGCAGATGGTCGAGCGCGGCCAGGGCCATATCGTCAACCTGGCATCGGCCGCCGGCTATTATGCCGCCCCCGACATGTCGGCGTACTCAGCCAGCAAACACGCTGTCCTCGGTCTGTCAGAATCATTGCGCGCAGAGCTCGCCAGCCAGGGCGTCGGCGTGAGCGCCATCTGCCCGGGGGTCATCAATACCGGCATCGTTGCCAGCAGCCGCATGCGCGGTGCCGCCGGCAATGCCCAGGACAACATCGTCGCATTCTACCGCAAGCGGAATTACGGCCCGGAACTGGTCGCCGATGCCATCCTAGCAGCCATCCGGCACAATCGTGCCGTGGTACCGGTGAGCCCCGAGGCTTGGCTCATGTACGGTGCCAAGCGCTTTACTCCGGGTGCGCTGGATCTGCTGAATCGCAGCCCGCTGATCAAGCGGTTGCGGCCTGGCCACTAGCCCCCGGACTCGACAGCACTGGATGTACCGCAGGATCGGCTCAGCCTTGGCCAGATCGCGCCAGCAATGACTCCTGTCGCGCCTGCTGCATGAGGCTCTTCATGTCACGCACCGCAGCAGCCAGGCCACTGAAAACGGCACGGGACACGATGGCGTGACCAATGTTGAGCTCGTTGATGCCAGCCAAGGCGGCAATCGGCCAAGTATTGTGATAATGCAGGCCATGGCCGGCATTAACGACCAGTCGTCCGTTGGCATAGGCCACGGCCAAACGGATTCGTTCCAGCTCGCGAGCCTCCTCGGCAGCAGATGCCGCATCTGCATAGGCGCCCGTATGGATTTCTATCGTCGGCGCGCCGGCACGAATTGCCGCGTCAATCTGCCGCTCGTCCGCATCAATGAACAACGACACGTCGATGCCGAGCTTGCCCAGTCGGCGGCAAGCCGCCTGAACCTTGTCAAACTGCCCCACCACATCCAGCCCCCCTTCCGTGGTCAACTCCTCACGCTTTTCGGGGACCAGACAGACATGGGCAGGACGCAACTCCTCTGCAAAGTGCAACATTTCTTCCGTCACCGCACACTCAAAATTCATGCGCGTTTGCAGTACCTGCGCCATCACCCGCAGATCACGCTCCTGGATATGGCGACGATCCTCACGCAGATGCAGCGTAATCCCGTCCGCTCCCGCTTCCTCTGCCACCAGGGCCGCCTGTACGGGGTCCGGATAGCGCGTGCCGCGCGCCTGGCGCAGCGTGGCGACGTGATCGATGTTCACACCGAGCAGAATGGGGGCTGACATGATTGACTCCTTGAAAACATCAACGCGAGGACAAAAAGAGCTCGCGACTCTTCAGAGGGCGGTTACCCAGCAAGCTTGCCAATGCCCGTCGATGCACCTGCTTGCACACTTTCATGGCCTCCGGCGAGTCCTGATTCCCCTCGGCGAGCTGCAGCAGCAGCATACCGGGAAAGCCGCCCCCCCCCCTTCTTGAGCGGAAGAATCCCCGCTCCGGGTGATAGTCATAATAGCGATCAGGCAGAATGGCCGCCCCCGTGTCGGCATCGTGGCGATAGTCAAGTCCATACCCCAGCACGTCGAGCAACAGCGCCTCGAACAGACGCAACCGGGATTCCACATCACCACCGTCCGCCAGTTCGCCCAGCACATGGGAATAACGAAGAAACAAGGGGCCTTGGGCTTCGTCTCGCGGTAACAGACGCACCAGCAACTCGTTAAGGTAGAAACCGCTGAACAACGCCAGCCCGGTCAGCTGCTGCGCCGGACCGGCGCTCTCCACGGCTCGCAAGGTTTTCAACTCGCCCGTCCCCTGTGCATCGACCATCAGCGGTTGGAACAACTGCGGTAATGACTGCCGGGATTTGCGCCCCCCGCGCCAGACAGCAGCAAACCGACCGGTCTCAGCAGTGAACACGTCAGCCAGCACACTGGTTTCACGGTAGGGGCGAACATGCAACAAATAGGCATGCTGGAGAGCCAATGGTGGCGCCTCTTGTGTCAGTCGTCGTAGCCGAGACTCTTGAGGGCGCGCTCGTCATCCGACCAGCCGCCCTTTACCTTGACCCACAAGGTCAGCATGACCTTGCCGCCAAACAGCTTTTCCATGTCCTGGCGGGCTTCGGTACCGATACGCTTGAGCCGTTGCCCACCATCACCAATCACGATGGCCTTCTGTCCGTCGCGCTCCACCAGAATCAGCGCACTGATACGCTTCAGCTTGCCTTCCTGCTTGAACTCCTCAATCTCGACAGTGACCTCATAGGGGACTTCGTCTCCCAGTTGCCGCATGACTTTTTCCCGGATGGCCTCTGCCGCGAGAAAGCGCGAGGAGCGATCAGTGATCTGGTCCTCACGAAAGAATGGTGGAGAGAACGGCAGCCGCAACTCAATGAGCTCCTGTAGCCGATCGACATTGTGCCCCCGCAAAGCCGACACCGGGATGACCTCAACGAAACCATACTGCCGTGTCAGCTCCTCAATCCGCGGCAGCAGGCCTTCCTTGTCCTCGACCGTATCCACCTTGTTGATCAGCAACATCACAGGGACGGACACCTTGCGGATCTTGTCCAGCACCAACTCGTCATCAGGGGTCCACTTCAGCCCATCCACTACAAACAACACCAGGTCCACATCACCCAGTGCGGAGGTAGCGGCACGGTTCATGTAGCGGTTGATGGCCTTGCGCTCCTCGCCATGAATACCGGGTGTGTCCACATAGATGGTCTGCGACTTCTCTTTGGTCACGATCCCCAGGATGCGGTGACGGGTAGTCTGGGGCTTGCGGGACGTAATGCTGAGCTTCTGCCCGAGGATATGATTCAGCAGCGTGGACTTGCCAACGTTGGGACGCCCGACGATCGCCACGTAGCCACAGCGAAAATCCGCAGGAAACGCCGACGACTGCCCGAAAAAACTGTTGATGACATCGTCACCGTTACTCATCGTGAACACCCAGCAATTGCAATGCTTGCGCCGCCGCATTCTGCTCGGCAATACGGCGACTCAAGCCCGACCCTTCGGTAGGAGCCTCCAGACCCGGCACATCGCAGCGGACCTGAAAGCTCTGGTTATGTGCCTCGCCGTCCACCGCCGTCACGGTATAGACCGGCAGCGGCAGTCGCCGGCCCTGCAGGAACTCCTGCAACCGGCTCTTGAAATCCTTGACGATGGCCTCCTGCCCGGCCTCGTCCAGCCGCGAACCAAACCAGGCACGCACCCGCTCCGCACAGACATTCATGTCACCGCAATCCAGGTAGATGGCGCCCAGCAGGGCCTCCACCGTGTCGGCCAGAATGGAGTCCCGCCGGAATCCGCCGCTTTTCAACTCGCCGGGGCCGAGGCGCAGACAGTCGCCCAGTTTGAGATCACGCGCAACAGCCGCCAGCGTATCCTGCTTGACCAGCGACGCCCGCAAGCGGGACAGCCTTCCCTCTTTCTCGCCAGGAAAGCGGCGGAACAGGTAGTCCGCCACAATAAAATTAAGGATGGAGTCCCCGAGGAACTCCATCCTTTCGTTGTTGCGCGACCCGCTCACACTGCGATGGGTCAGCGCCAGTTCAAGCCATGACGGGTCGTTGAACTCATGACCGAGCGCCTTTTTCAGGCGTCGATACTCCTCACTTGCTGGCTTTGTCACTGTCATAAGTCTTCTTGAAGTGGGCGACCAGGTCGAGATTACCCGTTAGATTGCTTCTTACCTCGTAATCCAGCTCCACCACCAGTGTGCCGCCATCCATGCTGTAGTTGAAGTCATCAGGGGACTTGTCGCGCAGATTATTGATCTGGAAACGGTTACTCAGCGCACTCTTGAAATCGTTAATGCTGCCCGTGCGCCCCTCCCGAAACAGGGATGAAATAATCTTGTCGATCGTATAATAATCGTAGTAGGCGGGGCCGACGGCGGCGATCACCTTGATAGTGCCAGCCAGAATAATGAGGATGAACATCACGCCGAGATAGGACATGCCGAACTGCTTCTGGTGCTGCTTCATGAGATGTCTCCCGCCTGGATCTTGTTGTTTTACCGAGCTCAAATGACCTTACCATTCCGGTCAAAGACCGGCAAATGCCAGCCGGGCTTCTTGTGCATCCATACATAAAATGCCTTGCCCACAATATAGCGATCCGGCACAAAACCCCAGAAACGGCTGTCACGACTGTTGTCGCGATTGTCACCCAGCATGAAGTAACTGCCGGCCGGCACCTTCCACTCCAGTTCGGGACTGAGGGACTCACGCCCGGACTCATGCCGAATGAGATGCGTGACATCGCCGCTGGTTTCCCGGAAGTACAACTCCCAGGACTCCCCGTCGGGCAGGGATACCACCTCACGCGACAGTTCCACGCCATTGACCCAGACCCGGCCATCCTGCACACGCACCGTATCACCCGGAATACCCACGACACGCT
Organism: Gammaproteobacteria bacterium; assembly: GCA_046566745.1. GTDB lineage: Bacteria > Pseudomonadota > Gammaproteobacteria > Pseudomonadales > Moraxellaceae > UBA2031. The sequence goes on from JBKHWB010000047.1 coordinate 9,032, forward strand.
TGATGAAGTTGATGCGAGGCTGCTCGGGGTACTTGAACACCATGACATCGCCACGCTCGGGCTTGGCCACCGGGATCACTTCCGTTCCCAGCACCGGCACCCGGAAGCCGTAGCTGAACTTGTTCACCAGGATGTAGTCGCCGACCTCGAGGGTCGGCAACATGGACCCGGAGGGAATGGTGAACGGCTCCACCAAGAACGACCGCAGCGCCCAAACCACAAACAGCACCGGAAAAAACGAGTGGGCGTACTCCACCAGCAGCGGCTCGCGCATTTCGCGGGCACGGGTATCCTGCACGGCCGACTCGACATCCTCGGCGGGAAGCACATGCGCCTCTGCTTCTGCCGTCAGCCGGGACCGGATGGCAGCTTCCGCACTGGCAGCACGCTTGCTGCGACCCGGCCGGAACAGCACCGCATCCCCACCCCAGATGATACCGGTCACGAGCACGGCCACTGTCAAAATAAGCGCAAAATCCAGATCCATACCACCCTCTAATGTCAGTTACAGCCCGGGACGCCTTACTTTACTTGTCGACCTTGAGCACGGCCAGGAAGGCTTCCTGCGGGATTTCCACACGCCCCACCTGCTTCATGCGCTTCTTGCCTTCCTTCTGCTTCTCCAGCAGCTTTTTCTTTCGCGACACATCACCGCCATAACACTTGGCCAGCACGTCCTTTCGCATGGCCTTGACGGTCTGACGGGCAATCACCTGATTGCCGATCGCGGCCTGGATTGCCACGTCGAACATCTGCCGGGGAATCAGCTCCTTCATCTTTTCCGTGATGGCATTGCCCCGGTAACGGGCGTTATCCACATGGCAGATCATGGCCAGCGCATCAACCCGCTCGCCGTTTATCAGGATGTCCACCCGGACCAGGCGCGAGGCCTCAAAGCGGGTAAAGGTGTAATCCAGCGAGGCGTAACCGCGTGAAGCCGATTTCAGGCGATCAAAGAAGTCGAGGACGACCTCTCCCATGGGAATGTCGTACGTCAGCGCCACCTGTTTGCCGTGGAACAACATGTTCTTCTGCACGCCACGACGTTCCTGCGCCAGCTTGATGACATCGCCGACAAACTCCGGCGGCACCAGGATATGGCATTCGGCAATCGGTTCGCGGAACTCTTCCACGGAACCGATATCAGGGAGCTTCGACGGATTATCCACAAACACAACATCGCCATTCTTCTTGACGATCTCGTAAATGACCGTCGGCGCCGTGGTCAGCAGGTCGAGGTTGTACTCACGTTCCAGGCGCTCCTGCACGATTTCCATGTGCAGCATGCCGAGGAAGCCACAACGGAAACCGAATCCCAGGGCGTCCGAGGACTCCGGCTCATAGAACAACGCCGAGTCGTTCAGCGTGAGCTTGGCCAGCGCATCGCGAAAAGGCTCGTAGTCATCCGAGGAAATCGGGAACAGTCCGGCATACACCTGCGGCTTGACCTTCTTGAAGCCGGGCAGCATGTCGACATTGGGCGTGGTGGACAAGGTCAGGGTATCGCCTACCGGAGCACCGAAGATGTCCTTGATACCAGCGATCACGAAGCCAACCTCTCCCGCCTGCAACAGCCCGGTTTCCTGATGCTTGGGATTAAACACGCCCACGCTGGTCACCAGATGGGTCTGGCCCGTGCTCTTCACCAGAATCTTGTCGCCTTTCTTGACGCGGCCATTCTTGATGCGCACCAGCGACACCACACCCAAATAATTGTCGAACCAGGAGTCAATGATCAGGGCCTGCAGGGGTGCTTCGCGGTCACCTTCGGGTGCCGGAATCCGATCCACCAGCGCATCCAGCAACTCGGGCACCCCGAGGCCGGTCTTGGCTGATACGCGACAGGCATCGGTTGCCTCAACACCGATAACTTCCTCGATTTCGGTGCATACGGCATCCGGATCAGCCTGCGGCAGGTCGATCTTGTTCAGCACCGGCATGACCTCAAGCCCCTGCTCGATGGCGGTGTAGCAGTTGGCCACGGACTGGGCCTCCACGCCCTGAGCGGCATCCACCACCAGCAGCGCCCCTTCGCAGGCAGCCAGGGACCGGGACACCTCATAGGAGAAGTCCACATGGCCCGGGGTATCAATGAAGTTCAGTTGATAACGCTGACCGTCCTTTTTCGATGTGTGGTACAGGGTGACCGAGTGTGCCTTGATGGTGATACCGCGCTCGCGCTCGAGATCCATGGAGTCGAGCACCTGGGCTTGCATTTCGCGAGCGTCCAGTCCACCGCAAAGCTGGATGAAACGGTCGGCCAGCGTGGATTTGCCATGGTCGATATGGGCAATGATGGAAAAGTTGCGGATGTGCTTGATGTCTGTCACGAGGGGGTTACCACAGAGTGTCTATCGCAAGGGCGGGGATTCTACCCGACTCGGGGCCCGGCCCCAATGAAAACGGGGCCAGCGGCCCCGTTTTTCCTGCCATCCGTTACTTCCTGCCCTTGCCAGCCGGCTCGGCCGCCTCCAGCCGCAGCGGCAGGATCATCGGCTGGCCCCGGCGGTTGACCGACAGTGGCACGGCCTTGCCGGCCGGCAACGCCCTGGCCGTCTCGACGAACTGCTGCACCGTCGCCACTGGCTTGCGATTCAGGGCGACGATGACGTCCCCAGGACGCAGGCCGGCATCGGCTCCCGCCCCGTCCACCACCTGCAAGACCACCACACCGCCCTCCAGCTTCAACTGGGCCTTCTCCTGGGGATTCAGGTCGCGAATGGAAATACCCAGGCGATTGATGTCAGGCTTGTCCGACTTGGCCTTGGCCGCTGCCACGTCCTGATCTTCCGGCAGGGCGGCCACCTCGAAGCTCAACACCTGCGTATTGCCTTCACGGACCACCTCCAGTGGCAACTTCTCCCCAACCCTGGCTCGCCCGATCAACTGCGGCAGTTCGGTAGAAAGCCCGATGTCCTTGCCATTGAATCGCGTGATCACATCCCCTTCCTTGATGCCGGCCTTCTCGGCCGGGGTTCCCGGCAGCACCTTCGCCACCAGCGCTCCAGCCGGTTTGGACAGACCATAAACCTCCGCCAGGTCACGGGTAATGTCCTGGGTCACCACCCCGAGATAACCACGGGCGACATGCCCGTCGCTCTTCAATTGCTCCACCACTTCCATGGCCACATCGATGGGAATGGCAAACGACAGTCCCATGAAGCCTCCAGAGCGGCTGTAAATCTGGGAATTGATACCCACCACCTCGCCATCCATGTTCAGCAGAGGCCCCCCCGAATTTCCGGGATTGATGGCCACATCCGTCTGGATGAAGGGTACATACGACTCATTGGGCAGGGCGCGCGACTTGGCACTGACGATCCCGGCAGTCACCGAGTAATCAAAGCCGAACGGGGAACCGATCGCCATGACCCACTCCCCTACTTTCAGTTTTTCCGGATCCCCCACCTTCATGACGGCCGGGAGATCCTTGGCGTCAATCCTGAGCAGCGCCACATCCGAGCGCTCGTCGGTGCCGATCACCTCGGCATCCAGTTCGCGGCGGTCGGACAGGCGCACTGTCACCTTGTCGGCGCCCTGCACCACGTGGTTGTTGGTCAGGACATAACCGTCGGAGGAAATGATGAAGCCCGAGCCGAACGACTGCCGGTCACGGGGGGCTGGCGCATAGCCGAACTCCTCACCAAAGAAGCGCCGGAATATCTCGGGCACCTCCTGGGGGGAGGCCGCACGACCTTTGCTCTTGGCTGAGGCGCTGATGTTCACCACCGCCTTGCTCTGGTTTTCCGCCAGCGGCCTGAAATCAGGCAGCGCCGCTTGGGCAACGGGCGCCAACAAAGCGACACAGACAAATGCAGCAGAAGCGACCATCTGACGCGTCAGACGCATGACAACCTCCTGGGAAACGGGTCTTGCATACACGAATGCGGACAGCGCCGCCAAAGCAGGAAAATTAGCGGCGGCCCTTCCGGCTGAACAGTGTGGATTTGTAAGCTACCCATGGACAAGCATCCCACCGCCTCATTCTCGTGACCGGCCAGCCGTCGTATACTTTCGGCTTTGCGACACTCCCGTCGCCCATGTGGCTGATTTCATGTCTGATCACCAGTATGACGTTCTCATCGTTGGCAGCGGCGCTGCCGGCCTGACCTTGGCCCTCCGGCTTGATCCTTCGCTCCGCATCGCCGTCCTGTCCAAGGCAGAGCTGACCGATGCCAGCACCTATTGGGCACAGGGCGGCGTGGCCGCCGTACTGGATGAAACGGACTCCACCGATTCCCATGTCGCCGACACTCTGGTGGCTGGAGCCGGCCTCTGTCACGAGGATGCCGTCAAGTTCACCGTTGAAAATGGTCCCGACGCCATTCGCTGGCTGATCGACCAGGGCGTAAGCTTCACGCTCGATGCGGACGAACAGCCCCACCTCACCCGCGAGGGCGGCCATTCGCACCGTCGCATCATCCATGCCGCCGACGCTACTGGCCGCGCCATCTCGACCACGCTGGTCAGCCGCGTGCGCGAGTGCCCGAATGTGGACCTGCTGGAGAACCGCGTGGCGGTTGACCTGATCACCTCGCAGAAAACAGGCCTGCCAGGAAAGAACCGGGTCTTGGGAGCCTACGTACTGAACACGGCCACCGGCAAGGTGGACACCTTCCGCGCCAAGTTCGTTGCACTGGCCACCGGTGGTGCCAGCAAGGCCTATCTCTACACCAGCAACCCCGACATCGCGACCGGAGACGGCATCGCCATGGCCTGGCGTGCCGGTTGCCGGGTGGCCAACCTGGAGTTCAACCAGTTTCACCCGACCTGCCTTTACCACCCACAGGCCAAGTCTTTCCTCGTCACCGAGGCCATGCGCGGCGAAGGCGCCTACCTGCGCCTGCCCACCGGCGAGCGCTTCATGCCGAATTTCGACGAGCGTGCCGAGCTGGCCCCGCGCGACATCGTGGCACGTGCCATCGACTACGAAATGAAGCGTCTCGGCATCCGCTGCGTGTATCTCGACATCACGCACAAGCCTGCCGAGTTCATCACCAGCCACTTCCCGACCATCTACCAGAAGTGCCTGGAGTTCGGCATCGACATCACCAAGGACCAGATTCCGGTCGTGCCCGCTGCGCATTTCACCTGCGGGGGCGTGATGGTCGACCTGAACAGCCATACCGATGTCGACAACCTGTATGCCATCGGCGAAACCTCGTTCACGGGCCTGCACGGTGCCAACCGCATGGCGAGCAATTCCCTGCTGGAGTGCTTCGTGTTCGCCATGGCGGCAGCTCGAGACATCCAGAACAAGGCAGCCGATACTGCCGCCCCTGCAACCTGTCGTGCCTGGGACGAGTCCCAGGTGCGCAACCCGGATGAAGATGTGGTCATCCTGCACAACTGGGAAGAGCTGCGCCGTTTCATGTGGGACTACGTAGGCATCGTGCGTACCGACAAGCGACTGGCCCGCGCGCTGCACCGCATCGAACTGCTGCAGCGAGAAATCAACGAGTACTACAGCAACTACCGCATCTCGACCAATCTCATCGAGTTGCGCAACCTGGTGATGGTGGCCGAACTCATCATTCGTTCGGCGCAGGCACGCAAGGAATCCCGCGGGTTGCATTACACGCTGGACTACCCTGAGCTGTTGCCGGAAATCAGTGACACCATCCTTACGCCAGCCACCACCCGGTCATTCGCCTGAACGACAAAGGCAACGCCTGGGGCTTTGACACCGGTCCATTCCCGGGGTAAACCAGCCTCTTTGATTAGTGCCGCGGGGACTGAGGATGAGCAGCAAGCAGATTCTGATCGGCAAGGGTGAAGTACCTTGCTATCTGGAAGGCCGTTACGCCAATCGCCATGGCCTGATTGCCGGCGCCACCGGCACGGGCAAGACCATCACGTTGCAGATTCTTGCCGAAGGCTTTTCCGACCTGGGCGTGCCGGTCTTTCTCGCCGACATCAAGGGCGATGTCGCCGGCATTTCCCAGGCCGGCGCCGAGAACCCCAAGCTGGTCGAACGTGCCGCCAAAATTGGTGTCGAAGACTACCGCATGCAGGCCTACCCGACCGTGTTCTGGGACGTCTTCGGTGAGCAGGGGCATCCGGTCCGTGCCACCATTTCCGACATGGGCCCGCTGCTGCTGGCGCGGCTGATGGACCTCAATGAGGTGCAGGAAGGCGTTCTCACCCTGTTGTTCAAGTACGCTGATGACAACGGGTTGCTGCTGCTCGACCTCAAGGACCTGCGCACGCTGGTCTCGTACGCGGCCGACAATACCAGCCAGCTGGGCAAGGACTACGGCAACGTCACCAAACAGACACTGGGCATCCTGCAGCGCCAGCTCCTGGCCCTGGAAACCCAGGGCGCGGACAAATTCTTCGGCGAGCCGGCGCTCAAGCTGGAAGACTTCATGCAGACCACGCTGGAAGGGCGCGGCCACATCAACATCCTCGCCGCCGACAAGCTCTACCAGCAGCCCCGTCTCTACGCGACCTTTCTGCTCTGGCTGCTGTCCGAGTTGTTCGAGAACCTGCCCGAACGTGGTGACGCCGAACTACCGCGCCTGGTGTTCTTCTTCGACGAAGCCCACCTGCTGTTCAACGATGCACCCAAAGGCCTGCTGGACAAGGTGGAACAGGTCGTGCGCCTGATCCGCTCCAAAGGCGTGGGCATTTATTTTGTCACGCAAAGTCCGCTGGACCTGCCCGACACCGTGCTGGGCCAGTTGGGCAACCGCGTGCAACACGCCCTGCGTGCGTTTACCCCTCGTGATCAGAAGGCCGTAAAGGCCGCGGCCGAGACCTTTCGTGCAAAGCCAGGACTGGATGTAGCCGCCACCATCACGGAAATGGGTGTCGGGGAAGCGCTGGTGTCCACCCTCATCGAAGGCGGCATTCCCTCGCCCGTGGAGCGCGCCAAGATCCGCCCGCCGCGCTCACGCATGGGCGCCATCACACCGGAAGAGCGCACCGCCATCATGCAGCGATCGCCCTATCGCAGCACGTATGAGCAGACGCTGGATCGCGAGTCTGCGCACGAAATGCTGATACAACGCTCTGCTCAGGATGCGGCCGCGGCACAAGCCCAAGCCGACGCCGTCGCCGCCGAGAAGGCGGCCAAAACGGCGGCCCGTACGGCCGCAAAAGAGCCGGACAGCGTATGGGAAACCGCCGCAAAAAGCGCCGTGCGGGCTGCCAGCTCCGAGTTGGGCCGCAGCGTAGGACGCAAGCTGCTGCGCGGACTTTTGGGCTCGCTGAGCAAGTCCATCCGGTGACAAATGACGGGGGGCGCTACTCGCGCAAGATCTTGCCGGGTGGCGGCCCCTGCAACAACCGGACACGCAAGCGGCGGAACTCGTCCGGCAGCACACTGTCCGGAAACAGAACGACGCGACGCCGTCGCGGCAACACGCCATCAAGGCTGCGAAAGTCCATCACGACCAGATAACGCCACACCATCGAGCGCTGCAGGCTCACGCGAGAGGTATTACCTTCAGCATCGGCCAGCCACCAGTCGCCGATGCGCTCATGCAACACCACCACGGGCAAAGGATCCCGCCAGCTCAACAGCTCGTACAGCAAAAGTCCCAACCACACCAGAACGGCCGCCATCTGCCACTCGAACGGCATGACAGCCTGCAGCACCGCGACCAGCGCCAGGAC
>JBKHWB010000048.1:0-16649 GCA_046566745.1 Gammaproteobacteria bacterium
CCACAGGAATGCTGAGAGCAGCGCGAAAAATCAGACAGGCACAGGACCGGCAGGGAAGCTCAGCAGATGGGATGCCATCGACAGCACGCATGCCTGCCGATGGCAATGTGCTTATTTGCCGTCGGCTTTCAGCAGGGACTGCACCTTGGCGACGTAAGCGGCTTCGGCATCTGCCTTGGACATGCCCTTGAGGGAGGCCCAGGCGTCGTACTTGAAGCGGCCGGCGATATTCATCATGCCGGGACGATCCCCCGCGACATCACCCACCGTCGCCTGCTTGAAGTACTTGTAGAGGTCCAGCAGGTCGGCGTTGTCAGGCTTGCTGCTGAGCGTGTTGACGTCTTTCTGTGCTTGTTCAAAGGCGCTCATGGGCGGCTCCATTCTCGTCATCGGGAAAACCATGCGCTGATAATACGCCTTGTCCCCTCCCCGGCACAGTACCGTGGCGCCACCGCCAACGGGCCTTCCGGCACATTTTTTTTGCACTCCCCCTGTTTGGGTGCTTTACGTACAGGCAAGCCACGCACTAGTCTCCACAGGCACCACGCCACCTGTCCGGGCGGCCAATAACAATAATGGAGAGTCCCCATGAACATGCTCTTGAAAGCCACGCTGATGGCTGGCGCCGTCGCCCTCAGCGCCTTTGCGTCTGCCGAAGACACTACATCCCCGGCCCCAACCGAAGCTCAGGCACAGGAAGCCACCGGTGAGGCCATCGCCGGCCAGGTGGTGAGCATGACGCCTACCGGCGACCAGGTTGTCACGGTCAGCACCGGCAATGAAATGGTCGATGCCGTGGCGAATACCGCCGTGAAATGTGCCGAACGGTCCGCCGCCTACAAGGCTTGCGACAGCATGGGCGGATTCAAGGCCATGGGCTGCCGCAAGGTGGCCGAGATGCGCTACAAGAACGTCGAATGCCCGATGCAGTAAGCACGGCCGGAGCGGAAACAAGGCGGGCCATGGCCCGCCTTTTTCATGACCCTCACGTCGGGGCTTGAACCCGGGCCGCCGGGAGCGACAATAGCCGCTTCTGTTTCTCCGGAGCCTGACATGCCCCGCATCGGCTTTATCGGCATCGGCCTCATGGGCCTGCCGCTGTGCCAACGGCTACTGAATGCCGGCTTTCCCCTGACGGTCTGGAACCGCAACCTGGACAAGTGTCGCCCGCTTTGCGCGCTGGGCGCCCGACAAGCAGCATCGCCAGCGCGTCTTGCCGCCGAAACCGATGTGATATTCCTCTGCGTCTCTGACTCGGTTGCCGTACAGCAGGTGGTGTCAGGGCAGGAGGGATTGCTGTCGGCACTGGGCAGCGACCAGGTTGTCATCGACCTGTCCTCGATTGATCCCGATGTCACCCGCGATCTGGCACGACAGGTGCAGGCGCTCGGTGCGCACTGGGTCGATGCGCCGGTGTCGGGTGGCGTGGTTGGTGCCGAAGCGGGAACTCTGGTGATCATGGCGGGCGGTGACGGAGCCATCATCGATCGTGTGCGCCCCGTGCTGGCTCCGCTGTCACAACGCGTAACCCACATGGGCCCCAGTGGGGCCGGCCAGGTCACCAAGATCTGCAACCAGCTGATCGTGGCCGCCAACGCTGTGCTGATTGCCGAGGCCGTGGCGCTGGCGGAAAAGGCCGGCGTGGACGCGAGCAAGCTGGCGCCGGCGCTGGCCGGCGGATTTGCCGATTCGAAACCCTTCCAGTTGCTGGCGCCACGCATGAGCATGCGGCACTTCACGCCCGTGCAGTGGAAAGTGCAAACCCTGCTCAAGGATCTCGACATGGCCACTGCACTGGCAAAGCGCGCGGCCAGTCCTTCGCCACTGGCGCAGGCCGCCGCGACACTCATGCGTCAACACGGCGAGGCCGGGCATCTTGCCGATGACCTGAGCAGCCTGATCCTCCATTTCACCAACGGGAAACCGTGATGCTCCGCTTTTCGGCGAATCTTTCCATGCTGTTCACGGAGCGCCCGCTGGTGGAGCGTTTTGCGGCAGCGCGTGCCGCGGGCTTCGATGCCGTGGAAATCCAGTTTCCCTATGAGCTGTCCATCGACGCCATCCGGCAACAACTCGACGAGAACGACTTGCGTCTGGTGCTGATCAATGTACCGGCAGGTGACCTGATGCAGGGGGGTGACGGCCTGGCCTGCGTGCCGGGACGCGAGAACGCTTTCCGGCACGCCGTCATTGATGCGCTGCGCTATGCCGATGCCCTGCAGGTCCCCACCATCAATGTGCTGGCCGGCCGGCAACCGGAAGGAGAAAACCTTGCACGCTGCCTGCACACGCTCTCGATGAACCTGCGGCATGCCGCCGAAACATTCCAGTCGGCCGGCATTACCACCGTCATCGAGGCGATCAACACCTTTGACATGCCCGGCTTCCTGCTGCACTCGGTGAACCAGATGCAGGAGATGCTGGAGGTCGTGGACCATCCCACACTGAAAATGCAGTTCGACTGCTACCACATGACACGCATGGGCGAGAACGTGCTTCAGTCACTGCAGGCTGATATCGGTTCCATTGGCCACATCCAGTTTGCCGACGCCCCCGGTCGCCACGAGCCCGGCACGGGCAGCATTGATCACCCTGCGATTTTCCGGTTGCTGGAGACACTGCCTTATGAAGGCTGGACCGGCGCCGAATACCGTCCCTCCACCCTCTCGGAACAAACACTGGGCTGGCTGCAGGCCGCCCGAGGACACGCTTCATGACACACTGCATATTCTGCGACATCGTCGAAGGCCGCCTGCCAGCGGTCACGGTATACGAAGACGAGCACGTGATGGCACTCATGGACATCTTTCCGCTGCGGCGCGGCCATGTACTGGTGATTCCGCGCCGGCACCACCGGCAACTGCACGAGCTCGACAGCACACTGCGTTCGCACCTGGTAGATACCGCCACGCACGTTGCCCAGGCGATGTACCGGTCGGCGCTGGCGCCGGCGGCCGTGCACTACAACGTCAATGACGGCCCTGCGGCACACCAGACCGTGCCCCACGTCCACCTGCATGTACTGCCGCGATTCCGGGGCGACTCGGCAAGCTTCCTGCTGCGCCTGTTGCGCAAGCCGGCCGACCTGTTGCTGGGGCCGACCAATGCCGCCCTGCTGGAGGCGGACGCACAACTTATCCGCCAGGCGCTGCGGGACGAGGCCTGATCACGCGACCAGCCATCCCGGGTAGCGCAGCAACCACTGCCGCACGCGCGCCAGCCGGCGGGCCACGTCCGGCTCTTCGAGCAAGGCCTGCCGTTCGTCAAGGGAGACCGGCAGTCGTTCAGCCAGGCGCCAGGTCAGCGTGCCGGCATCAGGAACGGCATGCCCCTGACTGTCCAGTGCCAGGGCCAGCGCCCGCAGGTCTTCCGGCACCGGCACATATCCATCGGCAGGCAGCGCTGCGACGCGGGCGAACATGAGACCGTCCTCCTCGATGCGAAACGCCGACAGCTGTACACGCTCCTCTGCCACCAGCAAGGCCCCCAGCGAACCGTCCCGCTGGCTGACCAGGTCGGTAAAGCGGACACGAACCCCCGTGTCAAACGTGAAAGCCGCCTCCCCCACTTCCTGTCCGTCACGAATGCGAACCACCACAAACGGATTGTTCTTGCCGCACTCGTCAACGAGGCGGCGATAGCGCAGTTCGAAAATGCGCAACGGCAACTCGCCACCGGGGAACAGAACGGCATGGAGGGGGAAAACGGGCAGATTGGCAGTCATGCGGGACTCCTTGATACGCAGAGGCCTACTGGCAAGCTCCCCTGCATCTTCGTATCCTGCGTGAACGACATCAAGGAGTCACGGCATGGAACTGGTCATTGCACTGCTGGTGGGCATCGGCCTCGCTGCAGCCGCCGGACTGCGCGTCTTCCTGCCCCTGTTCGGCCTGGCGCTGGGCAGCTGGCTCGACTATCTGCCCGTGCATGCCGACATGGCCTGGCTGGCGTCGCCGGAGGCCGTACTGGCCCTTGGCGTGGCGACGGCCGTAGAAATCGGGGGCTATTATTTCCCGCTGGTGGACCACCTGCTGGACACGGTCGCTGCGCCCGGCGCCGTGGTGGCTGGCACCCTGATGTCGGCGTCCCTGCTCACCGGCATGGACAATCCCCTGCTGCAATGGTCACTGGCACTGATCGCGGGCGGTGGCACGGCCGGCCTGGTGCAAGCCGGCAGCATGCTGGCCCGCGCCACCTCGACAGCCACCACCGCCGGCCTCGGCAATCCCGTGGTGGCCACGGGCGAATGGATGGGGTCGCTGGCCCTGACGCTCCTGGCCTTTGCCGCCCCCGTCCTCATCCTGCTGGTGCTGGTCCTGGCGCTGGCCTGGTGGTGGCGTCGCCGCAATGGCCGTAACATGGCTTCGGGCTAATCAGAAGTTGGTGCCCAGCGCCATGTAGATGGCCGCCTCCCCGTCTTGTCCCACCGCCCCGAGCAGGTAGAACGGCCCAATAAAAGTGTCGGCCGCAAGAAACAGACCAGCTGACCACGGCAAATCGCTTGCCGCCGGCGTCCCGATGCGTTCGCCTTCCCACCCCCATCCGGCCTCCAGCAGGCCACCTGCGTATACGCCCCGGCCAACCAGCGAGGGCAACTGCCGGATCTGGCGGTAATACTGGCCACGCAGGTAAAGCTGATTGGGGCTATCAACGACTCCCGGCGGCAAGGCGCTCAGGTTGAACAATCCCCCCAGGCGGAAGTGATCATAGAACGGCATCTGCGTTCCCAGGCTGGATCCCGCCCTGCCCACCAGCAACAGCGTATGGGAGCCTTGGCTGATCGCCTGCCGCGCCTCCACCGCAACGCGCGAATAGGATTGGTCCGCGCCCAGGTCATGGGAGGACTTCAGTGCATCCAGACGCACACGCCCCCCGCCAGACGGGAAACGTACATTGTCTAGCTGGTCAAGCGTCAGCTTGAAGCTATACCCGCCGCGCCGGAACTCGTTGTTCGCGCCAAGGGAGCCGTCTTCCTGCTCGACACGGCCGCGACCTGCCTGCACGCCGGCACGAATCTCACCCCACCGACCAAACACCGAACCAAACTCCAGTCCGGCATCAATGGTGCGCAAGGAATACGACAGCGACTGCTCGCCACCCAGACTGGCTTCCCGGTAGTCGCTGCGATACGCCACATGCGGGGCAACAAAGAACTCCGACGCCAGGCTGGCGGGCTGGTACCATTCGCTATACAGCGCCTTGTCGCGCCCGATCTCGACATCAGTCCGCCACTCGGCATCCAGCCGGTTAAGCCACGCTCGACGCAAGGACGCCAGTGCGGAAAACTCCGCGTCGCCTTCAAAGTCGGAATACAGTGCCAGGCCGAAGCGCACGAAATCACGCCCGGGCTTTTCTTCCGGAATCACGCGCAATGTCGCCAGGCCATCCTCGACAGGCAGCACCTCATAGCTGATGCGCGCAAAATCCCCGCGGGCATAGACGGAGTCGATGCGCTGATGCAGCGCCGTGGTGTCGAGCAACTGGTTGGCCCGCACATCCAGGAAGGACTGCAGCACACGCGCATTCACCCAACGCGTCTTGTCCATGACGACATTCCTGAGGCGCGGCATGCGCTGGCGACGCAGCTGCACTGCCGACTTCCAGGCCTCGTAGTCCGTTGGGGTCATCTGGTAAGGGCGCAGGCGCTCCTCCTGCTGCAGCACAGACTGCTCGCCGATGTCGATGAGTTGGGCCGCCTTGTCGAAGTCAGCCGCCGTGTAGCCTTTCAAGGGCGGCACGATCAGTAGATCCGTCGGGCGCAACTGGGCCAGCGACTCATTCATCGACTTCTGCATGCTGACGTTCACCGCCTGCACACCGAAATCGACCAGCGACGTCATCTCGCCCGGCTTGAAAATCGGGGTGGACACGTCGATGGCAATCACGACATCGCCACACAGCTCGCGCCCGATATCCACTGGCAGGTTGTTGGCAATACCACCATCCACCAGCAAGTGGTCGCGGTAGGCGATGGGGGGAAAGACACCGGGTACCGTCATGCTGGCACGCATGGCTTCTGCCACCATACCTTCGTTCAGTACCACCGCCTCGCCGGTACCGATGTCGGTACCGATTGCACGAAAGGGAATGGGCAGGTCATCGAAGTGGCGTGCGTAAACCGAATCCGTCAGTTCACGAAAAAACAGGCCTATGTTCTGCACGCCGACAAAGTTTCGCGGCGGTAGCAAGTCCATCCCCTTCAGCGTCAGCGTGAAATCGAAATAATTGCGGAAGTCTTCGCTCTTGCGGAAATAAGGGATATCACTTCGCCGTGACTTGTCGGAAAAAATGGCCGCCCAGTCGGCCTCCTCGACCATGCGCTCGGCATCGGCCACCGACATGCCAGTGGCAAAGGCGCCACCGGCAATCGCTCCCATGCTGGTGCCAGCGATGCAGTCGTAGGGAATGCGCAGACGCTCCAGGCCCTTGACCACGCCAACGTGGGCAAGACCGCGGGCACCGCCTCCCGACAGCACCAGGGCCACTTTCGGCCGTGCGGCGGATTCAGGCGCACTCCCTGCCACCAGCCCCGGCAGTGCCAGGACCAGTGCACAGCACAACACCACTCCCCCCATGCCGCGCATGTCTTCTCCCGACAAAATCAGACTGCTTCCAGCGCTTCATGCAGACGCCCGACCCCGACCACCTCCAACCCTTCGACGGGCTGCTTGGGCACGTTCCCCTTCGGCACGATGGCGCGGGTAAAGCCATGCTTGGCCGCCTCCTTCAGGCGTTCCTGGCCATTGGTTACCGGGCGGATCTCACCAGACAGGCCGACCTCCCCGAACACCACGAGATCAGTAGGCAATGCCTGCCCACGCAAACTCGATGTCACGGCCAGCAACAAAGCCAGGTCGGAGCCGGTCTCCATCACGCGCACACCGCCGACCACGTTCACGAACACATCCTGTCCCACGGTCGCGATGCCGCCGTGGCGATGCAGCACAGCCAGCAACATGGCCAGGCGATTCTGGTCCAGCCCGACCGCGACGCGGCGGGGATTGCCATAGGACTCATCTACCAGCGCCTGCACTTCCACCAGCAGGGGCCGCGTACCTTCGCGGGTGACCATGACGATGGAACCAGGAATGGGTTCACTGTGGCGCGACAGGAAAATCGCCGAGGGATTGTTGACTTCACGCAAGCCACGATCGGTCATGGCAAACACGCCGAGTTCATTCACGGCACCAAAACGGTTTTTCACGGCGCGGATGACGCGGAAACGCGAATCGGCCTCGCCCTCGAAATACAGCACGCAATCCACCATGTGCTCCAGCACGCGCGGGCCGGCCAGTGCGCCTTCCTTGGTGACATGCCCGACCAGGAACAGCGCACATCCGGAATGCTTGGCAAACCGCGTCAGCAATGCCGCGGACTCCCGGATCTGGGAGACACCCCCGGGAGCCGACTGCAGGGCTTCGGTAAAGATGGTCTGGATGGAATCCACGACCAGCACGCGTGGCTTCTGTTCGCGTGCCGTCGCGATGATGTTCTCGACACAGGTTTCCGCCATGAGCTTGAGGTTGCCCATGGGCAGTTCGAGGCGGCGCGCACGCATGGCCACCTGGCCCAACGATTCTTCGCCCGTCACATACAGGGCCGGCATGGCCTCGGCGAGGTGCGTCAGCGTCTGCAACAGGATAGTGGATTTGCCGATGCCGGGGTCACCACCAATCAGGACCACCGAGCCGGCCACAAGGCCTCCACCCAGCACGCGATCCAGTTCGGACAGCCCCGACGGCACGCGCGACTCGGCATCCACCTTCACGTCTTCCAGCACGGTGACCTTGGCCACCTGCCCCGCATAGCCGCCCGCGCGCGGCCCCTTCGGTGCCGCTTCGCGAATGATTTCCGTCAGGGTATTCCAGGCACCGCATTCGCCGCACTGCCCGGCCCACTTGGGAAATTCCGAGCCGCAGTCCGTGCAGGCATAAAGATTCTTGTTTTTGCTCATGACATCCGCATTCAGGACCACCTGACCGGATTGTAGGCACAGGAAAGTTCAAATGACACACATAAAAAGCCCCGCCGGTTGGCGGGGCCGGGTCCGTGGCTGAACGCGGACCATCTCGCGGTTGCTCACCGCTCTTTCGCACACGTCATCCCGTCTCGAGAACTCAGAGGTGGCGCGGACGAAACTCTGCCTTTGTTGCCATGACGTCCATGCCGGCATCGTCTTCGGCTTCAAAGCGGGCTTCCGGATGCTGCTGGTGCATGACCTCCTTGATACGCCGCGCCGTTGCGGCTTCACGGACATTGACCACCATGAGGTACTTGCCCTCGACGATCGCCTGATGAAAAGGCACCAGCTTGTAGTTGTCGTGGCTAATGCCCACCATGCCACCCACCCAGGCACCAAAGCACCCGATGATGGCAGACACAAAAAGGAAGGCACCGAGGCTCATGGACAAACCCAGCGGCTGTGCAATGGCTATCCACACTGCAAACAGCAAACCCGCCAGTCCTCCGACCAGTGCACCCCTTTCGCCTGAATGAACCACATCGGTTTCCTGCATGACTGTTGCCTCGTGCAGGTGATGCCGACGTACGCCATCATGATCCCGACTCACGACATAGTAGCCGTCGCTGTCGATATTCAGACTGGCGAGAGTGGAGGCCATTGCTTCGGCGGATTCCACCCTGTCCGTCAGGTAATACAGTGTGCGCATGATCCCTTCCCCGGTGCCTTTCACTGTCAGCATAGTCCGGGTATCCGTCGGCGTTAGACAGAATTGCCACATGGGGACACAGGCTTAAAGCCGTCACCGATAAATCAGGCCAGGATACGCTGGACGCGGGCCGTCACCTTGCAGAACAACTCGTAGCTGATGGTGCCGGACGCCGCCGCCACCTCGTCAGCCGGCAGCCCCTCGCCCCATAGCACGCAGTGATCACCGATGGTCGCCGGCACATCTCCGAGATCCACCGTGATCATGTCCATGGACACCCTGCCTGCCAGAGGCACGCGCACACCATTGACCAGCACCGGTGTCCCGTTCGCGGCATGGCGCGGATAGCCGTCGCCATAGCCAATGGCAACGACGCCAATACGGGTGTCGCGCGGCGCCACCCACGTACCGCCGTAGCCCACCGGCTCGCCCGCCTGCAACTCGCGGATGGCAATCAGGCGCGACGACAACGTCATCACCGGACGAAGGCCCAAGGTATCTGCCGAACGGTCAGCGAACGGGGAGCTTCCGTAAAGCATGATGCCGGGACGCACCCAACTGCCCGTCGCCGCAGGCCATGCCAGGATACCGGCCGAATTGGCCAGACTGTCGGGAATGGTGTCGCCTGTTTCCGCTTCCAGCTGCCGCTGCAGGGCACGGAAACGCTCGATCTGCTCGTGCGTATGAACCTGCGCAGGCTCGTCTGCCCGCGCGAAATGCGTGATCAGCCCCACCGAACGCACGCCGGGCATCGCCCGCAAGGTCCGGTAGGCCTCTGCCGCCTGCTCCACCGCAAAGCCGAGGCGATGCATGCCGGTATCCAGCTTGAGCCAGACATCCACCGGTGTGCTGGCCGGCACGGCCTCCAGCAGGGCAATCTGTGCGGGCTGGTGCACGATGGTGGTGAACTGGTGCAATACGACAGCCTGCATCTCTGCCGCGGTGAATACCCCTTCCAGCAAGGTGATCGGTCGGGAAATGCCGGCGTTGCGCAAGGCTTCGGCCTCCTGCAGCAGGGCCACGCCAAAGCCGTCGGCGCCCTGCAGCGCCCGCGCCGCCTCGACCGCCCCATGGCCATAGGCATCCGCCTTCACCATGGCCAGCACACGGGCACCAGGCATGCATTCCCGCACCCGCTGCAGGTTGTGCTGGAGGGCAGCCCGGTCGATGCGCAGGACAGCCTCACGCATCAGTCGTCATCCTCGCGACGATCGCGGTAATACTCGGGGGCCAGATCCTCGAAGCGCAGGTACTTGCCCAGGAAGGCCAGGCGTATCTTGCCGATGGGGCCGTTACGCTGCTTGCCGATGATGATTTCGGCCGTGCCCTTGTCCTCGGACTCGGGGTTATAAACTTCGTCACGGTAAATGAACATGATGACGTCGGCGTCCTGCTCGATAGCACCAGACTCACGCAGGTCGGACATCACCGGGCGCTTGTTGGGACGCTGTTCCAGCGAGCGGTTGAGCTGCGACAGCGCAATCACCGGACAGTTCATTTCCTTCGCCAACCCCTTCAGCGAGCGCGAGATTTCCGAAATTTCGTTGACGCGGTTGGCCTCCTGGCCCGGCACCTTCATGAGCTGCAGGTAGTCGACCATGATCAGGCCGAGTTGGCCGCCACACTCGCGCGCCACACGACGCGCACGCGCCCGCACTTCGGTTGGCGACAGGCCGCCAGTGTCATCAATAAAGAGTTTCTGCTCGTTGAGCATGGACATGGTCGAGGTCAGGCGCGGCCAGTCCTCTTCCTCCAGCTTGCCCGAACGCACGCGATTCTGGTCGATACGGCCCAGCGACGACAGCGAACGCATCACCAGCGAATCGGCAGGCATTTCCATGGAGAACACCAGCACCGGTGCCCCACCCATCAGCACGTTCTCCACCAGGTTCATGGCGAAGGTGGTTTTACCCATGGACGGACGTGCCGCCACGATGACCATATCGCCCTTCTGCAGGCCCGAGGTCATTTCATCCAGCTTGCTGAAGCCTGTCGACAGCCCCGTCATGGGGTCGGTGGAGCTGTAAAGCTGCTCGATGCGGTTGACGGTCTGGGCCAGCAACGTACGGATGGGCAAGGGGCCAGAGCCCTTCTGCTGTTGCTCGGCAATGGCAAAGATCTTGCGCTCGGCCTCGTCCAGGATCTGGTTCGAGGTAGCCCCCTGCGGCTGATAGGCGGCATCCGACACTTCGTAGGACACACGGATGAGCTGGCGCAGCACCGAGCGCTCGCGCACGATTTCAGCATAGGCGCCGATGTTGGCCGCCGACGCCGTGTTCTTCACGACCTCACCGAGATAGGCGATACCCCCCGCCTCCTCCAGTTCCCCCAGCCGGTTCAGGGTTTCCGATACTGTCAGGGCGTCGCGCGGCTTGCCTTCGTTGGCCAGGATGGCGATGGCGCGGAAAATCAGGCGATGGTCACGCCGGTAGAAATCATTTTCGGAGACGATTTCCGCCGCCCGGTCCCAGGCCGTGTCTTCGAGCATGAGACCGCCCAGGACGGATTGCTCCGCCTCCAGCGAATGGGGAGGCAGCTTGAGGCTGGCCACCGAGGCATCGGCGGCCGGAATGGAAGGGACAACAGCAGAAGGGATATCGCTCATGGCAGACTCGTCAGTGAAGCGCAAAGATTACCCGAGGCCGGCGCCAAAGGCAGCCGGCATTACAGGCCAGCAGACTGCTGAAAAACCATCTGTGTTGCCATCACAGCGTTCACCCCTCAAGGGGGTACCGAGGAAAAACAGGCTCAACATGCTCATTTACCATTTGTAAACTGCGCTTTTTACTCGGGCAAAGCCCTCGCCCCTGTAGGGGCCAGCCTACGGCTGTTCTCTGCGCATTGCTTCGAGTCGCCTGTTTTTGCCTCGTGCTGGCTGCCTCGCCTACGCTTTTCAGCAGGCTGCACAGCACGACGCTGGCCGCAAAAACACAAAAGGCGCCTTGCGGCGCCTTTTGTGCATCACCCCCGGACCGGCAGGTGATTCGTGTCAACCGCTCAGGCAGTGACCACGGTCACTTTGACCGGCACCGTGACTTCGGCGTGCAACTGCACATCGATGTCATAGTCGCCAGTATTGCGCAGCGCACCATTGGGCAGGCGCACTTCGCTCTTGTCGACCGCTTCACCGAGGCCAGTGATGGCTTCAGCGATGTCGCGGGTACCCACGGAACCGAACAGCTTGCCTTCATCGCCCGCCTTGGCAGCGATGACCACGGCCAGCGCGCTGACGCGCTCGCCACGAGCCTGGGCAGTTGCCAGGGCGGCATTGGCCTTGGCTTCCAGCTCAGCGCGGCGAGCTTCGAACTCGGCCACGTTCTTTTCGGTAGCGGGAACAGCCTTGCCCTGAGGAATCAGGAAATTACGGCCATAACCGGGCTTAACGGCAACCTTGGCACCCAGGGCACCCAGGTTCTTGATCTTCTCAAGCAGAATGACTTCCATCACTCGTCTCCCGGATTAGAGGTGGTTGTCGGTGTAAGGCAGCAGGGCCAGGAAACGGGCCTGCTTGATGGCCAGACCCAGCTGACGCTGGTAACGGGCCTTCGTGCCAGTAATACGGCTGGGGACAATCTTGCCTGTTTCAGTAACGTACTGCTTCAGGGTTTCAGTGTCCTTGTAATCGATGTACTTGGTAGCTTCCGCTGTGAAGCGGCAGAACTTGCGACGACGGTAGAAACGTGCCATGACGTTTGCTCTCCTATTCGAATCTCTCAATCGCTTGCGCGTGAATCAGTAACTGCTGCGTATCGCGGTGACTGGCCTGCGCCAGCATCCCGCCCACCGTGATCCGGTTTCCCGGCACCAGACCGGCCACCTGTTGCGCCAGGCCGTCCCCTGTCACCTTGACGGTCACCAGGGCGCGTACCTCGCGCAATTGCCCGTCCAGAGTCTGGACAGAGCGGTGTTCCAGTATCAGTTCACGATGCACCACACCGGCCGGGCTGGCCCTGGGAGCCTTGAGCTCCTTGACGAGACCGGTAATCCGAACGGCGTTGACTTCCACGCAGTAAGTAACCGCTTACTCGCCAGCTTCCTCGGAGGCAGCTTCTTCAGTGCCTTCGTCAGAACGGGCGGCTTTGCGGCTGCGCTTCTCTTCCGCACCCTTGGCCATGATCGATTCCTCGGTAATGGCTTCGTCGCGACGGATGATGAGATTGCGAATGACCGCGTCGTTGTAGCGGAAGGCTTCTTCCAGCTCGTCCAGGGACTTCTGGCCGCACTCAATGTTCATGAGCACGTAGTGAGCCTTGTGGATCTTGTTGATCGGGTAGGCCAGCTGGCGGCGGCCCCAGTCTTCAAGACGGTGGATCTTGCCACCGGCTTCCTTGATGGCTCCGGTATAACGCTCGACCATGGCGGGCACCTGCTCGCTCTGGTCGGGATGTACCAGGAACACGACTTCGTAATGACGCATTGTTTTGCTCCTTACGGGTTGCACAGCCCCCGCCGTCGGGCAGCGGGAGCAAGGAGATCACCCCCGGAACCCCGGCGGCGCCCTTTTGCAGAATGGCAAAGGGGCGCGAAGTTTACGCGAATCCCCCTCCTGCAACAAGGGAAACCACCCGTCAGCCGGTTGCGCCACCTACTCCCACTGATTGCTGCCCGACCAGGCTTTCCGCTAAGATGAGGGGTGACCTGTATCAAAATTACAACAACAGGCAGGAACCCGGGTGCGTCATGAGAACGCCTTCGTACCTTTCAGCACTAGCCTTTGCAGCCCTGACCCTTGTGTCAGCGCCGGCCGCTGCCGTGCAGGACGGAAGCCGGCCCCGGCTTGACCAGTACACCTCCTACGACGAATTCCTCAAGGCCAAGGTAGAGTGGGAAACCCGCCATGGCCAGCCATCCACCGACAATGGGGCATTCGCGACGCCTGCTCCTGTAGCTGCGCACCCGGAACCCACCACCCGACCCATTCCCGTGCCGGACGGCATAGACCCCACCAGCGAAACCGCCCCTCCTCCACTGGCCATTACCGGCCCGGAAGATCTTGAGGTGGCCGTGGAGCTGGCCAAGGACATTTCACACCCGGATTACAAGGCGCCCATCCGCTATAACCGGACAACGCACATCAGCTTTCCATTGCCTAGTATTGATGGCAGCGACATGAGCCAGGCCAGTATTGAGGGGGGGCTGGTAGCCTCTCCGGCCAAAGATGGAAAACTGGACCTGCTGCCACCCGACAGCGAGCTTACCCCACTGGGCGAGACGGCAAGGCCAGATGGCACAACACCAGAGACCTACGCTGGCATGAACCTGCGGCCCGCCAACGGCCCCAGCCATGTCACGGTAGGCTCGATGAACTGAGACCGGCCCGTACCGGTCCAACAAAGGCTGCCCAGACAGCCACAGAAAAAGAACGAAAACGACAGAAGCCCATGGAGGCTTCTGCAGAGGGGGTTACATGAGACGGACATCCGGTATTCCGGCCGCAATGACTGCACTGGCACTGCTTGTGGGCAGTGGCGCAGAGGCGGCTGCCGAACGCCCCCAGCTAAAGAACTTTGCGTCTTACAACGATTTCATGCGTGCGGTTGTGGACTACACCCGCAATAACGGTGTATCCGCCACCGACCGCGAGTGCCGTGATGACGAAGTGGACGCCGAAGGACAGCCGACCGACAAGGAAAATCCCTGCCAACCCAAGCTGATGCGCCAGGACAACATCCCGCTTGGCGGCCCCGGTAGCTCGGGCGCTGACTCAGGCGGCGGCTCCGGTTCTAGCTCCAGCCCAGCCCACGCCGGTCAGGGATCACAGCCCGGCGGTGGCGATGACATGACCGACAGCGCCATGATGGATGAGTGGGGCGACACTCCCATCGAAGGCAATACGGGCAGCAACGACAATGCCGGCAATGGCTCTGCCGATTCACAACAGGGCCCCAGTAATCCGCTTGAGGAAGCCATTGCGCAAGCACGCGACGGCCTCAACCCGACGTATATTGACCCGAACAACACCCGCACGACCTTCCGCAGCTTCCCGATGCAGCCAATCGACAGCAATGACCTGGCCAACGTATCGCTGATTGACGCCCTGACTGGTCTGCTGATCACGACCACCGACAGCCGCATGCGAGTCAACATTGATCCATCCCAGCTCATCACCCCGTTGGCATCCGAGGACTCTCGGGTAGTTTCAGATGACATTTCGCTAGACATTGCCGAGCTACAGGTTCAACAACTGTTATTCAACAATGTTCTGGGCTTTGAAACCCAAAACATTTTCTGGTCGACGGACGGCAACTATTACTCCATTGTAAATGCCAACCCGTCACTTATTGACAATGACGGTATCCGCCTTGCGTTTTCAGCTGATGCACGTGTGCGCATGGGAATTGTCGATAGCGACGGACTTGCAAGCGCAGGAATTCCTAGCGCTGGCGCCGTGGTTATTGACCCCCTACGCGTGACAACCAGCACCATCGTTGCCAATCTGTTTGCTGTCGACGATGGCAATGGGAGCACAGGAATATTGGCCAGCATTGATGTGACGGACGGCATTCTGATTGACCTCTCAAACACTCAGATTGGTGTCGCTGGCGCAACACGCGACGGGCGCGGCGGATGGAACATTGGCAATATCAGCAACTTTCTTTACTTTGGAGACGCTTCACAGCTATCCATCGCCATGGACTCCCCGCTCGAGGTCATGATCAAGAACCCGGAGAACATGGATACGGACCCGTTTATAACGCTTAATGGCTCAATTGATGGCTTATCCATGAGCGACATCTCACTAATGGACAATAACTCCGGCGGGGGAGTCCACATTGGACGTGTTGCCATCAGTGAGCTAGCGCTCGTGAACACCAGCATTTATTTTAATGATGCCACCAACTCCATTCGCGTGGACATGGGCAACAGCCTGAACAACCTGCGCATGGTGCTGGAAAACATTGTGATTGGCGGACCCTTGGACCGCGCCAGCCGCCCAGCCGGCATTGGCGACGTGGAAGTACGTGTGACCGACGCCAGCCTGGAAATGACCATGCAGCCGCACTGACTGAGTCTTACCCATGAAAAAGCCCGCCAATTGGCGGGCTTTTTCATTTTCTGCGCACCGATCAGGGCTGCAGACGCGTGCGCTGCCGCATGGCCTCGAACAAGGTGACACCAGTGGCCACCGACACGTTCAGGCTTTCCACACTGCCCGCCATGGGAATGTAGAGCAACACATCACATAGCTCGCGCGTAAGCCGACGCATGCCTGACCCTTCCGCACCCATGACGATGCCAACAGGTCCGGTGAGAGCCACGTCGTACAGCGACTTGGCTTCTTCTTCCAGCGCCGTGCCCATCAGCCAGATGCCACGCTCCTTGAGCATTTCCATAGTGCGCGCCAGATTGGTGACCTGAAAGAACGGCAGGCTGTCGGCCGCACCCACGGCCACCTTGCGCACCACCGGCGTGATCGACGCCGACTTGTCGCGCGGAGTGATCACGGCATGCACGCCGGCCGCATCGGCGCTACGCATGCAGGCACCGAGATTGTGCGGATCGGTCACGCCATCCAGCAGCAGCAGGAAGGGCGGTGCCTCCAGCGCATCCAGATAGGCAACAAGATCGTTTTCGTCGCCCGGTGCCTGCTCCCGCACGCGGGCCACCACGCCCTGATGATGCGAATCACCCGCCAACTCATCCAGCTGACCGCGCTCACGCCACTGCAGCGTGAGGCCAAGCGGGCGCAAGCCCTTCACCAGCTTGTTCAAACGTTCGTCATCGCGCCCCTTGAGCAGGAATACTTCCAGGATGCCTTCGGGATGACGGTCGAGGTAGGCCTGCACGGAATGCAGACCATAAATCACGATGTTCTTGGCCATTTACTTCTTCTTGCGTCCGCCGGATTTGCTCTTGCCTCCGCCCGAACGGGAGGACGGTGCGTCACCTGATTTTCCCGAAGGCTTCTTGCCCCCCTTGCCGGCTGGTTTGCCCGGGATGTCGCCACTGCGCAATTGCTCGCGCACCGAACGCTCACCC
>JBKHWB010000049.1:0-16584 GCA_046566745.1 Gammaproteobacteria bacterium
GGGGGAAGGCGTAAGGCTGCGTGCTGGCGGCGAGCGGATGGGACGGGAACAGCCGGTCCATGTGCCGGAAGTTGTCGACGCGGCGACTCTCCCAGAACAGCTGGTTCATGGCCCAGGGCGACCACGGGGACCAGGGGCGGGTGAGGAACAGGATGAGGCCGGCCAGCAGGGCTGTTGTCATCAGCAGGGAGAGTCGCAGGCGCATGGGGGTCGTTCGTGCAGAATGATGCCCCCGAGTTAAGGGGTGCGGGGGCGCAGGGTCAAGGGCATAATTCGCACATCGGCATTCCTGTCACCTTTCCGAGACGCTCATGGCTTTTCGCATCATCCCGGTCACTCCGTTTGAACAGAACTGCACCCTGATCTGGTGTGACGAGACGAAGGAGGCGGCCGTGGTCGATCCGGGCGGGGATCTTGACCGCATCCGTGCCGCCGTGATTGCGGCGGGCGTGACGCTCAAGCAAATCCTGCTGACGCATGCCCATATCGATCATGCCGGCGGCGTGGCCGAGTTGGCGGAGCAGGCGCACCTGCCGATTGTGGGGCCGCACGAGGGCGACCAGTTCTGGATTGACCTGCTGGACGAACAGTCCCGTCGTTTCGGTTTTGCACCGTCACGGCCGTTTGTGCCGACGCGCTGGCTGCATCAGGGCGATACCGTGCAGGTGGGCAAGCTGACGCTGGAAGTGCGTCACTGCCCCGGACACACGCCGGGGCATGTCGTGTTCTTCGAGCCGCAGTCGCGCCTGGCAATCGTGGGGGATGTGCTGTTTGCCGGCTCCATCGGTCGCACGGATTTTCCCGGCGGCGATTTCCAGACGCTGGTGGATGCCATCCGCCGCGAGCTGTTCACCCTGGGGGATGATGTGCAGTTCATTCCTGGCCATGGTCCCATGTCGACCATCGGGCGCGAGCGCACCACCAATCCCTTCGTCGCGGATCACCGTTTCGGCTGAGCGGCTCCGCTGACGGCGTTTCATCCGGTCAAGCGGCCGTGTGCCCGGCGGTACTGGCTGCCGCAGGGCGGAGTGGGGCATCTTCGGGGGATAACCCACAACCGGAAGATGCCCGTCATGACCGTGTCCCGCCTGCCTGACCAGGCCCCCCAGCAGATCCTTGTCACCGGTGGTGCCGGCTTCATCGGCTCGAACGTCGTCAAGGTGCTGCGGCACCGCTATCCGTCCTCGCGCGTACGCGTGCTGCACCTGCCGAAGGAAAACCTGCTCAACCTGCAGGGCGTGGACGGCGTCGAGCTGATGGCGGGTGACCTGCTCAATCCGCTGGACGTGCGCCGTGCCGTGCAGGGCTGTGACGTGGTGTTCCATCTGGCGGCCATCTATGCACTCTGGTTGCCGGACATGTCCCTGATGGATCGCGTCAATGTCGACGGGTCGCGTCTCGTGCTCGACGAATGTGTCAGCCAGGGCGTGAAGCGCGTCGTGTACACGAGCTCCTTCGCTGTGTTTGCCGGGCAGGGCCTGGATACGGCCTGCACCGAGCGTTCATCGTTTGCATTGTCGGAATCGCATTACAGCCGCACCAAGTACGAGTCGCATCGCCTGGCCGAAAGCTATGCGCGCAAGGGGCTTGATGTGGTGCTGGTGTGCCCGGCCTGTCCGATCGGCCCGGGCGACGTAGGCCCGACACCAACCGGCAAGATCATCACCGAAATGTTCCGTACGCCGGTCGCGCTTGCCTTGCGTACCGAAGCCAACTATATCGACGTGCGTGACTGCGCGATGGGGCATGTGCTGGCACTGGAAAAGGGCCGCACCGGCGAGAGCTACATTCTCGGTGGCGAGAATTTCACGCACGAGGACATCGTGCGTCGCTGCATGCGCCTGACGGGTTTGCGGCGTCCCCTGTTTGTGCTGCCGCCCGATGCGTTGAAGCCGGCGGCGGTGGTGGCCACCTTGCTGGCCAACGTCACGAAAAAGGCTCCGTTCACCACGCCGGTGGAAATCGAGGTGACCAAGAAGGGACTCATCGGTGATGCCTCCAAGGCGAGGCGCGAGCTGGGCCTGACCGTGAGGCCGATTGAAGAGACGCTGCGCGATGCCATTGCCTGGTTCGTGCAGCATGGCTACATCACCGATCGGGCGGTGGTGGCCCGGATGGACGGGGTGTCCCTGCCGGCAGCCTGATTGTCTGCTCCCCCGCGTTTGGGGGGGGGCGGCGTGCTGTTCGGGAGCCATTCCCTCTCGCCTGTCGGCGAGGCGCCTTGTTCACTGTGCAATCCGCAGCGCTGGTCTAGCCTGAAGGCAGGAGCAGGGGTGTGCGCAGTAGGCGGGCAAGGGATTATGACGAACGTAGCAGAGCGGGCAGCCGTGGCCACGCATGACCGTGAGGTGGCCGAGATCGAGCGCCTTCGTCACGAGCGGCGGCTGGGGATGGGGTTTACGCCGGCGCTGGAAACCTTGTACGCCGAGGATCACCAGCAGCGGGCTGCAGTAGCGTTCCGCTACGGTTCGCTGATGGTGTTCTTGCTTTACATCTTGCTGGGCACCGGCATCTACCTGTTCATGCCGGAACACCAGACCGGCAGCTGGCTTTCCCTCTACAGCGGTATCGGCGCCATCATCGTGGTGGCGGGCGTCCTGTCTCGCATCCCGCGCCTGAACGGCTGGTTCAGCATTTACATGGGTGTGTGCGGGGCAGCCTGCATCACCCTGTCGGTGGCGGCGACCGGTGCTGTCAGCGACCTGGCCGCCGGGCAGCTGGTGCAGGCAGCCATTATCTATGCGGTGATCATTGTTTATGGCGTGGTAGGGTTGCGTTTCCAGCATGCGGCATTGGCAGGATGGGCGGGCGGCGCGGCCGGACTGGTGTTGAGCTCGTTCCTTGGCGGCAGCCTTGGCTGGGAAATCCTGATCCGGACCTATGTGGGCAGCAGCGTGATGGGGATGTTCATGGCTTATTACGCGGAGCGCCGCGATCGCGAGATGTTCCTGCAGTCTCGCCTGTTGCAGATTGCCAAATGGCGCAGCGAACGTTTCGTCGAGGAGCTGGACAAACTGTCGCGCGAGGATGCGCTGACCGGCCTGGCCAATCGTCGTCACTTCGATGAAATGCTGGAACAGGAATGGCGTCGTGCCGGTCGCCAGAAAAGTCCGCTGGCCGTGCTCATGATCGACGTCGACAATTTCAAGCACTTCAACGACAAGCTTGGACATCCGGAGGGCGATCGCTGCCTGAAGCGGGTGGCGAAGCTGTTGTCAGAGCATGCCCGCCGTCCCGGCGAACTGGTGGCGCGCTATGGCGGTGAAGAGTTCGTGATGATCTTTCCGGAGACGGATCACCAGAAGGCAGTCAATCTGGCGGAGCAGGTGCTCGAGAGCGTGCGCATGGCACGCATTCCGCAGCCGGACGGGCTGGAACGCTGGTATGTCACCATCAGCATCGGTGTCTCGGCGACGATTCCGTCCGAGCGGTTGACACCGTCCCGCCTGTTGGTCGCCGCCGACCAGGCGCTATACGCCGTGAAGGGTAACGGGCGTAATGGTTGGTGGTACCAGTCGCCGGACACTCAGCCCTTGCCGGCGGCGAGCGTAAGGGAGGTCAGCCGGGTGCGGTGACGTTGCGGGCTCCTTACCACATCAAGTCGTCGGGAATCTGGTAGGCGGCATAAGGATCGTCTTCGTCGATGCCGGTGGCGTGGCGCTGGTTCAATACCACCACCGCACCTTCGTCGCGGCTGCGGATTTTTTCCGCCACGATCGTGGGTACCAGTTCATGGCTTTCCCCCAGACGCACGATGGCGATCTGGCCGCGTGCCAATTGCTCTTGTTGTGCCGGGGTGACGTACAGCTTCTTGATCTTGCGCAGGTCGGTGAACTGGTAGGACACCTCGCCACCCTTGCGGTCAATGCGGTGTGCCTCGATGAGCTGGCGGATCTGCGCCGACAGCGCTTTTTGCGCCAGCTCGGCGTCCCGCGCACGATTGAGTTCGCGGTCGCGTTCCACTTTCTCTGCCAGTGCCTTTTGCGCCAGGGCGTGTGCGCTTTCGGCGTCGGGTTGCCGGGCCTGTACCCGTTTTTCGTGTTCGGCACGCCTCGCCTTCTTGGCATCGGCCAGGCCGGCTTTCATCAACTGGTCCTTGAGCGACATGCAGGTCTCCCGGTTATTTGCCGCACAGGCGAAGGCCGGCACTCTCGATCACGATGAGCCGGTGTTTGTAGAGCGAGCCAATGGCCTGCTTGAAGACTTTCTTGCTGACGCCGAACAGCTTGTAGATGGCTTCCGGCGGGCTCTTGTCGGTGACGGCCATGAACCCGCCGTTGGCCTTGATGTGGTCGAGTATGCCTTGTGCTGCGCTGTCGATTTTGGCCGGCCCCGGAGCGGTCAGTCCGATGTTGAGGCGATGGTCGCTGCGCAGGGTCTTGACCCAGCCGGGCCGCCGGTCACCCATCTTCAGCGGGCCGAAGATTTCGTTGTTGTGCACCAGGCCCCAGTAGCAGTCATTGACTACCACGCGCACGCCCAGTTCGGTGCGGTCGGCGACGATCACGTCCACCGGCTCGCCTTCCTTGAAGCCATCGGCTTCGCGCTTGATGAAATCGTCCAGTCGCGCTGACGCGGCCAGGCGCCCGCTGCGATCCTGGAAAACCATTACCAGTACGGATTTTCCGGGCAGCATCGTGTGCTGCAGTTCGCGCGGGATTTCATTGCGGGGCAGGAGCAGGTCCTTGGGCAGCCCCCAGTCCAGGAATAAGCCGGCGTCGTTCTCGGCCACGATGCGTAGCCAGGCCACCTGTCCGACCTGTGCCAGTGGCCGGGTTGTCGTGGCCACCAGGCGATCTTCGCTGTCGAAGCAGACAAAGACCTCCACGGTGCCGCCGGGCGTGGTGCCCGTCGGCATGACGCGGGTGGGCAGCAGGATGTCGCCGTCGTCTCCCTCTGGTGTGTTGCCGTCCAGGATGGCGCCATGCCCGGTCAGGCGCAGTACGGTGAGGGTGTTCATGCGGCCGATGTCAGCCATGGCGATATCCTGCAGGGAGTCTGGTCAGGGGCGAATTGTGAGGCCGGACGCCGGTGGCGTCGAGACGCGTCTGCTCAGTTGGCCGGAGACTCGGTAAGCGCCATGCGGACCACCCGGTTGCGGCCCTCGGCCTTGGCCCGGTAGAGGCCCAGGTCGGCGCTATGGGTGAGTGCCTCGCCTGTGCTCGTCGCACCGACCGGCAGGGTAGTGACGCCAAAGCTTGAGGTGACGGGAATCGCCTCGCCCTCGTGGCGGATGGCCAGGGATTCGATGTGCCGGCGGCAGCGCTCGGCAATGGCCACGGCCATGTCGGTATCGCAGAACGGGAGCAGGACCACGAACTCTTCTCCGCCGTAGCGGCCGAGGTGGTCGATGTCGCGGATGCAGCCTTGCAGTGTCCGGGCGGCCTCGATCAGCACGCGATCGCCGGTGGCATGCCCGTAGCGGTCATTGATGTGCTTGAAATGGTCGAGATCGAGCAGGATGAGCGACAGCGGGCGCTGGCTGCGTCGCGCCACCGCGAGCTCATGCTCAAGGCGTTCCATCAGGTAGCGCCGGTTCCAGACCCCGGTCAGGCCGTCGCGGCGGGACAGCTCCAGGATTTTCTGTTCGCGCTGTCTCAGGCCGTGCAGCAGGGCAATGACGATCAGGAGCATCATAAAGGAGCTGGGGAGGCCGATCAGTACCTGGATCAGCAGCCAGAGCTGTGAGTCGGCCACTGATGCGAACGTTTTGAGATAAAGCGGTGCATCTGGTAGCCATCCCAGATTGACGCCAATGCCGATCAGGATGATGCCCATCCAGTTCAGGACGGTGGCGATGTAGACGTGGCGGTTGTTGAACAGGATGAGTCCAAAGATGGGCGCTGACGCCAGCAGTATGCCGGTGACAATCGAGTGGATGCCGTTGAGCACGGCCATCACCATCATGGGGGCGCCGAACAGGTAGACAGTGATGATTGCGGGTCCGATCGCATCCGGATCGCGTTGACGCAGGCGGTAAACGATGACGAACAGTATTCCCCACATCGCCATGCAACCCAGGGAGAAGTACCAGGTGAAGGTGAGGGCGGCGGGGTTGGAGGCCGAGCGGAACTCCGGGACCAGCAGCGAGACGGACGCGATCAAAAAGAACAGTGCAAACAAGGACGTGTTCAGGCCGATTCCGAGCAGCGTTTTTTCGGTGTAGGACCAGTCTATCGGGTTGCTCAGTTGTTTCAGGCGCTCGGTCAGTCGCATGGTGGTCAGTGTATCGTCCGACGGGTATTCAGCATGTTGTGAACGCTAGCAAGCCCATCCCCACAAAACCAGTCGATTGGCCTTGGTAGTCGCCCGGCCGGAGCCAGGCGCGGACGGGCGGGCGCCGTTGCATCAGGACAGGTCGAATTCCTCCCCTTGCTCCGGCACTTCCGTGGTCCAGCCGAACTGTCGTTCGAGCTTCTGGCGCAGGCTGTCGGAGGCGACAGACTCGCCGTGCGTGATGAAGGTCTTGCGGGGAGGAACCAGGGGCTTCAGCCATTCCAGCAGTTCATCGTAGTCGGCGTGGGCCGACAGGCCGTCCAGTTGCTCGACGCGGCAGCGGATGTCGACTTCCTGGCCATAGATGCGCAACGAGTCGGAGCCGGTGAGAAGGGCGCGACCGCGCGTGCCTTCGGCCTGGTAGCCGGTGACCACCAGCGTGTTGTGGGTATTGCCGCCGAAGGAAATGAGGTGGTGCAGGATGCGGCCGCCGTTGAGCATGCCGGCCCCGGCAATGATGATCTTGGGGTGTTCGCTGGCGGAGATGGCCTGGGATTGTTCCCCGGTGCTGGTGTAGAGCACATGGCTGCACATGGCTTCGCATTCGGCGCGGCTGAGGCGGTGTTCCTTGTTGAAGTGCTTGAACACATCCGTCACGTCGATCGCCATCGGGCTGTCGAGGTAGATGGGCACGCGCGGAATCTGCTGGCGGGCCATCATGGTGGTCAGCAGGTACATGAGCACCTGTGCCCGGCCGACGGCAAACGCCGGCATCAGAACCGTGCCGCCGCCGGCGACCGTCTCGCTGACGATGGCGGCCAGCTTCTCGGTGACGGACTCCTTCTCGTGCAGTCGGTCGCCATAGGTGGACTCCACGACGAGCCAGTCCGTTTCCTGCAGCGGGGCCGGCGGATTCATGACCGGGTCGTGCGGGCGCCCGACGTCGCCGCTGAACGTGATGCTCTTGCCCTCGCACTCCACCCGCACGCAGCTGGAGCCAAGGATGTGGCCGGCAGGGGAGAAGTGGATGGTGAAGGGGCCGACCTTGACCGGATGACCGTAGTCGCTGGTGCGGAACTGCTTCATCACCTTCTCGGCATCGTCAGACGTGTAGAGCGGCTCGGCCGGTTCGTGCTTGGAGTAACCAAAGCGGTTGGCGTGCCGCGCGTCTTCCTCCTGCAGGTTGCCGCTGTCGATCAGCAGGATCTCCGCCAGCTGGCGCGTGGCCGGCGTCGACCAGATGTGGCCGTGGAAGCCTTCTCGCATCAGGCGTGGCAGGTAGCCGGAGTGATCGAGGTGGGCATGCGTGAGCACGACGGCCTGGATTTCACGGGGATGAACCGGGAAGGGTTTCCAGTTGCGGCTGCGGATGGTTTTTACGCCCTGGAACAGGCCGCAGTCGATGAGCAGGCGGGTGTTGTCATGCGTCAGCAGGTAGCGGGAGCCGGTGACGGTGCCGGCGGCACCCAGAAAGCGGATCTTCATGAGCGTGGAGTGTCCTTCGGTTTCCGGCGGCCAGCGTGCCCGGGGCAATCCTGGAATGACGCCGGTAGTTTGGTGGCGATCCCCGTTCGGCCTGCGTGGCGTCGGGGGCGTCTTTTGCGGATAATCATAGCGCGTTTGCCGGTGTCCCGGGGGTGATCTGCCGCAACAGGTCCGCCCCGGGTGCCATGCCCTGCACATCCGGCCCCAGTGGTTGTCCCCATGTTGCGTACCTTCCTGCTTTTCCTGCCGGCGATGTTGGTGTCGGCATGTGCCAGTGTACCCAAGGCTCCCCCCAATGCGCCCGTGCCCGTGGTCCCGCCCGCCGTGCCGGCGTCGGTCATCAGCGTGCCCGTGACGGTCGATCTTGACCAGTTGCGGGAGCAGGTGCTGAAGCGCTTGCCGAGCCCGGTGGTATCCGGCAGCCAGACCCAGGTGTTGCGGGTGCGCTTCAATCCGGCCGGTGCGGCCACCGACCCCGGCTCCTGCAGTGTGTCCGCCCTCAACTGTCTGGCCCGCAAGGCGGCCGGTGCCGTCGCTGTGGACTACACCGCTCCGGTCGAGACGGTGATCACCCACCAGGTGTATGTGCGTGACTTCAGCATGCGCATGACCGGCAACCAGTTCACGCTGGCCACGCAGGTCGAGTTCGCCATCAATACCCGTCTCAAGTCCTCGCTGGCCCAGTTTGGCGTGGCCAGTTGCGGCGTGAACGAGACCATGCCGCGTATCGAGCTGGCCATGACCGGTGCGGTGGACTGGACGCAGGAGACCGGTGACCTGGTGGTGACACCGAAGACCTGGAACATGAAGTGGCTGCGGCCCTGCAACATCACGGCGTTCCAGTTGAACGTCGAGGCCTTGCTGGATTTGCCCGGGGTTCGGGAGCGGGTGCGCGCGGCCATCAATGAAGGGTTGGTGGCCGGCCTGCGTCAGGTCAGCCTGCGCAGCGCGCTGGCCAAGGCGTGGCCCGAGCTGAACGAGCCGCGTGAGTTGCATCCGGGGATGTGGTTGTTGCCGCAGCCGCGTCGCCTGTCGTTTGCCGAGCCGGTGGGCAACGGGCGCTACATCAGTTCGGGCGTGCTGGTGCAGGCCTACCCGGTCATCCAGTCGGGGCGCAAGCCGGTGGTGAAGGTGCCGCCCGTGCCGGCGCCAGAGCGTGGTATCAGTGGTGATGCGTTTTATGTCGCGCTGTCCGGCGACATCGGGCTGGAGGATGCAGCCCGGCTGCTCAATCAGCAACTGGCGGGCAAGCCCATTGCTGCCGGTGGCCGCACGGTGGTGATCGACGACATCCGCCTGTATGGCAGTAACGATCGCGCCGTGATCGGACTCGCCCTTTCGCAACCGGTGCGTGCGGAAATTTTCCTGCTGGCAAGGCCGGTGTTTGATGTCGACAGGAACGAGGTGCGTTTCGAGCAGATGGAGTACTCGCTGGGCACCCGTAATTTCCTCGCGAAGACGGCGAACTGGCTGCTGGGTTCGACATTCCGCGAGTCCCTGCAGCAGAAGGCGCGGTTTCGCTTTGATGATGATCTGGTCGAGGCGCTGGCGGAGTTCCGTAACTTCCGGCAGGACCTCGGGAGTGGCCTGTTCCTGCGTGGAAGCCTGCTGCGCGTCCGGCCGCAAGGGTTGTACTTCACGCAGGACCGGTTGCTCGCCCATGTGCAGATGGAAGGCCGCCTGGCACTGGAAGTGGGGCGGGCGGCGGGGCCCTGATCAGGTCGCGCGCGCACAGGGGCCGGTTTCTGGCAGGGTGGTGCAGGCTCAGTGCTTGAGCGCAAACTCGTTGATGATGGCGGCAAGCTCTGACTCGACAGCCGGCTTGCACACATAGGCACGAGCGCCCTGGCGCAGGCCCCAGTAGCGGTCGCTTTCCTGGGTCTTGCTGGTGATCATGACCACCGGTATGTGTGCGGTTTCCTTGTCTTTCTGCAGTTTGCGGGTGGCCTGGAAGCCGTTCAGGTCGGGCATGACGACATCCATCAGGATGATGTCGGGTTGTTTCTCGCGAGCGGCAGTGATGGCGGACTCACCGTCGTCGGCAAACAGGAAGTGATGGCCGTATTTTTTAAGCATGCCGTAAATGGCGAGCTTGTCAGTGGGAGAGTCGTCAACGATGAGGACGCGGGCCATGGCAAAGTGCTCCTGGAAAGTGGCTAAGGTCAGGATAGGGTTCCTTCATGACGAACAGAAGTCGTGGCTGGCTGGTCTGCGGCCTGCTTCACACTCCGGCCGCTGACCGGGCGGTACCATCGACGAGTGGCTGCAGTGGCGGGTAGTCGATGCGGTCCTTCGTGTTATGGCGGGATCGGAAGTTACCCGCGTTTCTGCTGTTGAAGCAGCGGGTGTGACGCGCCACCAATTCCATACAGAATGAAGGTGACAGCAGCGGCATCGTTGGCCAGACTTTGGACACGGAACATGCAAGGGAGTAACACCTGATGAACACCCGGATACTGAAATCCACTGCAGTCCTCCTTCTGGCCTGCATGGGCATGACAAGCCTGCCGGTTCAGGCCGTTACCATTTCGACCGAAGAAGCGTTGCAGTTGAGTGCGCCGGCGTTGACAGGGCGCGAGGTGCTGACGGATCTGTTGGCTCGTGCCGACGTGCAGGCTGAACTGGCGCGGCTGGGAGTGGATCCTGCTGTGGCGGCTGAGCGCGTGGCGTCCCTGTCCGATGCCGAGGTGGCCTCGCTGCACCAACGCATGGACGAGGTGGCAGCGGGGGGAAGCGTGGTTGGCGCGATTGTTTTCATCTTCGTGTTATTGCTGGTCACCGACATCCTGGGGCTGACCAAGGTTTTCCCTTTCACGCGCTCCGTGCGCTGATCCCGGCCGGATGCCGGCCCGGCTTTCGGACGGGCCGGCATCCGGGCTGTCTTTTTTCTGCCGTGGGTGACGTCATGATGCGGTTTTCCGTCTGGTCGCAGGTAGGGGCAATGGTGGTGGTGTCGTCGCTGGCGGGCTGCATGGCGCCTCAGACGGCGGCCTTGCGTCAGGATAGGGTCGTGAGCGAATCCGTACAGGTCAGCGACGTTCCCTTTTTCGCCCAGGAGGACTACCAGTGCGGGCCGGCAGCGCTGGCCATGATGCTGTCCTGGAGTGGCAAGCCGGTTGCTCCCGACGCCTTGGTGAAGGATGTATACGTTCCCGGTCGCAAGGGCAGCTTTGCCGTTGAAATGGCAGCGGCAGCCCGCCGTCATGGACGCCTGATGTATCCGCTTGCGCCTGATCTCGGATCGGTAGTGGCGGCGCTGGAGCAGGGTTATCCGGTGCTGGTGCTCCAGAACAATGGTCTGGCGGTTTACCCGGTCTGGCATTTTGCCGTCGTCACGGGGGTGGATCGTGCGCGTGAACGCCTGTGGCTGAACTCTGGCCGCACCAAGGGCCTGGAAATCAGCTTTTCGACCTTTGAGCGGACCTGGGCACGTGGTGGATATTGGGCATCGCTGGTGCTGGATCCCGCCGCGGTGACGGAGTCGCTGGATGCGCCGGTGGTGATCCGCGAACTGGCCATCATGGACGGCGTGGGGGCAGTGAAAGAGGCGCAGGCCGGATTTGCTCGTGCCCTGATTACCTGGCCGGAGCAGAAAACGGCATGGCTGGGACTGGCCAGTACGTCGATGAAGCTTGGTGACCTGGCGCTGGCCGAGTCGACACTGCGCGAGTTGGTGCGGCGTCAGCCGCAGTATGGTGCTGGTCTTAACAATCTGGCGGACCTGCTGTTGCGAACCGATCGACCGCTGGAGGCCCTGCCGTTTGCCGAGCGCGCCGTGGGCTTTCTCGACATTCCCGCCACACGCGCCACGCTGGCGGCGGCGCAGGCTGCGGTGGCAGCGAAGGACGAGCCTGAGGTGCCGGCAGCGTCCGGTCAGTGAGTCCTCAGCGCGCGGCCGACGTGACGGCAGGTGCGTGGTCGGCCAAGGCGTCCTGGTGGGAGGGCCAGACGACCAGCATCAGGCTCACGAGAAGGGCGAGCGAGCCGGCTACGAGGACCTCGGACTCCTTCAGGGCAGGACGGGGCGTGCGGTGCCAGGCCCAGCGCAGCAATGCCACTGTCATCAGCCCGAGGCAACTGCCGGCCATGATGTCGCTCATCCAGTGCACGCCCAGATAGATCCGCGATGCCGTCGTGAACAGCATCAGGCCGACCAGCAGCGGCCGCAGGATGGCCACCGTCTGTTCGCTCAACATTCGTCCGGAAAAGATCAGCAGGAAGCCCCAGACCATGATGGTGGTGAAGGCGTGTCCGCTGGGGAAGGAAAATGAATCGGGTGGATTCATGACGAGTTCGGGGCGCGGCACGGCCCAGACATATTTCATCGCGGCCGGGATCGACAGGCCGATGACGGCGGTCAGCAGCACCAGCAACGCTGTACGCCACTCCCCCCGTAGCAGCAGCCAGCCAAGGATGATGGTGCCGAATGCCAGCAGGCTGGTCTGGTCTCCGAAGGTGGCCAGCGCGACGAAGAAGTGATCCAGCAGAGGTTGGCGCAGGGCAAACATCTCCTGCGCAACCCGTGCATCCAGCGGCTGCAGCAACGACAGGCTGCCGGCCGTAAGGATGAAACCGGCGGCTCCCATGCCTGCCAGCCATAGTGTGACGCGCTGGCGTTGCGGTTCGCCGTCGGCGTCGTAATGGATGCCGCTGTTGGGGATGGGATGGTGCCTGAGCCAGTTGCCAATCACCGGTAACAGCCAGGTCAGGATGGCCACCAGGATCAGCAATGCAGCAAGGAAAATTCCCTGGTCCCGTCCCGGCAGGCTGTTATCCGCAGCGGCGAGGCCAAAGCTGTAGCCTGGCACGAGGTGGAAGGGCGCCCAGGCCAGTGCGGACAGAAAGTTCATCCACAGGAAATACAGCGGTTTCATGCGGAAAATGCCCGCGGCCATCGGCACGAAGGCCCGCAGCGGTCCGATGAAGCGGCCGAAGATGATGCTCTTGCCGCCATGCTGCTCGACGTAGGCTTCGCTGCGGCCTAGCCATTGCGGGTGACTGCGGAAGGGCCAGACGTTCTCGATGCGGTGCTGGAAGGTGCGGCCGATGGCGTAGCTTAGGCCGTCACCAGCCATCGCGCCGGCAACGCCGACCACCAGCAACGTGACAAAGTCGATGCCGGCGTGGGCGGCCAGAACAGACAGTACAAACAGCAGGGCAACACCGGGAACGATGGCCCCGATGATGGCGACGGCCTCCAGCATGGCCATGCCGAACACCAGCGCGAGGACGACGTCCGGATGCGCAATCAGCCAGAGGCGCAGGCCAGTGTAGGAGTCGAGGAGGTCCATGGGTAGCGGCCGGTGACTGCGTCAGGCCGGGTTACTGATGTCCTTGCCGCTGAACTGGCGGTCGGCATGGTAGGAGGAGCGCACCATCGGGCCACTCCAGACATTACGGAATCCGATCCGGCGACCGTAGTCGGCGTATTCCTCAAATTCTGCAGGGGTGACGAAGCGATCCACCGGCGCATGCTGTTTCGAGGGCTGCAGGTACTGGCCGATAGTGACCAGTTCGACGTCGTGGGCGCGCAGGTCGTCGAGTACGGCAAACACTTCTTCCTTCGTTTCGCCGATGCCCACCATCAGGCCGCACTTGCTGGCGACGTCCGGACACTCTTCCTTGAATCGCTTGAGTAGCGTAAGCGAGTGCTGGTAGTCGGAGCCGGGACGTATGGCCTTGTAAATGCGCGGTACGGTTTCGATGTTGTGGTTGAAGACGTCGGGTGGACATTCCGTCATCAGGCGCAGCGCGATGTCCATGCGGCCACGGAAGTCCGGCACCAGGATTTCCACCTTTGTGTCCGGATTAAGGGTGCGGATCTCGCGGATGCAGTCGACAAAGTGCTGGGCGCCGCCGTCCTTCAGGTCGTCACGATCGACCGAGGTGACCACGACGTAGTTGAGCTTGAGGTTCTGTACGGTCTCGGCCAGGTGCCGGGGTTCGTCCGGATCCAGGGCGTTGGGACGGCCGTGGGCGACATCGCAGAACGGGCAGCGACGGGTACAGATGTCCCCCATGATCATGAAGGTGGCCGTGCCTCCTCCGAAACACTCGGGCAGGTTGGGGCAGGCCGCCTCTTCGCACACGGTGTGCAGCTTCTGCTCGCGCAGCACGTTCTTGATGCGCTGGACTTCACCAGGGTTGGAAATGCGCACTCGAATCCAGTCCGGCTTGCGCGGCAGCTCAGTGGTTGGAATCACCTTGACCGGAATGCGGGCAACCTTTTCGGCACCGCGCAGTTTCACGCCTTGTTCGACGGGGGCGGGGCGGGCGGCATCGGTCGGCTGGCTCATGGGGGGCTCCGGTACGGCAG
Organism: Gammaproteobacteria bacterium; assembly: GCA_046566745.1. Lineage (GTDB taxonomy): Bacteria > Pseudomonadota > Gammaproteobacteria > Pseudomonadales > Moraxellaceae > UBA2031. Next base: position 14,018 of record JBKHWB010000049.1, read on the forward strand.
GACTGTTGCGGTCAATCTGTTGAGTATACCCCAGCCGGCCGGTGCGGCCGTAGGCGCCAGTGGACCAAACGGCAGCTTTCCCGGTCAAATTCGGGCCTTGGGCTTTGGTCTTACGGACAGCCAGCGACGTCCGATGTACCATTTGGCGCCGAGTGGAGGATGTTATGCATAACCGTTATGACGTGGTGGTGATCGGGTCCGGCCCTGCCGGGGAAGGGGCGGCCATGAAGGCCGTGAAGGAAGGGCGCCGGGTGGCGGTAGTGGACAGTCGTCCCCGCGTCGGTGGCAACTGCGTGCATCTGGGCACGATTCCTTCCAAAGCCCTGCGTCAGACGGTGTGGAACCTCATGCGCTTCCAGCGTGATCCGCTGTTCCAGCGGGCCGGGGCGGAAATACGCAATGTGCCGCTGTCACAAGTGCTGGCGAGTGCATATCGCGTCATCGACAGCCAGGTCAGCGTGCACACGCGGTTCTACGAGCGCAATGACGTGCACCTGTACACGGGCACAGCCCGGTTTGAAGGCAGCAACACACTGTCGGTAATGACAGATGAAGGTGTCCGCGAAAAGCTGGATTTTGAGAATGTGGTAATTGCCACCGGATCGCGCCCCTACCAGCCGGCCGACATTGATTTCTCGCATCCGCGCGTCTTTGATTCCGACAAGATCCTCAAACTCGACTACCCCGTGCAAAAGCTGATCATTTACGGGGCTGGCGTGATTGGATGCGAATATGCCTCGATTTTCGTGGGGTTGGGCTGCAAGGTCGACCTCATCAATACGCAGAAGCAGTTGCTCTCCTATCTGGATGACGAGATCGCCGACGCATTGTCGTATTACCTGCGCGAACTGGGTGTGCTGGTGCGCAACCAGGAAGAGTACGAGCGCGTGGAAACGCTGGATGACTGCGTCATCCTGCACCTGAAGTCCGGCAAGAAGATCAAGGCCGATGCCATCCTCTGGTGCAACGGCCGCACCGGCAACACCGATACCCTGGCGCTGGACAAGGTCGGCCTGCAGGCCAACAGCCGTGGCCAGATCGCCGTGGATGAGCGTTACTGCACGTCTGTCCCGCAGGTATATGCCGTCGGTGATGTGATCGGTCCGCCAGCGTTGGCGTCTGCGGCCTATGACCAGGGTCGTTGTGCCGCCGCGCACATAACCGGCGCAAGTGATGTGCCCCGGGTGGCGGAAGTGCCTACCGGCATTTACACCATTCCGGAAATCTCCTCGCTGGGCAAGACGGAGAAGCAGCTGACCGAGGAGAAGGTGCCTTATGAGGTTGGGCAGGCTTTCTTCCGGCATCTCGCGCGTGCGCAGATTTCCGGTGAAACGGTAGGCATGCTGAAGATACTTTTCCATCGTGAAACGCTGGAGATTCTTGGTATCCACTGCTTTGGCGACAACGCTGCCGAAATCGTGCACATCGGTCAGGCCGTGATGCAGGGCAAGAACACCCTGGACTACTTCGCCAATACCACCTTCAACTATCCCACCATGGCTGAGGCCTACCGCGTGGCCGCCTTGAACGGACTCAATCGCCTGTTCTGATGGCTCCTCTGGCTGTTTAGACCATTGGCTAATACCCCCCTTTGCGGACGGCTCCGATACTCGGGGCATGTCCGAGGAGGGATACGCCATGAGCGAGTCGAAGATCTATGCCGTGCCTGCGGGGTATGCCGAGGCGAACACCCTGAGTGAAAGTGATTACCAGCGCCTGTATGCCGAGTCCGTGAACAACCCCGAAGCGTTCTGGGCCAACGAGGCGAAATGCGTGGAGTGGAGCAAACCCTTCACGAAGGTGAAGGATGTGTCGTTTGATCGCGACAACTTCCACGTGCGCTGGTATGAAGACGGCGAGATCAATCTCTCCTACAACTGCCTTGATCGTCATCTCGCCACGCATCCCGACAAGACCGCCATCATCTGGGAAGGGGATCATCCCTCCGAGCAGAAGCAGGTGTCCTATCGCGAACTGCATCGCGAAGTGTGCCGCTTTGCCAATGCGTTGAAGGGTGAGGGCGTCAAGCCGGGCGATCGCGTGACCATTTATATGCCGATGATTCCGGAAACGGCCGTGGCCATGCTGGCCTGCGCGCGCATCGGTGCCGTGCATTCCGTGGTGTTCGGCGGCTTCTCGCCGGATTCACTGGCCGGGCGCATTGCCGATTGCGATTCGAAGATCATCATCACCGCTGACGAAGGCTTGCGCGGTGGCAAGGCCGTGCCGCTGAAGGCCAATGTCGATGCGGCACTCGCGCATGATGCGACTGCCAATGTGGAAAAGGTGATCGTGGTGCGCCGCACCGGCGGCCATGTCAGCTGGAAACCGCAGCGTGACATCTGGTACCACGACATTCTGGTGGGGCAGGCGGACGAGTGTCTGCCGCTGTCGATGCCAGCCGAAGCGCCGTTGTTCATCCTGTACACCTCCGGCTCCACCGGCAAGCCGAAGGGCACCTTGCTGCCGCACCGCAACGTGCTGCGCCTGTTCGAGGCCACGGACGGCTGGTTCGGCTTCGGCCCACAGGACTGCTGGACGCTGTTCCACTCCTATGCCTTCGACTT
>JBKHWB010000050.1:0-16456 GCA_046566745.1 Gammaproteobacteria bacterium
AAGCGTCCTATCGTCGGTAACAACGTTTCTCACTCGAACATCAAGACCAAGCGTCGTTTCGAGCCCAATCTGCAGTACAAGCGTTTCTGGCTGGAAAGCGAAAAGCGTTTTGTGCGCATCCGTGTGTCCACCAAGGGCATGCGCATCATCGACAAGCTGGGTGTGGACGCCGTTGTGGCTGACCTGCGCGCCCAGGGCCACAAGATCTAAGGAGCCCCGCCATGCGTGACAAGATTCGCCTCGTGAGCAGTGCCGGTACCGGTTACTTCTACACCACCACCAAGAACAAGCGCACCATGCCGGAGAAGATGGAGATCAAGAAGTTTGATCCCAAGATTCGCCAGCACGTGATCTTCAAGGAAGCCAAGATCAAGTAATTGGTCTGCATCCTCTCTCGCAAAAAAGCCCGGTTCGCCGGGCTTTTTTGTGCCCGGAATACCGCCTGATCACTTCCCTGCCCGGGCGGAACCTCCGGATAATCGGCTCTCCGCGATCAACCGGCAGCCCTCCATGCCCGAACTCCCAGAAGTCGAAACCACCCGGCGCGGCATCCTGGCAGCGGTGCAACACCACCGCGTGACACGGGTGCAGGTACACGAGCCGCGCCTGCGCTGGCCGGTGCCGGCCGAGCTGTCAGCGCTGGAAGCCCAGACCGTTACAGCAGTGACGCGGCGGGGCAAATACCTGCTGCTGACTACGGCCGCCGGCACCGCACTCATCCACCTTGGCATGTCGGGCAGTCTGCGCCTGGTCAGTCCCGGCACCCCGCGCAAAACCCACGACCACGTAGAGATCACACTGGACTCAGGGCTGGTCCTGCGCCTGCACGACCCGCGCCGCTTCGGCTGCATGCTCTGGCTGACCGGCCCTCCCGCCGCCCATCCCCTGCTGGCCTCGCTGGGCCCGGAGCCGCTCGAACACGGCTTTGATGGCGACTGGCTGTTCCGGCTCTCCCGCGGCCGTACGGCCCCCGTGAAGAACTTCATCATGGACAGCCATGTGGTCGTTGGCGTAGGCAACATCTACGCCAACGAGGCGTTATTCCGGGCCGGCATCCACCCGCTGCGGGCGGCCGGCCGCATCAGCGCCGAACGCTATGACCGGCTTGCCGGGGAGATCCGGGCCATTCTGACCTATGCCATCGAGCGCGGCGGTACCACGCTGCGCGACTTCGTGAACAGCCAGGGGGAGCCCGGCTACTTCCAGCTGGAACTGGACGCCTACGGCCGCGCAGGCCAACCCTGCCATCGCTGCCAGGCCACCCTGAAGGAAGCCCGGCTGGGCGGACGCAGCACGGTCTACTGCCCCCACTGCCAACGCTAGTGACCGGTCAGGGCTGTGACCGAATTCACCCTCCCCCGGCTTGCATCGCCGGCAGAGAGCGTTTAGAGTGAAGAATGTCTGAAGTTTCAGGCCCTTGTGGCGACTTCCTAACAACAGTATCAAGATGCCCGGCAAGCCAACTGCCTTTTGAGGGAAAAATCATGGTATCCATTCAGCGCCGCCTTACCGCCCTGTTCATGTCGCTCATGCTGGGCCTGGCTGCCGTACCCGCCTCGGCTGAAGACATGCTGGACGATCAGATCAACAATCGCCCCTCCGCCATGGCCATGTTCGGCGACGCCGTGGTGGCACGTCCGATGCTTCTGGCCGGCACACTGATCGGCACCGGCCTGTTCGTGGTCACGCTGCCGTTCTCCGCCCTGGGGGGCAACGTGCAGGAAGCCGCCGATACCCTCGTCGTCGGCCTGGCCAAGTCCACCTTCACCCGCTGCCTGGGTTGCACCGAAACCCAGGACAAGTGGAAGGACAGCCAGACGGTGGAGCAGCGTTAAGTCACTGCCACCATAAAAAAAGCCCGCAAATGCGGGCTTTTTTTATGGTCAGCAAGAGGGCCCTTCAGTCAGGCGCCGGTACTTCGCCCGCAACTCCCCTTCCGATTCTGCATGGGCAGGATCCTTCGGAATGCAATCCACCGGACACAGGCTGACGCACTGCGGCTCGTCAAAATGGCCGACACATTCGGTGCACCGCAAGGGGTCGATCACGTAGATCTCCGGCCCCATGCTGATCGCCTGGTTGGGACAGGCCGGCTCGCAGACATCACAGTTGATGCACTCGTCAGTGATCTTCAGCGCCACACATCACCCCGGGAGCCAGCCCACCGCCTGTCATTTTCCGGACAGCTTGACCCTGAACGCATCCGCGACCTGGGTCGGTACGAACTTACCCACATCCCCACCCAGCACGGCGATTTCGCGCACCAGCGTCGAGGACACGAACGAGAGATGCTCGGCCGGCGTCAGGAACACCGTTTCGAAGTCCGGCATGAGTTGCCGGTTCATATTGGCCAACTGGAACTCGTACTCGAAATCGGAGACGGCGCGCAGGCCGCGCAGCACGACATTGGCGTTCTGCTCTTTCACGAAGAAGGCCAGCAGCTTGGAGAAGCCCTGGACTTCGACATTGGGCAAGTGCGCCAGTACGGCGCGGGCCAGGTCGACGCGTTCCTCCAGCGAAAACATCGGACCCTTTTTCTGGCTGGCCGCCACGGCCACGATGACATGATCGAACATGCGTGCGGCACGCTCGATCAGGTCTTTGTGGCCATTGGTCATCGGATCGAACGAGCCGGGATAAACAACACGGGTATGACTCATGAAAGGCTTCCGTCACACATCATCGGGTGCCGGCAGGATAACGGAATCCGCGCCGGGGCTCCATGACTGACCACCAGCTCAGGGCGTGATCGTCGAGACGGCCCGTTGCACCTTTTCACTGCCCCAGGCCAGCGGCGCCAGCGGGGCTTCACCCGGCCGTACGGTGGTACCGAGCCCGGGCTGGTCGAGCTCGACGGTGCCGCTGTCGGTCTGCACATAGACCCCTTTGCCCTGCAGCATGATCACGTCCAGGCCGTTCTCGGTGAGGCCGTAGCCACCCCAGAAGTCCGTACCACGTACGCCGATCGTCGCCACCGCCGTACGCACCTCATAGCGATGCGCCCGGCGGGTCATGAAACCGGTCACCGCACGAAACGCGCCTTTGGCCAGATCGAACAAGGCCTCGTTGGGCTGGTCGCGATAAATACGGTACTGCCGGATGGTGAAGTCACTGCCCTTGCCGACCGTGATCAACGACCCGTCGCGTAGTCGCAACTCGGCAATACTGGCCGGCCCGGTCACAAAGCGGTCGCCCATGCAAACCTTCATGCCGGTAAAGGGCTTGAACGGGCGATCAGGCCGCACTACCTCGACATCACCGACAAGCCGCGTGACCTCGCCAACGCGACACGGCGCTGCCGTCACCACGCCCGACACCAGCATCAGGCACACCAGCCAAACCCTGCGCCATCCCATCATGACTTCGCCCCTTTCTCATGGCCGGCCTGCAGCGGCACACCGCGCCAGGTCACAGACTAGCCCGTGGCGGCTGGAAAAGCAGCTCTACACGTCATTGTGCTGGCAATGGCTTCAGCTCCGCCGCCAGCATGGACGCCAGGCGCGCCACCATGCCGTAGATCGACAACTGCGGATTGGCGCCAATACTGGTCGGGAACACTGAGCCGTCCATCACGGACAGGCGATCAAGGTGCATGAAGCGGCCATTGCTGGTGACCACCGCCTTCGCCGGATCCTCGCCCATGGCGCAACCGCCCATGACATGCGCCGACCCGAGCCGCGTCTGGAACTTTTCCATGGGCATGCGCGCGATGGCCTCGCGACACTCTGCCCAACTGGTGAAATACGGCTGGCCCATCTGGTGCGGGCGCACGGCCCGCGCGCCCGCCGCAAACTGGATTTCGGCCATGGCCAGAAAGGCTCGGCGCAGGCCGTCGCGCAGGGCGTCGGTCATTGGATAGTCCACGGTGGGCGTGCCGTCGCTGCGCAGGCTCACGGTACCGCCGGGGCTGTCCTCGACAAAGCCGTCACGGCATAGCGAGATCAGGCCATTGATATGACCCAGGCCGTTGACCTCCTGCACCATCGTCTCGCCGTGGCCGCCAAGCAGGCTGGAAGCCAGTCCCGGATGCAGCGGAATGGCCTCGATCTTGAAACCCATCGGCCCTGTCGCCCCGTCCTTCCACTGGAAGTGATCCGAATACAGCGACTGCGGCGCACCACTCCATGGCTCGATCTTTTCGTCAAAGCGCGCAAAAACTGCATTCACGGGATGCAGCATGGTGCGCTTGCCGATGGTGCGGTAAGGGTCCGGCACCTCGGAACGCAGCATCAGGCCCGGATTGTTGATACCGCCGCCCGCCAGCACAACGTGGCGCGCCCGCACGGTCACGGTCACACCGGTTGGCGTCACGCCATCCGGCTGCATGCCCAGGCAGAACACGCCGGAGGCCTGCTTGCCGTCATGGAGAATCTTCTCGACGCGGGCGCGGTGATACAGGCGCGCGCCGCGGCGCAGCGCCTCGGGAATGGTGGTGACCAGCATGGACTGCTTGGCGTTGGTAGGACAACCCATGCCGCAATAGCCCAGGTTCCAGCAACCGTTCACGTTGCGGGGAATCGTCTCCCAGCTCCAGCCCAGTTTCTCGCAACCGCGCCGGATGACGTCGTTGTTGGCATTGGCCGGCACCGTCCAGGTACCGATGTTCAGGCGCTTTTCCATGCGCGCGAACCAGGGGGTCATCTGCTCGCGCCCCATACCCTTCACGCCATGCACGGCTGACCAGTGCGACAAGGTGCCCTCAGGCGTGCGGAAACTCGACGTCCAGTTCACTGTGGTGGAGCCGCCCACGCTGCGCCCCTGCAGGATGGTGATGCTGCCGTCCTTGCTGGTCCGGGCTGCCCCCTCCTGGTACAGGTCGCGATATGCCGCGCGCTCATCCAGATGAAAGTCCCGCGTGGTGCGCAGAGGACCTTCCTCGACCAGCACCACATCCAGCCCGGCCTGCACGAGGATTTCCGCTACCGTGCCGCCCCCCGCGCCAGTGCCGACGATCACGACGTCGCACTCCACCGTCTCGTCACGGCGCAACTGCCCGGCATGAACCGCCTTCCAGCCCGACTCCACGCCTTCAGCAAAGGCATCCTTGATATCGCGAATTTCGATCATGCTGTCGACCTCAGCCCACGACGCGCGGGGGAACGTAATTGATGGCAGCCCAGGCGCGCGGCTGCAGGTACCAGTTCATGGTGATCATCTGCGTCAGGGCGATGTAGGCCGCCCGCAGCATGTCGAAGCGACTCTGGCTCCATGCCGTGAGGAAGGCATCAATCTCGGCCGGCGCGGCCTTGTCCCACTCCCGCTCCAGCCCGACAACGAAGCGACGCGTCGGCGCAAATGCCATGAGGTCGAACAGTTGGTGAACCTGTTGCTGGCCAGCACGACTGCTCGCCGCCAGCAGGCCATCCAGCAGCGACACGCTTTCCTCGACAACCCGCTCGCGAGAGTCGTCCACCGGCAGCGCGCCGGCCAGCACTACCGGCATCAGCGCCCGCAGGATGACAATGTCGGCGGCGCGCAGCACGCGATAGCCAGTGGCCGGCGGCGCACTCGCGCAGCCGGCCAGCATGGCGGAAAACGACACGGTCGACAGCACCAGCGTGCCTGTGATACCCATGCGCAGGAAGTGCCGGCGCCCCTGATCCACTGACGGCAAGGCTGTGGCTGATTTCATTTTACCCCCAAATCCCGAAACTCATGGCGTCGCATAAAAAAGGGGCTTCCGGCCTGCAGGCACGAAAACCCCTTTCTGTCGCCCCGAGAGGCACTTACTTCAACAGATAGTTCTTGATGATTTTGTGCACGCTCTTGTTGAACGGTGGCAGCACGTAGCGCATGGCATAGAAGCGCGGTTTTTCCAGCACGGCCTTGGCATTGGACATCGCCAGGAAACCCTCACGGGCATGGTACTTGCCCATGCCGGAGGCGCCCACGCCGCCGAACGGCAGGTCGTCGATGCCGACATGACTCATCACTTCGTTGACGCACATGCCGCCGGAGTGCGTGTTGGCCGCGACATAATCGGCGCGCGAGGAATTCCAGTCAAAGTAATACAGGGCCAACGGGCGCTGGCGGGCATTGACGAAGCCCAAGGCATCATCCAGCGACGAGTACTCCATGACCGGCAGGATCGGCCCGAAAATTTCGTTCTGCATGATCTGCATGTCGGGCGTCACGCCCGTCACCAGCGTGACCGGCATCTTGCGGGTGTTGGCAAAGGTTTCATTGGCCGGGTTGATCTCGATGATCTTGGCGCCCTGTGCCCGTGCATCATCCAGGTAACCCTTGATGCGGTTGTATTGCTTGTCGTTGATGACGCTGGTGAAATCCGGATTGTTCAGCATCGTCGGATACATCTTGCTTACCTGCGCGGTAAATGCCGAGATGAATTCCTGGGTCTTGCCTGGCGGCAAGAGAAGGTAATCCGGGGCCACGCAGGTCTGGCCGGCGTTCCAGCACTTGCCGAAGGAGATGCGTTCGGCCGCATCCACAATCGGGAAACTCTCGTGGATGATCACGGGAGACTTGCCACCCAGCTCCAGCAACACCGGTGTCAGGTTCTTGGCTGCCTCGGCCATCACGGTACGACCAACATTGGTCGAGCCGGTAAAGGTGATCTGGTCAAAGGGTAGCTTGGGGAAGGTCTCGGAAATCTCGCCGCGGCCGGTGAACACGCTGACGTGATCTTCGGCAAAGGCCTCGGCCAGCATCTTCTTGACCGTCTCGCCCACGCGCGGCGTGAAGCCCGACATCTTGATCATGACGCGGTTGCCGGCTGCAAGGGCGCACATCAGCGGGCCCACCGCCAGGAAAATCGGGTAGTTCCAGGGCACGATGATGCCAACCACGCCGAGCGGCTGGTAGAACACCTTGGCGGACGCCGGCATGGCGATGGCACTGACGTGGCGCTTTTCCGGGCGCATCCACTTGCGCAGGTTCTTTTTATAGTACTTGACACCCTCCAGCGAGGTCAGGATCTCGGCAATCTTGGTCTCGTCCTTGGAGCGGCTGCCGAAATCATCGTTGGCGGCCTGCGCCAGCTCATCGATGTACTTCACGAACACGCGGCGGAACTGTTCCAGATGCGCAATACGCTCATCGGCACTGGGCATGGGCCGCTGGCGGAAGGCCTGTTTCTGCAGCTGGAACACGCGATGCAGCTCGGCGATTTCGGGGTTGGCAACAGGCACTTCGGCAAGATTGGCGACCATGATGGAGTCCTCGGTGAGACGGCAAGCCCGGCGGGCGTTTGGATGGGTTACATTTTTAGAGTATTTGCTCTAGACTGTCAATCAGTCCTCGACAACCCCATTGTCTTTCAGGAAAAGCCGGCGTGAAAACCCGCGACAAGATCCTCAGGAAAAGCCAGAGCCTGTTCAATGAACGGGGCGAGCGCAATGTCACCACCAACCACATTGCCGCCGAACTGGGCATCAGCCCCGGCAACCTCTATTACCACTTCCGCAACAAGGAAGAGATCATCTTTGAACTCTTCCTGCTGTACGAGGCGCGCACCCAGTCCCTGCTGCTGGCGCCGGCCGATCGCCACCTGACCTATGCCGACAAGATGGGCTACTTCGAGGGCATCCTGGACAACATGTGGGAGTTCCGCTTCCTGCACCGGGACCTGGAGCAGATGCTGGAGGCCAACCCGGCTCTGCGCGAGCGCTACCGTACCTTTGCCCGACTGGTGTTGCAGCAGGGTCGCCGCATCTACGAGCGCCTGGCCGAATCCGGCATGGTGGAGGCCGACGAAGACGCCATACAGGCCCTGATCGTGAACATCTGGGTGGTGACCTCCAGCTGGATATCCTTCCTGCATACGTCGGGCATTTACGATAATGGCGAGGCCATCAGCCGCGATCTTCTCCGAAAAGGGATCTACCAGATTGTCATGCTGGAAGCGCCCTACCTGCGTGGCGAGGCCCGGGACAAGCTACCGGAGATGAAACGGCACTACGGGGCCAGCGCCAGCGCCCCGGCGAATTCTGTGAACGCATTCCATTATTAATCAAAAGATTAGCGCCACCTTCCAGAACCAACTTGAAATTGACAGGTGGCTGACATAGTCTCGGGGTCATGCACGTTGCTGTTGCAGCCCCCAAAACACCGAGCGGCCAGCCAGGTCGCCCTTCAGGGAAGCCCGATCATGTCACTGCAAAAACTGTCGATTGCCCTCCTCTCACCGCCGGCCTGGCATCCACCGCCGCCCATGCCCGTGATGGGGAAAAGCCTTATGTGGGTCTGGATTACAACATTCTGAAATCCGAATACGACTTCCGGTCGACCTTCACACCAACACTAGGCACACAAGGCTCGGCAAGCGGATCCGTCGACAGCGAGCCCTATGCGATTACGGTCAAAGCAGGCTCTGTTCTTGCAAAGTACCTGGCTATTGAAGCGCACGCCGCTTTTGGGGTACGGGGAGATAATTACCGTTTCCAGATCCCAACGGCCGTCATCAATCCCGCTATTGATGCGACAACCGCCGACGCGAGATCCGAGCTCGATACCTTCTACGGCGTATATGTCCGTCCGCAGATTTCACTGGGCGACGTAGTTGACCTGTACGCGCTTGTTGGCTACGGCTATACCCGTATGAAATTCACCATTCCCGTCGCTGGCATCAAAATTGACGAGGACAACACCGGCATATCATATGGCGTCGGCGCTCAATTGAATCTGGGATCTAACTGGGCCATAAACGGCAGCTACCTGATGCTAAACAAATCCGATGATGTAGCCCTCGTCAGCACTCCAGTTCAGACAAGCCAAGGACAGATAAATCGTGTTCAGGGCGACATGACTCTTGAGAGCATCAATGTTGGTATTGTCTACCGCTTCTGAGCATCTGGCACCACGCCTGAGGCATCACCCGTCCCCGACGTTCCGGCCCAGTGATGGGCCAGGAAGTCGGGGATTCTTTTTTCCAGGTAATAGCGGGGAGCCCGCGGGGTTCCGCCTTCGATAAAGCCCACGTGCCCGCCCTGCCGGCACAGCTCGAAATGCACAGCCGGAGATAGCTCGCCCGCGCCGGGCAGCACCTCCGGCGTCATGAACGGGTCGTCTGCCGACTGGATCACCAGCGTGGGGCGGGCAATACGGGACAGGAACTGGCGGGGACTGGCGCGCTCATAGTAGTCGTGTACATCACGAAAGCCGTGCAGAGGCGCAATCAGTTCGTTGTCATACTGCCAGAATGACCGGAAAGGGCCGCGCTGCAGGCGCTCCAGCACATGGCGGGCCGCGTCGGTATCGCCGCGCCGCTCCAGGTGCAAGGCCTTGTCCTTCCAGTAGGAGACCAGCACATCCATGAAGTGCTGGCGATAGACGCGCGAAAACCCGCGATCCATCCGGTCGGCGCACAGAGTCAGCTGCAAGGGCACCGACACGGCGGCCGCAGCAAAGACCGGCGCCTGTTCCTGCAACTCGCCCATCAACCGCACTGTCATGCTGCCACCGAGCGAGTACCCCACCAGCGCACGAGGCGCCTGCGGATGGCGCCGCTCCAAATGTGCCAGCGCCGTGAGAACGTCATCGCTGGCAGCCGCATGATAGGCAAGTGGCCGGTTATTGGGGCGGCCGCTGGCGCCGCGGCAGTTCATGGCCACGCTGGCCCAGCCGCGCGCCGAGAGGGCAGCCTGCAGACCCAGCACGTAATGCGAGTCGCTGGAACCGGACAGGCCGTGCACCACCAGCACCAGCGGCGACTCCGCCTGCCAGCCCTCGGGCACATGCCAATCCAGATCCAGAAAATCACCATCCGGCAGCACCAGCTCCTCGCGCCGGCGCGCCAGCAGGGGCGAACGACGGAAGAAGGTGGAGAACAGGGTTTGCGCATGCGGATTGCGCAACCACCAGGCGGGCTGGAACGCACTCTCGAACAGGCCCGGCGGGAACAAGGAACTCATGCCGGTGGCTCCGGCTCGTAGCAGGCGAGAAAGGCATTCACCAGGCCGGCACGCGTTGATCGCCGTTGCCGGATGGCGGCGGGCAAGGCCAGGCCGTCCCAGTCGAGTTCGGACTCGATATAGAGCAGTGCCCCCGGGGCCAGCCAGTCACGCTGCAACAAGACCTGCAGGGTCGTACTCACCAGGCCCTTGCCATAAGGGGGGTCCAGGAAAACCACCTCGAAGCCCCGGGGTGGCCGCCAGTCCGGCGCCGTGTCCAGCAGCCGGTTGGCATCGCCGTGCAGGATGCGGGCACCGTCAGCGCCCAGCTCCGCCGCCGCCGCCAGCAGTGCCCGGTGCTGGTCGGCATGACGCTCGATCATCACCACCGAGGCCGCCCCGCGGGACAATGCTTCAAGCCCCAGGGCACCGCTGCCGGCATAGGCGTCCAGGCAATGTGCGCCCGGGAGTTCGAACTGCAGCCAGTTGAACAGGGTTTCCCGCACCCGGTCCGGCGTGGGCCGCAAGCCGTCGGCATCGACAAACCGGACGCGCCGGCTGCGCCAGCGGCCGCCCACGATGCGCAGTGTATTGCCGCTCCCTGCCCGGCTCATGGTGCCGCCTTCTTGCCCACGGTCACGGCCAGCAGGCGATCCGGGCGCACATGGTGGCGGAAGGCCTTGCGCACATCGTCGGCGGTGACCGCCGAAATGCGCGCAAGGTACTGATCCAGGTAATCCAGCGGCAGGTCATAGAAACCGATGGCGCCCAGATAGCCCACGATGCTGGCATTGCTGGACGCACTCATGGGGAAGCCTTGGATGATGCTCGCCTTGGCCTCGTTGACGGCAGCCTCGTCCGGTCCCTGTTTCACGAAATTACCGAGAATCTGGCGAGTCAGGCGCAGGGCCTCCTGGCTCTGGTCGGCGCGGGTGGACAGGCTGATCAGGAACGGGCCTTCGGCCCGCATGGGCGTAAAGCCGGAGTACACGCCATAGGTCAGTCCCCGCTTCTGCCGGATTTCCCGCATCAGCAGCGAGGTGAAGGCGCCGCCGCCAAGGATCTCGTTCCCCACCTGCAGGGCATAGTGGTCGGCATCGCCACGCTTGATGCCAGGCGCCCCCAGCAGGATGTGCGTCTGCTGGGAGGGGAACTCGTGGTGCAGGTGCCGTGCGGCCCGGAGTCGCGCCACCTCGGGCAGGGCGGGGGCCGGTTCGCCCGCCGGCAGGGCGGCGCTCAACTGTTCCGCCACCGCCTCCGCCTCGCTGCGCGGGATATCGCCCACCAGCGCCATCGTCAGGTTGCGCGCCACGTAGTAGCGCTGATGGAAGCGGACAAGATCATCACGCCCCAGCCTGGCGAGCGAGGCCCGGGTGCCGGAGGGGGGCTGTGCATACGGATGGGTCCCGTAGGCATGCTGGTAGAACAGGCGGGACGCCAGCGCGGCAGGAGACTGCTCCTGTTGCTGCTGACCCACCTCGCTACCCTGCTGGATGCGGCGGAAAGGCTCTTCCGGGAAGGCAGGCTGCGCCACCACCTCGCGAAACACCTCCAGCGCCGGCTCCCGGAAGGCCGGATCGCTCAGGACCCGCAGCTCCGCCACCGCCATGTCGCGATAGGACGACGCACTGTAACTGGCTCCGACCTGCTCAAAGGCCGCCGCTATCGCCGTGGTATCCCGGGTGGGCGTGCCCTCGTCCAGCATGCGGCTGACCGTGGAGGCCAGGCCGCCAAGCTCTCCGTCGCGCGCCGCGCCGGCATCAAACACCAGGCGCACATCCAGCAACGGCAGCTCCTGGGCCTGCACGAACAACACTTTCGTCCCGTTGCGGGTCTGCCAGGACTCGATGGCAAAGGACCGGCGACTGACGGGTTCTGCCGACAGCCGGCTGACGCTATCCAGCCGTTGCAGCGCCGTCACCGGGCCTTCGGTGGCCGCTCCACCGGCCTGGAAGGCCTGCGAGGAAGAGGAGAGGGCCAGCAGCGCCGACAGCAGGACATGCACCGGTTTCATTGCAGCGCCTCCGTTTCCAATACCGTGGGTTCCAGCCGCAGCACGGTACGGCGCGACGGCGTCAGCCAGCGCACGGCGGCCTCGCGCACCGCCTCCGGGGTGATGCCGCGCAAGGCCTCCGGCCACTCTTCCAGTGCCCGCCAGGAACTGCCGACACTCTCCAGACGACCAATGCTGTTGGCCTGCTCGCGCACCGAATCACGGGAGAAGACATCGTCCGCCAACAGGCCGGCATAGACGCGGTTCAACTCCTGCGCGGTGACCGGCTCGCTCTTGAGGCGCTCCACTTCGGCCAACACGGCGGCCTCCAGCTCGTTCAGCGTCAGGCCCGGGGCAGGCACGGCAGTGACCACGAACAGGGTGTCACCGCGCGCAAAAGGGTCATAACCGGAACTGACGGCCGCCGCCACCCGCTGCTCGCGCACCAGGCGCGTTTCCAGGCGAGCACTGAAGCCCTCGTCCATCACCCCGGCCAGCAAGCGCAATGCCTCTGCTTCACCTGGCTTTCCTGTGTGCCGCGAGGGTACGTTGAACCCCAGATACAGGGCCGGCACCTTGCCCGGCAGGCGCAAGGTCATCTGACGCTCACCCGGCTCGTCCAGCTCGCGCGGCGGCCTCACCACCGGCAGGGGCCGCGCGGGCAGCTCCCCGAAATAGCGCTGTGCCAGCTCGCGCACGGTAGCCGGCTCCACATCGCCCACCACTACCAGGGTGGCGTTGTTGGGCGCATACCATGCTTCATACCAGCGCTTCAGGTCATCCAGCGTAAGCGTCTCCAGATCCCGCATCCAGCCCACCGTCGGCTGGCGGGAAGGACTGGTCAGCCAGGCCAGGGCATGGAAGCGCTCCAGTGCCAAGGCCTGCGGATTGTCGTCGGTACGCTGGCGACGCTCCTCCATCACCACGCGGATTTCCTGCGCCACTTCATCGGGCTTGAACACGACGTTCTGCATGCGGTCTGCCTCCAGCTCAAGAGCCAAGGCCAGCTTGTCGGCGGTATAGACCTGGTAATAGGCGGTGTAGTCATCCGTGGTGAAGGCATTGTCCTCGCCGCCATAGAGCGAGACGATGCGGGAGAACTCCCCATTCGGCACTCGCGTCGTGCCCTTGAACATCAGGTGCTCCAGCGCATGCGACATGCCGGTCAGGCCCTGCGGTTCATGACTGGAACCCACGCGATACCAGACCTGGGCAACCACCACCGGTGACCGATGGTCTTCCCGCACCACAACCTTGAGGCCATTGGCCAGGGTGAACTCGGTCGTGACCGGGGCGGCTGCCTGCGCCAGGCACGGCAGCAACAGCAACGCCGGCACCAGCCGGCGGAGAAGGCGTGGCAACATGAGGATTCCGCTACAACCGTAAGAAAACCGACACAGAGGACGTTAGCCGTCCCCCGTCGAGGCTGGTAGCATAGCCCATCCCGCCAACGGGCTGCAGCGCGGCCCGGCTTGAGTTTGTTGCATTCATGTCTGACTCGAACAACCCCGAAAACACCGGCGAGAAATCGCTGGGCTCCGTCATGAAAAGCTGGTTCCGCAAGCCGGAAACCCCGGCCGACGGTACCGTACCCGCGCCGTCGGCACCGGCCGCACCTGCAGCGCCAGCAGCGGATGCGATGGCCACGGCCGGCGGCGAGCCCGCCGCCGAGGGCGGCAGCTTCATGGAACGCATGAAGGCCGGCCTTGCCCGCACCCGTTCCTCGTTCAGCAACGGCATGGCCACCCTGCTCATCGGCGGCAAGGAGATCGACGACGAACTGCTGGAAGACATCGAAACGCAGATGCTGGTGGCCGATATCGGCGTAGACGCCACGCGCCGCATCATCGATGCGCTTACCGAACGTGTCTCGCGCAAGGAACTCACGCATTCCAATGCCCTGTACAAAGCCCTGCAGGACGAGTTGGCCGACCTGCTGTCGCCCCACGTCGCGCCGCTTATCATCGACACCACGAAAAAGCCCTTCGTCATCCTCATGGTCGGCGTCAACGGCGTGGGCAAGACCACCACCATCGGCAAACTGGCCAAGCGCTTCCAGCGCGAGGGCAAGAGCGTGATGCTGGCGGCCGGCGACACCTTCCGTGCCGCCGCTGTGGAACAGCTGACCATCTGGGGCGAGCGCAACAACGTGCCGGTCGTGGCCCAAGGCTCCGGGGCCGACTCCGCCTCGGTGATTTTCGATGCCCTGACCAGTGCCAGGGCAAAGGGCATCGACGTGCTGATTGCCGACACGGCCGGTCGCCTGCACACCAAGTCCAACCTGATGGAAGAGCTGAAGAAGGTCTTCCGCGTCATGCAGAAAATCGACCCCAGTGCCCCCCACGAAACCATGCTGGTGGTGGACGCCGGCACTGGCCAGAACGCCCTGTCCCAGGTACAGGAATTCCACCAGGCCGTCGGCCTGACCGGCCTCACGGTTACGAAACTCGACGGGACGGCGAAGGGCGGCGTGCTGTTCAATATCGCCAGCCGCACCAATGTACCCATTCGCTACATCGGCGTGGGCGAAA
This sequence comes from Gammaproteobacteria bacterium, assembly GCA_046566745.1. Taxonomy (GTDB): domain Bacteria; phylum Pseudomonadota; class Gammaproteobacteria; order Pseudomonadales; family Moraxellaceae; genus UBA2031. The sequence goes on from JBKHWB010000050.1 coordinate 14,373, forward strand.
AAATCGACGACCTGCGCCCCTTCGAAGCAAAGGATTTCGTGTCGGCCCTTTTTGATGACGAGCACTGATTCCGACGAGCACTGAGCCGCATGATTGTTTTCGACAACGTCAGCAAGACCTATCCCTCCGGGCATGAAGCCCTGAAGCACGTCAGCTTCACACTGGGCACCGGTGAGATGGCCTTTCTCACCGGCCACTCCGGCGCCGGCAAGTCCACACTGCTGAAGCTGATCCTGCTCACCGAACGCGCCAGCAAGGGACGTGTTGAAGTGAACGGTTTCGACTACGCCAGCCTGAAGGGTCGCGGCATCGCCCTGGCCCGCCGCCAGATCGGCATGGTGTTCCAGGACCACAACCTGCTGGACGACCGCAGCGTCTACGACAATGTCGCCCTGCCCCTGGTCATCAACGGCCTGGATGCACGCGAGATTCCACGCCGCGTACATGCCGCACTGGATCTGGTGGGCCTGACCCATCGCGCCAGCGCCTCGCCCGTTACCCTGTCCGGTGGCGAACAACAGCGCGTCGGCATCGCCCGCGCCGTGGTCAGCAAGCCGCAACTACTGCTGGCCGACGAACCCACCGGCAACCTCGACCCGGATCTCGCGACCAGCGTCATGAACATTTTCGAGGAACTGTCCTCGGTCGGGGTGAGTATCCTCATTGCCACCCATGACCTGCCCCTGATTGCACGCTACCGCCATCGACTGCTGACCCTGCGCGATGGCCAACTGGTCCGGGACAGCAACGTGACGGAGGGCCAGCCATGAGTAGCGGTGCCCGCAAGCCCCGGCAGAATGCTGCCACCATGCTCGCGCACTGGCGTGCCCATCACGCCCGCGAAGCCAGCGCCAGCCTCAAACGCCTGCTGGCCACCCCTATCGCCACCACCATGACCATGCTGGTCGTGGCCCTCGCGCTGGCCCTGCCGGCGAGCTTCTCGCTGCTGCTCGACAACGCCCGCCATCTGGTGGCGCGCTGGGACGGCCAGGCACAGATTTCGCTCTACCTGCGCCAGGACCTCGCCCTGCCGGCACAGCAGGCCCTGTTCACGCGACTGGAAGCCCGCCGCGACATCGCCCGCGCCAAAATGATCACGCCCGCTCAGGCACTGGAGGAGTTCCGAGCCCTTTCCGGCTATGGTGAAACCCTGAACCTGCTTAACGAAAACCCGCTGCCCCCGGTGATCGTGGTCTGGCCCAGCGACACCGGCACCAAGGCCGTGAGCGGCCTGCGCGATGCCCTGGCCGCCCGGCCCGAGGTGGAGGGAGCCGATATCGACCTGGCATGGGTGCAGCGCCTGAACGCGCTGCTGGAGCTGGGAGAGCGTCTGCTGCTAGCCCTGGCGCTGGCCTTGGGGGCCACCGTGCTGCTGGTGGTGGGCAACACCATCCGGTTGGGCTTTGAATCGCGGCGCGACGAGGTCAGGGTCTTGAGTCTGCTCGGCGCCACTGACGCCTTTGTGCGTCGCCCTTTCCTCTACAACGGCCTGTGGACCGGTCTGGCAGGCGGCATCCTGGCCTCTGTGGTGGTGGCACTGGTGTTCTGGTGGCTGCAGTCGCCGGCACGGGAGCTGGCCACCCTCTACCAGAGTACCTTCACCCTGCAGATGCCCGGGCTTGGCACCATCCTGGTACTGGTCGCCGGCAGCGCCCTGCTCGGCCTTGCCGGCGCCTGGCTGGCGGTCACCCAGCTACTGAGAGCCATGCCCCGGTAAGCCCAGGGGGAGACTCGCTCGCCAGCGTTACAAAACCCCATCAGATCCCCCGACGTTGAGCCTTTAGCACTCCCGCCAAGGGAGTGCTAATATCAAACGATGAACCTGAACCCTGATGGAGTATCACCCTCGATGTCGACCCGCAAAGACATGATGCCGGTTGCCTTGTCGGTTCCCGGGGCCAACCTCGGCGCCTACATGACCACGGTCCACAGCATTCCCGTGCTGACGGCCGAGGAAGAGCGCGTCCTGGCCGAACGCTATGTCAACGACAACGATGTCGATGCTGCCCGCCAGCTGGTGCTCTCGCACCTGCGCTTTGTCGTGCACATCGCCAAGAGCTATGCAGGCTACGGCCTGCCGCAAG
>JBKHWB010000051.1:0-16168 GCA_046566745.1 Gammaproteobacteria bacterium
GGGTGGTGTTGTTGGACGAAGTAGTGCCGTTGGTGGGTGAACTGCTGTCCGTTGGAAGCGAGTGATGCAGAGCATTCTACTGGTCGATGACAAGAAGGAAAACCTGATCGCGCTGGAGTCGTTGCTTGATCGCCCTGATCTCGAGCTGCTCAAGGCAGATAACGGGAATGACGGCCTGCGCCTTCTGCTCAAGCATGAAGTGGCGCTGGTGTTGCTGGATGTGCAGATGCCTGGCATGAGTGGTTTTGAGATGGCTGAGCTCATGCGCCGCAACAAGAAAACCCAGTCTGTCCCCGTCATTTTCGTGACGGCAAATGGCGACAAGCGTGATGTTTTCAGGGGTTACGAACTGGGCGCCGTGGACTTCCTCTCCAAGCCGATCCAGCGGGATATCTTGCTGTCCAAAGTGAACGTGTTTCTGGAGCTCGACAGGCAGAAACGCGACTTGGCCCTCAAACTGGCCGAGATCGAGCGCCTGAAACACCAGAACGAGATGTTGCTGCATGCGCTCGGGGATGCCGTGATCGCGGTCGATGCCCAAGGTATTATCGGATTTGTGAATCCTGCGATGGAGCACATCTTCCACCTGGACACATCCGGACTGGTGGGAAAGCCGGTGAACGAACTTCTCTTCCAGAATGCAGAGGGTGTGAAGACTGCGTGGGGCACAGGAAAGATACATGCCGCAACCAGTCGGGGTGATCGGTTGCCGCGCACACGACACTATTTCGTCAAGACTACAGCTGGTCTGGTGGAGGCGGAGATCCATGCCTCTCCGGTAGCCTCTGCTGATCAGGAGTTCGCCGGGGCCGTCATCACTCTTCGTGCCATTCTGCCTGAGGAAGCGCCGGATGCCAGCGAGCATCTTGCCAAGCAGGCAAGGCGTCATACCCGTCGCAAGATCGGTGTGGTGTTGCGAGTGTTTGACCGCACCACTGGCAGGAATCTTGGCCGGCTGACCAATATTTCCATGGACGGATTCAAGCTGGCAGGGCGTGAGGAGATCACGCCGGGTCGGCTCTATGAGGTCTCCATGATCCTGCCTGAGCCGCTCGCCGGCTCGAATACGCTAAGTTTTGACGCTCGCGCCGTATGGTCACAGCCGTCCGAGGACAGTGCCGGCGAGGTATGTGCAGGGTTCAGGATAGTCGCCATTGGTGGCAACGATAACCGCGTTCTCGCGCAGATGATCGAGCGATTCTGACTGCATCGTCACTTCAGGGCGTCCGGTTGCTGTTCGCTCAGTAGCCGCAAGGGGATGGCTTCGCTGCCAGAGCCCGCATGCACGGAGACCTGCGGGAAGGGAATCTCGATGCCGGTCTCGTCAAAGGCGCGCTTGATGGCCTCCTGCATGGAGTCGCGCATGTTCATGAAGTTCTCGCGCCGGGTCCATACGTAGAACATCAGGTCGACCGACGAAGCGCCAAATCCCTGGACGATGATGCTGGGGGCTGGCTCCACCAGGCACAGCGGATTTTCTCCCGCGATGCGTAACAGGACTTCGCGCACTTTGCCGATGTCTTCCTTGTAGGCGATGCCGATGGTCAGGTTGAGTCGCCGGATGGGGAAGCGTGTCAGGGTGGTGACCTCCGACTTGATGAGTTGCTCGTTCGGGATGCGTACGAACAGATTGTCAGGAGTGCGCAACTTGACGGACAGCAGGTCGATCGACAGCACCTCGCCTTCGGTCTGGCCGACCCGAATGAAGTCGCCGATGGAGAACGTGCCTTCGCCAATGAGAAACAGGCCGCTGATGAGGTTGGAAGCCGAGGTCTGCGAGGCAAAGCCGATGGCGACGGACAGGACGCCCGCAGCCCCCAGTAGCACGCTCAGCTTGAAGCCCATTTCGCGCAGGCCTGTCAGTGTGAACAGGATCAGCAATACATAGAAAATGGTTCGGCGGCCCAGCAGTAACTGGTGGGGCGTGAGGCGATGCTGCGCGGCGCGCACAAAGGCACCCGACAACAGGCGGGCGAGCAACCAGCCCACCAGCACGATGGCAATACCGATGGAAATATCGGTCAGTTTGCCGGAGTTCAGCAGGGAATCCATCTTGAAGTCGGTCATGGCGGCTCAGTCAAAAAGGTTGTCAAACACACGGATCAGGGCGTGCTCTTCCGAGCCGCGTCGGGCCGGGCTCAGCAGGGTGACGTGGCCGGCCTCGGTACTGATCCCGCTGTCGATGCGGATACGGGGGACTCGTTGGCTTTCCTCCGCAGTGACATCCAGGGTAGGTGTCCAGAGCCGGCCTGATTCAGCGCTGTATACCGGCAGGAATGGCACTGGCAGGTTGATGCGTTCGACCGGCATGATGTCCTTGCCGAGATTACTGATCCGGACCGGCGTCACGGCACGGAACGGGCGGGGAAGGAGTTGGTTCAGTTCAAGCCGACCCGTCACCTCCGTGGTGTAGCAGATCTCGCCGCGGACGGTATTGGGGCCGAACCACGTGTCCGCGGGCCTGACCACGGGGACGTCCAGCAGGGGCGCGTCCTGGCCGTCGACGTGGCAGGCCAGCCACACCGGTGTGCTGACATAGAACGTAACTTCCTGCCCGGGTGGCACGAACAGTGGCATGACGGGACGTATGACCACGGAGCGGTCGGCCAGTCGTGGCAGCAGGGTAAGGCCATTGGTGGTCTGTCGGAATACATAACGCCGCAGTTCTCCTGCCGGCACTTCGGGCAGTTGCTGGTCATGGTGCCAGGTGTGATTGTCTTCCGACTGGGCAGGTGTCCGGTCGAGCTGGAACTGCCATTCTCTTGCCTGGCGGATGATGCAGACATCCATGCCTGCCATGTGCCAATGCCGGCCCTGGCCGGGTTCAAACGACTGTTTTCCCCACCAGACGGGCTGTCGATAGACCATTTCATTCATGCCGTGGCTGCTCCGTTTCCCATTGCCCGGCAATTATGCCCGGGCCGAGCCGCATTTTATGCATCATTCCTGTACACAGATGTCTTTGACCCGTCATGCCCATCCAGTAGACTCACGGGGGTTTACAGGATGTGTAGCCATGCCAGAGTCCTTATTAAAAGAACAAGACGCCGCTCTGCAGGCGCCCCCCCTTCGCCGATTCAATTATGCCTTTGCCAAACGTCACGGTGTCATCCTTGACGTGACGGCCGAGGGCGTCGTCCGACTGGTGCACCGCCCCGGGATGAAGCTGGCAGCGCTGGCCGAGGCGCGTCGCATGGCAGGTGTTGCCCTGGTTTGCGAGGAAGTGACGTCTGACGCATTCGGGCAGGCGCTGGCCCGGGCCTACCAGAGCGACTCCAGCGAATCCATGCAGATGGTGGAGGGATTGGGCGATACCATGGATCTGGCCAGTCTGGCGGACATGGTGCCCGAAACCGAGGACCTGATGGAGCAGGAGGATGATGCGCCCATCATCCGTCTGATCAATGCGCTGCTGACGGAGGCCATCCGCGAGAACGCTTCCGACATTCATATCGAGACTTATGAGAAGCGATTGTCCGTACGCCTGCGGGTGGATGGCGTGCTGCGCGAAATCGTGCAACCCAAGCGGGAGCTGGCGCCGTTGCTGGTGTCCCGTATCAAGGTGATGGCGCGCATGGACATCGCCGAAAAGCGCATTCCGCAGGATGGCCGCATATCACTGCGCCTGGCCGGACGCGAAGTTGACGTGCGTGTGTCTACCATGCCGTCCAGTAACGGTGAGCGTGTGGTGCTGCGTTTGCTCGACAAGCAGGCGGGGCGCCTGGATGTTTCGCACCTTGGCATGGCGCCGCGTGACCACACGCTCCTGCGCGAACTGATCCACAAGCCGCACGGTATCATCCTGGTCACCGGTCCCACCGGGTCCGGTAAGACCACCACTCTGTATGCGTCGCTGACCGAGCTCAATGACAAGTCACGCAACATTCTTACAGTGGAAGACCCCATCGAGTACCAGCTGGACGGTATCGGCCAGACCCAGGTGAACACCAAGGTCGACATGACCTTTGCCCGCGGCCTGCGTGCCATTCTGCGCCAGGACCCGGACGTGGTGATGGTGGGTGAAATCCGTGACCTGGAAACGGCGGAAATCGCCGTGCAGGCGTCGCTGACCGGCCATCTGGTGCTGTCGACCCTGCATACCAACTCGGCGGTGGGCGCGGTGACCCGTCTCAATGACATGGGCATCGAGCCGTTCCTGCTGTCGTCATCCCTGTTGGGTGTGCTGGCCCAGCGACTGGTGCGCGTGTTGTGCCAGGAGTGCCGCGAGCCCTATGCGGCCGACGCCGCCGCCTGCGCGCTGCTGGGCATTGATGCCGCGCGGGCGCCCGTGATTTTCAAGGCGACTGGCTGCCCCCACTGCAATCACCTGGGCTACCGGGGCCGTACGGGCATCTATGAGCTGATCACGATCGACGAGGAGTTGCGCCGGCTCATTCACAACAATGCCGGCGAACACGAACTGGAGGCTTATGCACGGCAGCATGGCCCGAGTATTCGCCAGGATGGCGCCCGCAACGTTCTGTCCGGTGTGACCACGCTGGAGGAAGTCCTCCGCGTGACGCGAGAGGGCTGACCATCGTGCCGGCATTCGAATATGTGTCGGTGGATGCTGACGGCCGCAAGCAAAAAGGCGTGCTTGAGGCCGACAGTGCCCGGCAGGTTCGTCAGCAGTTGCGGGACAAGGGCTGGGTGCCCGTGTCCGTTGAAGCCGCTGCCAGCGAGCACCAAAAGGACAAGCGCGGGGTGACTTTCCTGCGCGGCGGGATGAGCGCCTATGAACTGGCACTCATCACCCGGCAGTTGGCCACACTGATCCAGGCCGGCATTCCCATCGAGGAGACACTGCGCGCAGTATCTCGCCAGACCGAACGGCCCGGACTGCAGAGTCTGCTGCTGGCAGTGCGTGCGCGCGTGATCGAGGGGTACACGCTGGCCCAGTCGATGGGCGAGTTTCCCAAGGCGTTTCCGGACCTGTACCGTGCCACGGTGGCCGCCGGAGAAAAATCGGGGCATCTGGACCTTGTGCTGAACCAGTTGGCCGATTACACCGAGTCCCGCTACGACACGCAGAAGAAGATCCAGGGAGCCATGATTTATCCGGTCATCCTGACCGTGTTGGCTACGCTCATCGTGGTGGGCCTGCTCACCTATGTCGTGCCGGATATCGTCAAGGTATTCGACAACACCCGGCAGGAGCTGCCGCTGCTCACCCGGGGACTGATCGGTGCCAGCAATCTGGTCAAGGTGGCCGGGCCTTACGTTCTGGTGTTGCTGGTGGTGCTGGGCTTCATGGCGCGGCCATGGTTGCGCAAGGAGGCCAATCGTTACCGCGTCCATGCCCTCCAGTTGCGCCTGCCACTGATCAAGCGTCTGGTAAGGGGGGCGAATGCTGCCCGCTTTGCGAGTACGCTCAGCATCCTTACCCGCAGTGGCGTGCCGCTGGTGGAGGCGCTGCGCATTGCGGCGGAAGTGAGTTCCAACCTTCTGATTCGCGATGCCATCCGGCAGGCGGCCGTCAAGGTGACTGAGGGTGGTAGCCTCAGCCGGGCGCTGGAAGAGTGTGGCTACTTTCCGCCGATGATGATGCAGATGATTGCCAGTGGTGAGCAGAGCGGCGAGTTGGACGAGATGCTGGCGAGGGCTGCTTCCATGCAGGAAAAGGAGCTGGGCGGACTGATCACGACGCTGGTGGGTCTGTTTGAGCCTTTCATGTTGCTGTTGATGGCAGGAGTGGTGTTGCTGATCGTGCTGGCGATCATGCTGCCCATCCTGTCGATGAATAATCTTGTGGGATGATGCGAACGTGAGCGTGATGAAGAAGCAAACCGGTTTTACCCTGATAGAAGTGATGGTGGTGGTTGCCATTCTTGGCATTCTGGCGGCGATCGTGATGACTAACGTCGTGGGAAAGGACGACCAGGCTCGCGTGACCACCACCAAGGCCAGCCTGGGCTCCATTGCCAACGCGCTTGAAATGTACAAGCTGGACAACCACAAGTACCCGACCACTGACGAAGGTCTGGAAGCGCTGGTAAACAAGCCCGCATCTGCCAAGACATTCCCGGATGGCGGCTACCTCAAGGGCTTGCCGGAAGACTCCTGGGGCAACCCTTTCCAGTATGTGGCGCCGGGTGACAAGGGCCGCCCCTACGAGGTGTATTCGCTGGGCGCCGACGGCGCCGAGGGCGGCGAAGGGTTCAACGCCGACATCTACCACGACTGATTCCCATGACTCGTACCAGCCGGCCGCATGCACGCGCCAGGGGCTTTACGCTGCTGGAAGTGCTGATGGTCGTGCTGGTGGTGGGTATTCTCAGTGCAGTGGTTCTGCTGGGCCTGAATCCGGGCGGGCCGGAGCGCCGGCTCAATGACGAAGCCGAGCGGCTGGCTGCCCTGCTGTCGCTGGCCAGCAGCGAAGCGGTGATGCAGAACCGCGAGTATGGCCTGTACCTGGATGATGCCGGTTACCGCTTTCTCTGTCTTGATGAACAAAACCAGCGCTGGTCGGATTGTACCGGTGACAAACTGTTCAGGGAGCATGAACTGCCCGAGGGACTGGAAATACGCGTCCTGAGTGATCGGCGCATGCGCTTGCCGGCTCCGGCTGCTGCGGAGTCCCTGTCGCTGCAAGATCAGTCGACACCGGCGTTGCAGCCGGATGTGTTGTTGCTGTCCAGCGGCGAGGCCAGTCCGGCCGAGCTGGAAATTCGGGTTGCTGACGATCCGTCGGCGCGGGTGGAAATCCGGGTGGACGAGATCGGCCGTGTCCGGTGGGGAGAGCAGATCGGGCAGGAGGAGGGGCGCGATGCGTAGTGTTCGTGGCTTTACCTTGCTGGAAGTGCTGGTTGCCCTCGCCATTTTTGCGGTGGCGTCTGTGTCACTGTTGGCGGCACAGAACGCGCAGGTTCGCACGGATGCGCGCCTGGCGGACAAGACGCTGGCGCACTGGGCTGCGCTGAACCGCCTGGCTGACATGCAGTTGCAGGGCGTTTTTCCAGAGGTCGGCCAGGGCCAGAGTCCGGCGAGCATGGGCGACCGCGACTGGGTCATCACGACAAAGGTCGAGGCAACACCGAGTCAGGAGGTCCGCCGCCTTATCTTGTCGGTCGCCCCAAAGTCAGGTGAGTTTGGCGAGCAGCCGTCTCCGGTCACGGAGGTGACGGCCTTTATTTCGCGCACCAGGGCAGTACAGAACAATGCCAGCCCGTAACCGAGTTCCGCACGGCTTCACATTGCTGGAGTTGCTGATTGCAGTCGCCATCCTCTCTCTAATTGCTGTGGGTGCCTATACCTTGCTGTCCGATACCGTCAGGGTGCGGGAGCGTGGCCAGGTTCATCAGCAGCAACTGCGTGATTTGCAGAAAGCCATGATGCTGATCCAGCGTGACCTACAACAGGCAACGCCGCGGGCCATCCGGGACGAATATGGAGATGTGCAGCCAGCCCTGTACCTGCCGCAGCAGAATGTGCTGGAGTTTTCCCGTCGTGGCTGGCGCAATCCCCTGCAACAGACGCGTAGCGAGTTGGTGCGCCTGCGTTATCGTGCCGAGGGAGGCGAGTTGCTGCGTGAGCGCTGGGATGTGCTGGATCGGGCGCGGCTGACACAGCCTGAAAGGATCGTGCTGCTCGACAACATCTCAGAGTTCAGCGTGCAGGTGGTGGCCGAGGGCAGCCGCTCGGACAGTTGGCCGCGCCTGAGTCAGGCAAGCGAGGATCGCAAAACGGCAGGCATGCCCCAGGCGGTCGAAGTGGCTTTCCGGCATGAGACGTTTGGCTTGATCCGTCGCATCATCCTGCTACCCAACGGAGAGCTGCATGCCAATGCTCCCAAGGGTTAATGGTCGCCAGGCGCAGCAGGGGGTGGCCCTGATCACCGTCATGCTGGTGGTGGCGCTGGCCACCTTGCTGGCGGTCAGCATGATGCGTAACCAGCATGTGTCGCTTCGGTATGCTGAAGGATTGCTTACGCAAGACCAGGCCATTCTTTATACACAGGGGGCCGAAGGTTTTGTGCAGGACCTGCTGATGCGCGATTTTGACGATGACCGGCGGAAGCAGCGCGAAGTCGATCATCCGGGTGAAACCTGGGCGCGGCCATTTCCGGCGTTTCCCGTGCCGGGCGGTGGTGTACAGGCCTCGCTGGCCGATGCGCAGGGACGCTTCAACCTCAATCTTCTGGTTCAGGAAAATGCCGTCAACGAGACTGCCCGAACAGTCCTGAAAAGGCTGTTGGTCAATCTGGACCTGCCCGACAACCTGGATGCAGCACTGATTGACTGGATGGATGGTGACAATGAGCCGAACGGCATCGACGGCGCGGAGGACGATTTCTACACCCGCTTGCCGGTTCCGTACCGTACCGCGAACCAGCCACTGTCGGATGTTTCGGAGTTGTTGCTGGTGAAAGGTTTTACCCCTCTGGTGGTGGCGCGGCTACGACCCCATGTGTCGGCATTGCCGGTCACGGCGCTGATCAACGTGAATACCGCCACCGGGGAGTTGGTGCGCACTTTGACCGAGAACATGACCGCATCGGGCGCGGAGGAGTTGCAGCGCAACCGTCCGGCCGATGGTTACGACTCCGTAGACAGTTTTCTGAACGAGACCGCCTTTAACGGCCTTGATGCATCGGCCAAAGACGCCTTGAAGCCCCTGCTGACGGTGCGTACCGCCTACTTTGAGCTGGCCGCCCGTGCCATGATCAGCGGGCGCCAGAGTGTCCTGCATTCAGTGCTTGCGCGCAGCGATTCCGGTACACTCGGTGTCGTCTCGCGGGACTATGGCAGGCAGTTCATCGTGCCAGCTCCTGCTACAACAAAACGGCCCGATCTCCCTGCAGGCCTGACAACAACGGACTCACGCTGACGTTATGGATACCCTTTTTCTCCACGCCGATCATCAGGGCAATGCCGTTGCCTGGGCCCGCGAGGCAGGGTCGGTGCGCCTGCTGGGGACTGACTCGCTGGAGGCGCTGGCGGCTCGCCATGCCGGCGCCCGGGTAGTGCTGTTCATCCCTTCGTCACAGTGCCTGCTGACGCGGGTCACCTTGTCTGTGCGTCAGCGCAAGCAACTGGGCGATTCGCTGGCCTGGCTGATCGAGGAGCAGGTGGGCGAGGATGTCGAGGGGCTCCATGTGATTGCCGGATCCGGGGATGATGCCGGCATCACGCCAGTGCTCGCCATTGCCGTGGACGTGCTGGAGTCATGGCGCACCCGTTGCCGCGAAGCGGGGTGGGCGCTGCACGCGCTGTTGCCCGATATCCTGTTGCTCGATTGCCCCGGGGATGCGTGGCATCTGGCCTGCCGGGATGGCGATGTGGCTTTGCGCACAGGCCTGCTGTCCGGTGCGGCGCTCGAATCCGTGCCGGCATTGACGCTATTGCAGGCGGCATGGCAGGAGTTGGCGGAGGGTGGTGTTCGGCCGGCACGTCTGATCGTGTCGGGAGGAGACGCGCATGCCAACAGCCGCCAGTCGGTGGCGGACTGGGCCGGCAACGTCGACGTTTCAGTCGAATGGCGGGATGAAGCAGGCGAGGCGGCCGTGCTGGCATCCAGGCCGGACTGGTCGCGCGAGCCGGGTAATTTCCTGCAGGGGCGCTTTGCGTCCCGCAAGGAAGTGCTGCTGCCTGCCAGCTTGCGCATAGCAGCGCTCTTCCTGGCCGTTGCGTTTGGCGTTCAGCTGCTTGGCGATTGGGGGCGGTATTTCTATTACCAGCACCAGGCACGGAAAGTGCACACCGAGGCAACTGCGCTCTACAAACAGCTGTTTCCCGGGGATCGTCGAATCGTGAGCCTGCGCCGCCAGATGGAAGCGCACCTGGAACAGGGTGCCGCATCCGGCGGGGCATTGCCGCTGCTTACCCGCATTGCAGAGGCAGTGCAGGGTAGCGGATTGGCCACCCAGCGGGTGGACTACAGCGGCGGGGTGTTTACCCTTGATGTCGAGGCACGCGGCTTGACGGACATTGATGCATTGAAACAGCGCTTGGTCGGCTCGGGACTCAGGGCGGAGATTGTGTCGGCCAATGCTCAGGGCAGTGCCATCCGTGGACGGTTGCGAGTGGAGTCGGGCGCATGAAGGATGTACTGGTGCAACTGGAAGGCCAGTGGCAAGAGGCGATTTCCCCCCTGCGCAAGCGCTGGTTGCAACTGGCGCCTCGCGAACGACTGTCGCTGGCCGTGCTGGGGTCATTTGTATTGCTGGTGATCATGGTGACGGGTGTCTGGCTGCCCTCGCACCGCGCGGCTGAGGCCGCCCGTGCAGCACATGACAGCAATCGCGAGCTGCTGCTCTGGATGCAGGCGAACGCGGATCGTGCCAGGGCGGCACCTGCTGCTTCTGGTGAAAGCGTGCTCGGGGCGGTCAACGGCGTCGCGGGCAGTTCTGGTCTGTCACTGAGTCGTATTGAGCCGGAAGGTGAAGAGGCGGTTCGCGTCTGGATCGAGCGCGGCGATTTCAACACAGTCGCCCGTTGGCTGGCCGATCTGTCGGCGCGTGGCATCGTTGCGACCGAATTGCAGGTGGAAAAGCAGGCGGCCGGCGGTGTGTCGGGCCGTTTCACGCTGAGCCGCTAGGCTTGCACGTCACGCCGCAGCGGGCAGCCTGACGGCTATTTGCGGGCAACCCCCAGGGTCATGAAGGCACCCACGGCCGGCAGGCCCTCGGCCTCGAACTGTCGATAGCGTTCGGTGGTCATGCCTGCCTGCCGCACCAGGGCCAGCGTGTCGCGGTTGAGGTGGCAGCCATCGGCAATGACTTTCTGCACGGGCGTCAGGCGATGCTGCCATTTGGCAATCGACGGATCCGGACTCAGGCCGTGTTCGACAAAATAAAAACGGCCTTCAGGCTTCAGCACGCGACGAATTTCCCGAAGAGCACTCACCACATCAGGAATGCTGCACAGCGTCCAGGTCGAGACCACTGCATCGTAACTGTTGTCGGGCATGGGCAGGCGTTCACCGCTAACCAACTCGAACTTTACCGGCAGCCGGGTCTTCGCCAGGCGCTTTTCTGCCAGCCGATGGACTCCGGGGTTGACGTCAACAGTGGTCAGCGTGTCCACCGTCTCCGGGTAGTAGCCCAGGTTCAGTCCGGTGCCAAAGCCGATCTCCAGCACGTCACCCGTCACTCCCTCCAGCAGTTCGGCACGGGCCGCCATGAAGGCGGGTTGCGACATGATCCAGTCGAGCAAGTGGGGAAATACGTGGCGAGAATAAATCGACATTTGCAGTAGCTCCGTCAGGCGTACACCGGTGTGATGCGCAAGGCATTCTCTACGGTGAGCGGTGTCGTGCGCAATGCCGTATCCAGCACTTGTTGCCGGCGCCCGGGGTCCATCATGTTGTAACCGAATGCCTGAAGATCCTCCGGCGACGGATCCAGCCACAGCACCCGCTTGCCGTTCCGTTCCAACCGGGCGATTTCGGAGGTGACCCTGTCCGTCATGACCTTTCGCATCATGCGTTCCACACGGTGTGCCAGCGTGGCAGGGCGATCCAGTTGGCGTGAGGCCATCGGCGTGATGATGATGACTTCGTCAACGTCGCTGTCCACCAGCAGGTCGGCAGAGGTGGGAGACGCAATGCCGCCGTCCAGATACCGGGCCTGGCCGATCCGGATCGGGGGTGCCCAGCCGGGGATGGCACAAGAGGCACAGACGGCATCCTGCAGTCGTGCGCGCGGGGCGCCAGGCGCGCCAAAGGCCACCCGCTCCGCTGTACGATCATCAACGGCGACTACCCAGGTGGCAGGATGGGCAACCCAGTCATTCGAGGTGGCCACAGTGCTGATCAGTTGCTGAAGGGGGCTGATGTCCAACCGGCCCTTGGGGAGTAGCCCTGAAAGGGCTGTCATGGCAGATGCCCGGCCACGTAGTCCTTGCCAGACGAGCCCCGGTGCACCGGGCAAGGGGCCAGAGGGCAAGGGCGGCAGGGCGCCACCACTGGAACGGTTATGATCCCATGCGGTCGACCGCGAAAGCCCCGTGCGCTGGTTATCCAGCAGCCGTTCGACGCTGGTCCCGCCGCCCAGCAGGGAGACGATCACGGAGCCGGACGAGGTGCCCATGAGAATGTCGGCCGTGCGAGGATCCCATCCGGTCGCACGCGAAAGACTGTCCAGCATGGCAATCGTCCATGCGCCGCCAGCCACGCCGCCACAGCCGATTACGAGGGCTCGTCTTGTCATGCAATTTCTCCTGGAAGATTACGCTTGGGTCACTTGAGGGGACGGGGGCTCAGGCGTGCCACCGCCCACTGCGATACCCCGTTGAAGTAATGTGCAACAGCAAAGGCATCCGGATAGATCACGCGTGCCTGGCGGCGGGCACAGGCTGTCGCAATGCGGTCGGCAACGGCTTCGGGTGAGCCGGTAGGAATGAAGCGGGAGACCAGTCCTTGCTCAACCTGGCGCCTGGCATGGGATTCCAGCCCCGAGTGGATCGGGCCTGGGTACACGGTAACGACATTGATGCCGCGGTCGCGCAATTCGTTGCGGGCAATTTCGGACGCCATGGCAAATCCGGCTTTGGCACCGCTGTAATAGGCGCAGCCCGTAATGGGAACTCGTGCTGCCATGCTGGCAATGTTGATGATCGAGCCACCGGCCGGCATGTCCTCAAGGGCGAGGTCCATGAGGCGCATCGGGCTGATCATGTTGACGGCCAGAAGCTTCCATCCCTGACTCCATCCGGTTTCCGCAAACGTGATGATGTCCATGATGCCGGCACAGTTGACCAGGATGTCGACAGGACCGTTTGCCTTGATGACACGCTTCCACACGGTGCCCAGTTTTTCCGGCTGGAAGAGATCCCACACGGCATGACTGGACCGGCCGGGGAGTGACGCGGTCATGCGAAGCAGGGCGGCTTCGTTGATATCGACCAGCGTGAGGTGCGCTTCGGGATGGTCGTCGGCCAGTCGTTTGCAGAGGGCAGAACCAATGGCGCCGGCGGCGCCGGTAATCAGGATGTGTCGTGTCATGGGCATGTGTCGTTGGGTGCAGGCAGGTGCAGCGCGATCATCAACGGGTTGTCCGTAAACCCTGATTGCGAGTCACTTTTGTGACCTTTTGGTCATTGTGGTGAGGGTCGCATTCCACGTTGCAAGCGTCAACGTCATGCGCTGTCGGGATGACTGACTGGCAGTCATCGTGTGGACACAAAAAAGCCGGCAAAAGCCGGCTTTTTTGTGCTGGGACCGAAGTCGGGTAAGGACGAGCCATTGCTGGCCCGTCCTCCCCTAAGAACCGTACGTGCCGGTTTCCCTGCATACGGCTCAAGCCTTTACCAAGCTTCAAACGAAGCCGGCAACGTTACCAAGAACTTCCTTGCCTGTATCACGAGTCGGTTTCCTGACCGTGAGGTTACGCTGGTGCACCTGCACATGGCAGGCGGGATGCAGCAGTACGCGATTGGACAGTGCGTCATTGCCACCATGAACCCGGTGAACAATGTGATGGTCGTGCCATCCCGACTCGTCGCCCAACGCAATACCGCAAAGCGCACACAGTCCTTTCTGGTTCAGGTACAGCGATGCCCATTGGCGGCGGTACTGGTATTTCTCCAGTAGCCGCTGTTGCCGTAAGCTCTCGCCATACATTTCCCAGTCAGGATCAAAGGGGTTGTACTCCGCCTTGATCTTGCTGTGTCGCCTGATGGGGATCTCGCCACAATACTGCAGCTTGATCCAACCATCTCCCTCCACCTCCCGTACCTTGCCCGGCTTAACCACTGCCGAACGTGGAGCGGGGGCCGCGAACGTCCACTTCCGGGTATCGATATGGTGAAAGTATCTCTCCTTCACCCATCGCGCACCTTTCTTGTTGTGACGCCGCTTTGCCCAGCGCCATAGCGCCCTAAACAACAGGGAATCCATGCGACTGAACGCATCACTGGCTACCTGATGACGGTGGTACTGCGCCCAGCCACGAATGACCGGGTTCAGCAGGCGAATCAGGTTTTCCTGCTTCGCCGCCTTGTTGCCACTGATGATTCCCTTCACCTTGCCGTAGAACGCTTGCACGTTCTTCTTGCTTGGCTTGATCAGCAGTTTGCCCCCGTACCGGCGGACATTCCAACCGAGGAAATCAAAGCCCTCGGTGATATGGGTGACCCGCGTCTTTTCCTGCGACAGTCGCAATCCCCGCTCGGCGAGAAAGGCTTCCACCACCGGTTTGACCTCGTATTCCAGCAACTCTTTCGAAGTGCCAGAGATAACGAAATCGTCCGCGTAGCGCACCACATACACCTTGTGCCTCCGGGCCGGTTTGCTGGCTTTGGCGCCGAAGCGCATCGCCAACACTTGTTCCAACCCGTCCAGCGCCATGTTGGCCAGTGTGGGAGAGATGATTCCTCCCTGTGGTGTACCGGCGTTGGTTGATTTGAGTTGCCCCATATCCACCACGCCAGCCTTTAACCACTTGTGCAAAATGACCTTGTCCATGGGGACGTGATCAATCAGCCACTGGTGGTCGATGTTGTCGAAACACCCCTCGATATCGGCCTCAAGGACCCACATCGCGGAACCGGGCTTGCCGAATGTCTGGTGACACTGACAAATGGCATCCGCCGTCGAGCGATTGATACGGAACCCGTAGGAGTCCGCGTCACCCGTGGTTTCCGCCACCGGTTGCAAGGCCAGAAGATACAAAGCCTGCATGGCCCGGTCCTTCATGGTTGGAATGCCCAGAGGGCGCTCCTTGCCATTGGCCTTGGGTATATAGACCCGCCGCAAGGGCAGAGGTCGGTAACCCCGGCGCTTCATGTCCAACACCGCCTGCCATTTACACTCAGGCGTACTCCAGAGCTTGCGGTCGACTCCCGCCGTGCGCTTGCCCTGGTTCTCGGTCACACGCTTCACCGCCAAGGCTCTGGCGGAAAACGTGCGGGTCAGCATCCGTTGCAGGGCTTTCACCCGACGCCAGTCGCCAACCTTTGCTGCCTTCGCAATCCGTACCTGCATTCCTCGGACGTTCTGTTCAACACGACGCCAATTGATGTCGTGCCAACCAGTGACGCCGGAGAACGCAGACGCATCGCAATGCGTGCGCTCTTGCATGCTATTCTCCTGTCTGATTGACAGGAAAATCGAACCCGGTTCCCGGCTAGGGGAGCCGAACAACACGTTCGATTCCCCTGCCGGTCAATTACCCGAATATGTGGATCGGAATAGGGCGGGCCAGAGGGCCTGCCTTTTTCTTTTCCCCGCTCCGGGCGCCTGCGAGGTTTTGCCTGTCATCTTGCGATGAAAGACCAGACGGAAGTGGGCAACCCTTTCGGGTGCTGCCATATTTCAGGCAACTATCCACGCCATTACAGCGCGGCATTCGCTTTTTCCGTCCTCCTCTGCCCGCAATCCCAACAGCCTTCCTTACGGTCGGCCTGCCCAGAGGGCAGGATTACGGGTTTACCGAGTTCCGTGCTGATGACACGGAAGGGTTAGGCACTGCCTCTCCGCCGGTGGCGTTGATGACGACGTGCTCCGAATGTAAAGCGGAGCAACCAGCCACATACCATTTTGGTCAGAGCCGATAACTACCGTAGGCTCGTTCCCATAACGACGTTTATCAGCAGTTCACTTGCGTTTGCCATACCTTCCAGCCTAGCCCCTCATGCCCGTGTAGTTCAGGCAATCCACGCATTACGCTCACGCGTAACTCATGCCACCGAAGCGGGGGATACATTGTCAGGGTGCTTCACACAACGCCGTTGCCAGCATCGCGCTACCCCTAGGCTACGGTGGGTCGTACCACCGGTCGTCTGCCTGCCAACCACGCAGGACCGACAATCACCAGCACAGCTTGGCGCTTGCGCACCAGCCAGTCCGTTGCCTGGAAGTTTCCGGGAGGGAGTTTGAATGAAGAGGTACAGCTTTCGAGGAAAGCAGGGCCGCTTCGTGTCATTCATCAAGGATGAACAACTTCAAAACCGTTTCTCAGAAACAACCTGAGCCGCATTCGCGAGTTGCCGCTACCTGAACATCAATGATGCACAAGTGCTGCCAGTTCACGCCAATCAAGGCGAAAACCCCGAAAACACACGGGTTTAACACGAAAGCGTCCCCGCAATAACGGTGGACGTTTTACTACCTCCGGCTTCTTGCGAAGCCACAAAGTAGCTTCGCATTTGGCTGGAGCTTTGAGTGGAGCCGACTGCCAGCAAGGCTGGACAGCCTCTCCACTCGTCCGTAAAATACTAATTAAATCAGT
>JBKHWB010000052.1:0-15414 GCA_046566745.1 Gammaproteobacteria bacterium
CGGGTGACCATTCATCGCCTCTCCCTGCTGGCGGTGGAGGGCAGCGAGTGGACGCTGGAAGCCCATGTCAGCAAGGGCACCTATATCCGCTCCCTGGCGGAAGATATTGGCAAGGTGCTGGGCTGCGGGGCGCATGTCGTCATGCTGCGCCGCCTGTCGCTGGGGCCTTTTGAGCGCCCTGCCATGGTGACGCTGGAGCAGGTGGAGCAGGCCTTGGTTGAGGGGGGGCATGCCGCCATTGACCGGCTGCTGCTGCCGTCCTGGGTGGGCATTGCCGACTGGCCACGCGTGGAGCTCTCGGAGAATGCAGCGTATTATCTGCGCCAAGGCCAGCCGGTGCGCTGCCCGGGCGCCCCGTCCGACGGCGATGTGCTGGTGTTCGGGCAGGACGGTGCCTTCCTCGGGATCGGTGCCATGGATGACGAGGGGCGCGTCGCGCCGCGTCGCCTGATCCGCGCCCTGGAGTAATGAATTCCTATTGGCCGGTCACAAGCCGGCCAGTGTGAAAGAGCGGCAGACATGCCGTTCGCGACGACGACTGCAGAGATGCGCGGTCGGCCGTCTTTTTTAATGGCATCTCATTGTGGAGTAATAAAATGTCTTTAACTGTTCAAGACAAGGCAGACATCGTTGCCAAGTTCGCCCGCGGCCAGGGTGACACGGGATCCCCGGAAGTGCAGGTGGCCCTGCTGTCGGCTCAGATCGATGATCTGCAGTCGCACTTCAAGGCGCACAAGCATGACCACCACTCCCGTCGTGGCCTGATCCGCATGGTGAACCAGCGCCGCAAGCTGCTGGACTACCTGAACCGCAAGGACAACGCCCGCTACGTTGCGCTGATCCAGACCCTGGGTCTGCGTCGCTGAGTGTGCAAGCCGGGGAGCGTTCGCGCTCCCCGGTTCTTTTCGAATGATGTAAAACGACTTGCCCTAGGAGAGGCTTCTAACAGATGTGCTGTGCGGACAGTGGATCTGTTAGGGGCCTCCGATGGCGACACCGGTTCCGGTCAGTGCCGGAACCACATTGATTGCAGTTGAATGCAAAGAGGAACCCGACACATGTTCAAGATTGTTCGCAAGGAATTCCAGTTCGGCAAGCAGACCGTCGTGCTGGAAACCGGTCGCATTGCCCGTCAGGCCAGCGGCGCTGTCTACGTCACCATGGGTGGCGTCTCGGTGCTGGTGGCTGTTGTGGGGGCCAAGAAGGCCAAGCCGGGTCAGGATTTCTTCCCGCTGACCGTGAACTACCAGGAAAAGACCTATGCAGCCGGTCGTATCCCCGGTGGTTACTTCAAGCGTGAAGGCCGTCCGACCGAAAAGGAAACGCTGACCTCGCGCCTGATCGATCGCCCGATTCGCCCGCTCTTCCCGGAAGGCTTCCTGAACGAAGTGCAGGTCACTGCCACGGTGGTGTCGACCGACAAGACCAGCGATCCGGATATCGCCGCCATGCTGGGCACGTCCGCCGCACTGGCCATTTCCGGCATTCCGTTCAATGGCCCGATCGCAGCGGCCCGCGTCGCTTACGTGAACGGCGAGTACAGCGTCAACCCGACCTATGAAGAACTGGCGGCGTCCGAACTCGATCTGGTGGTGGCCGGTACCAAGGCCGCCGTGCTGATGGTGGAGTCCGAAGCCAAGGAACTCAGCGAAGACGAAATGCTGGGTGCCGTCCTGTTTGGCCACGATGAGATGCAGGTGGCCATCCAGGCCATCAACGAATTTGCCGCTGAAGTCGGCAACCCGCGTTGGGAATGGA
This sequence comes from Gammaproteobacteria bacterium, assembly GCA_046566745.1. Classification (GTDB taxonomy): domain Bacteria; phylum Pseudomonadota; class Gammaproteobacteria; order Pseudomonadales; family Moraxellaceae; genus UBA2031. The sequence continues at coordinate 1,759 of JBKHWB010000052.1, forward strand.
CGGCGCCGGCCAAGAACGAAGCGCTGAAAGCCGCCCTGAAGAGCGCCTTCGAAGGCAGCATTTCCGAGGCCTATACGATTCGTGAAAAGCAGGTGCGCTACAGCAAGCTGGATGAACTCAAGAAGCAGGCCCTGGCCCAGTTCGCGCCGGAAGGTGGCGACATCTCCGCCGATGACGTGGAAGAGCTGTTCGAAGACCTGAAGTACCGCACCGTGCGTGACAACATCCTGAGCGGCAAGCCGCGCATCGATGGTCGCGACACCCGTACCGTGCGTGCCCTGGACATCCAGGTTGGCGTGCTCGGCAAGACCCATGGTTCCGCCCTGTTCACCCGTGGCGAAACCCAGGCGCTGGTCACGGCTACCCTCGGCGGTACCCGTGATGCCATGATGATCGATGCGCTGGAAGGTACGCGCACCGACAACTTCATGCTGCACTACAACTTCCCGGCCTACTCCGTGGGTGAAACCGGTCGCGAGTCCGGCCCGAAGCGCCGCGAAATCGGTCACGGTCGTCTGGCCCGTCGCGGCGTGCAGCCCATGCTGCCGGCGCCGGAGAAGTTCCCCTATGCCATCCGCGTGGTGTCCGACATCACCGAATCCAACGGTTCCTCCTCCATGGCCTCGATCTGCGGTGCCTCGCTGGCGCTTATGGATGCCGGTGTGCCGGTCAAGGCGCCGGTGGCCGGTATTGCCATGGGCCTGGTCAAGGAGGGCGAGCGCTTTGCCGTCCTCACCGACATCCTGGGTGACGAAGACCATCTCGGCGACATGGACTTCAAGGTGGCCGGTACCGCCCATGGCGTGACAGCCCTGCAGATGGATATCAAGATCGAGGGCATTAACGAAGAAATCATGGAAACCGCACTGGCCCAGGCCCGTGACGGCCGCCTGACCATCCTCAAGGCCATGAACGACGTGCTGCCGCAGTCCCGTCCGGAAGTGAACGGCAATGCCCCGACTTACGCCACCATCAACATCAACCCGGAGAAGATCCGCGATGTGATCGGCAAGGGTGGCGCCACCATTCGCGGTATTTGCGAAGAGACCAAGGCCACCATCGACATCGATGACACCGGCCTGGTGCGCATCTACGGCGAAACCAAGGGTGCCACCCAGGCGGCCCTGGCCAAGGTTCAGGCCATTACCGCGGAAGTGGAAGTCGGCACCATCTACGAAGGCAAGGTGGCCCGTATCGTCGATTTCGGCGCGTTCGTGACCATCATGCCGGGCACCGACGGTCTCGTGCACATCTCCCAGATCGCCAACGAGCGCGTCGAGAATGTGGCTGACTATCTGAAGGAAGGCCAGATCGTAAAGGTCAAGGTTCTGGACGTGGATCAGCGCGGCCGCATCAAGCTGTCCATGAAAGAGCTGGCTGCCGAGGCCGAGCAGGTCTGAGGCGGATTCACACGGGGCCTACAAAAAAGGCCCCGGATGACAGCAAAAACCCGGAAAAGCCGCCGTTTGGCGGCTTTTCTGTACGTGGGCTAGATGCTATCTTTGCAGCGCACTTCTGCCTGTGCAGGATGGTGCGCCGCCATACCAACAACAAGCGGCGCCCGATAACAACAAGATTCTTTGAGGAGATCACCATGAGTCGGACTCGTCGTCTGCTCCGCTGGGGCGTCATTGGCGCATTTGTGACAGGCGCTGCCGTACTCTCGGGCTGCTCCCAGATCAACAAGACCGGTGCCAACATTGCACTGCGTTTCACTGAAAAACACATCATTCCGCCGCTGCTCAAGATGGATGACACTGAGATGGGGTGTGCGGCCGGCGAAGCCATTACGCCGCTGATGCTGGGTACTGCCTGGGGCTTGAAAGCGGATGCCGACCAGATCCTGGTCATCCAGTACGCCTCTGCCGGCCTGTGCGCTGAGCAGCGCGGGTTTGAGCATGAGATGCGCTACCTGCGCGCCGCCAAGGCCAATCTGATCGATGAAGCACAGGATGCCCGCGTCCTGCAGAAGCGCGAGGCCGAGCTGGCAGCGCGTCGGCAGTATGCCGGCTGGCAGGCCTTCGTGAACCACTACGAGGTCAAGCGCAAGGCCCCGATTGGCGACAAGTGCCCCAAGTTCAAGGGCGAGTTTGACGAGCTGGTCTACCTGATGGGCATGGTGGTCGGCGTGCAGTCCATCGTCAACGACATCACGGCCCAGCAGGCTGTTGGTGTGCCCAAGGATATCGGCGCCAAGGTTGAGCGCGGCATGCAGTGCCTCGACAACAACAAGTGGTGGGGCGCTCCTCTGGCGACCCGCGCTGCCATCTGGAACCTGTTGCCGGGTGCCGGCGAAGGCAAGGGTGACGCTTGGGAAACCATCAAGCAAAGCATGCGGGTGGGTGAGCGCACCGGGGTGCGTCTGCCGCACGCCATGTACGCCATGTCGGCCTTTACCAAGGGTGACGAAGACCTGATCCGTGATGCCATCCGCGCCTATGCGGCCACCGGTGAAATGGCGGTGAACCCCAACTATCGCCTGATCGACCGCATGGCTTTCCTGATTGTGCAGAACATTTCCGACCGTTACTGGACGGAGAAGACCGGCAGCCGTACCCCGCCGGGAAGCCTCGGCAAGTTCTGGGATGACAAGCCCGCCCTGCAGGATGAAGGGGTAGAAATTGACGACCTCCTCTGAGGTCGTCCGGATACCTGAGCTGACAAGACATTATCTGGAGCAATTCATGCAAACGTTGACGAAGTACTCCCGTGGTGCCCGCCTGCTGCTCGCGGGCGCCGCCCTGGCCCTGTCCTCTGCCACGGCTTCGGCCGCCGGCAAGCAGACCCTCTGTGTCTGGGACATCATCGGAGCCCAGGGGGATGTGTTCAACATGATGAAGGATTACAAGCTGGCGGCCGCCAAGTGGGGCGCGAACATCGACCTGCGTCCCTATACGGACGAGAAGATCGCCAGCGAGGACTTCAAGGCGGGCCAGTGTGATGCGGTCGTGATGACCGGCCTCCGTGGTCGTCAGTTCAATACCTTCACGGGCAGTATCGACTCCCTGGGATCGTTGCCGAGCTATGCGATGCTGCAGAAGGCGCTGGCAACACTGTCCTCGCCGGCTGCATCCAAGCTGATGGTGAGCGGTAATTACGAAGTGGCCGGCATTGCGCCTATGGGTGCTGCCTACTTGTTCGTGAATGATCGCCTGATCAATACCGTGGGCAAACTCTCCGGCAAGAAGATTGCCGTGCTGGACTATGACAAGGCGCAGGCCAAGATGGTGCAGCAAGTGGGCGCCCAGCCGGTTGCCTCGGACGTGACCAACTTTGCCGGCAAGTTTAACAACGGCTCGGTCGACATCGTCGGTTCGCCGGCGGCGGGCTTCAAGCCGCTGGAATTGCACAAGGGCCTGGGGACCCGCGGCGCCATCGTGAACTTCCCACTGCTGCAGTTGTCCATACAGGTCATCGTTCGTCGTGACAAGTTCCCCGAAGGTTTCGGGCAGAAGTCGCGCGAATACATGCAGGCACAGTACCCGCGAGCCATGAGCCTGATCAGCAAGGCCGAGGCGGATATTGAAAAGAAGTACTGGATGCAGATTCCTGCCGCCGACCAGGAGAAGTACATCATCATGATGCGGGAATCCCGTATTGCCCTGACCAACGAGGGCATTTACGACAAGCGCATGATGTCCGTGCTCAAGAAGGTCCGCTGCCAGGTAGAGCCGTCCAACGCCGAGTGTGCTCAGAAGCTGGAGTAAGTTCTTCCCAGGCAAAAGCCCCTTTCGCAGGGGCTTTTGCTGTTTGCGGTGCCCGCCTCGGTGTGGGGCGGGATTTAAAACAATAGAAATGCCGGTGGGTAATGGCCGGTCGACATAACAATACACGCCAGATCGAGTCTGTATGAATCAGAAACCTGCTTTCCTCAATCGTTCCTGGGCGGAGTGGCTTTCCAGTCTGCCGGTTTTCCTGCTCCTTGTGCTGACGCTGGTGATTGGTACCGGCGAAATGATTCATGGCCAGCTCTTGCGCATGGGCGAGCGCATGTTTGGCGACCAGGAGGCGGGCATCCAGTACTTCATGCTGCGTGCTGACCCGGCCAAGCCGGATTGCAATCCCAATTCATCGGTGGAATCGCTGGCGGCGGCGCCAGCGGGCGGCGCGGCGATGGATGACATCGACGCGCTGTTTGCCGATGAGCCGCTGGATACGGAAGCGCAGCAGCAGTCGATCAATCGCGCCAACGAGTTGTGTCGCGAAAAATTCGCGATGTACGAGAAGATCAACGAGCATCTAACGGATGACGTCCGCGCTTTCCGCCAGGTGGAGACGACCTTCTTCGGCATCTTCCGCTTCGGCACGGAAAACCGCAGCCTGTTGCTGCTGTTGATGGTGGCGATCGCCGCCGTTACCACCACGCTGGGCCTGCATCACATTGCACTGCGGCCGCCCAAGACCCGCACCGATTTTCGCGTGTACTCAACCGCGATGGTGCTGGCGAACTCAATTCTGGTGTTCTCGTCGCTGTTCTACATTTTCCAGGTGCAGCAGAAGTCCGGCGTCGAGATTGACCGGCCCTATATCAGCTGGATCTGGGTGGCGCTGTTCTCTGTGCTGGCGCTGGTCAGCGTCAAATCCATGTTCGTGCCACCGAAGGATGCGCCGGAGGGCGGTTCGGTCGGCAAGGCGCTGCTGTCGATTCCGCTGTTCGCCGTTATGGCCATATCGGCCGGTACCAGTTTCATCATGGATGGCCATCATGCCGGCCTGGCCATCTATCTCGGCCAGATGATGGAGTTGTCGGGCGTTTTCCTGAATCTCGCCCTCTACATCTGGGCGGGTATGCTGTTGAAGCAGACGCGCGTGGTGGACCTTTTCCTCGACATCATCCGACCCTGGAAGCTGTCGCCGGAAATGCTGACCTGGGTCATCCTGTTTCTTGCCGCGTTCCCGACGGCCTATACCGGTGCGTCCGGCATCTTCGTGATCGCTGCAGGTGCGGTGATCTACCGTGAAGTGCTGGCGGCAGGTGCTCGTCGGCAGTATGCCCTGGCGGCAACCGCCATGTCCGGTTCCATGGGCGTGGTGCTGGCTCCCTGCCTGCTGATCGTGGTGATTGCAGCACTCAACAAACAGGTGACCACGCAGGTGCTCTACGGTTGGGGTATCTGGGTATTCCTGACGACCTCGACCCTGTTCCTGATCGTGTCGCAACTCATGCGCAAGCAGAAGATCCAGATCGCCAGCCCTGCCGTGGCGCTGCCGGCTTCGGCGCGTGCACTCGGACCGGTATCTCCCTATATCGTGCTGACGCTGGTGGTGGTGTACTTCTACAAGTTTGTTCTGGACACCAAGCTCGACGAGTTCACGGCGCCGATGATGTTGCCCATCATCCTGCTTGCCATCGTCATTTTTGACAAACTGCGCCGGTACGAGCCGGCCATGCCCGAGCTGCCGCATACGCCCAGCCACAGAGAGCGTCGCGTACCACTGGAAGAGTCCATTCGTGTTGCCACCAACGACACCATCGGCCATATCGGCGCACTGATCCTGCTGATGGCGTTGTCGGTTGCTGTGGGCGGCACCATCGAACGCTCCGGTATCATGGAGGCTGTTCCGCATTCCTTCGACAACATCTGGCTGGCGCTGTCACTGCTCATGCTGCTGCTGGTGTTCGTCGGAATGGTCATGGATCCATTCGGTGCCGTGATTCTGGTGACGGCAACGGTGGCGCCGGTGGCCTACAGTAACGGCATCCATCCGGTGCACTTCTGGATGATCGTGTTGACGGCTTTCGAACTGGGCTATCTCTCTCCGCCTGTGGCCTTGAACCAGTTGTTGACGCGGCAGGTAGTGGGCGAGAAGGAAATGGAGGAAGCAGATGCCGAGGTGCGTCACGAAAGCTTCTACTATCGTTACGAGCGCTGGATTCTGCCATTGCTGGTCATGGTTCCGGCATTGCTGTTGGTCGTGTACGGCGGCGCCTTCATTGACTGGGATTACAAGGGGTCTGGCGGCCTGTTCGACTGGCTGCCCCATTTCCGCATTCCCTGATCCGGTAACCGATCAACAACAAGCCGGCCCTCGTGGCCGGCTTGTTGTTTGAGTGGTTTTCGAGGATTGTTCAGAAGCTTCTCTATTGGCTTCAGGCGTCACTTTCAGGGAGGGCGGATGGCAGTTACGGCCAATGCAAATTGATGCAAATGAAGTGATGATTTGCACTTGGATATTCTGGTGAGCGAGTCGATAGCATGGTGTTTTCGAAAGTAGCGGTACTCGCCCTGTTGTTGCTGGCTGGCGTCACCAGCCATGCATCGGAGTGGGACCTTGTCAGGGACCGCAACGGCATCAAGGTCTGGACGCGGGACGAGCCGGGTTTTCCGATTCGTGCTTTCAAGGCCGTGACAGTGGTAGAAGCCTCGCTGACCGGCTTGGTTACCCTGATCATGGACACCGAGCGCGTTGATACATGGGCCTACCGGGTAGTGCGTATCGAAGTGCTGGCACGTGATGATGACGCAGGCACGTTTGTCATCCGTACTGAAACGGACTTTCCCTGGCCGCTGACCAACCGCGACGTGGTCCTGCTTGGCAAGGTAACGCAGGACGAGAAGACACGCACGGTGACCATCCGGAGCCGCTCTCTGCCTGCAGGCCAGTATCCGGTGCATCCGGACTTTGTGCGCATGCCCGAAATGGTGGGGGATTGGATATTCAGGCCCCTTCCGGGCGGGCGAGTGGAGGTAACAATGATCGGCCGTGCCGATCCCTCAGGGAATGTGCCCTCAGCCGTCGTCAACCTGATCATTCATGAAACGCCCTACCTGACCCTGGCTGGACTGCGAAAAAGGATAGGAGACGAGCGCTATCGTCAGGCAGCGCCTCTGAAGCAGATCCGCGAACTGGATGACTGAAGGGCTCTTTAGTGTTGAGAGTGCATGTTTTCGAGCCAAAAAAACGCCGGCATATGCCGGCGTTCTTGTCTCTGGTGGCGGTTCAGGCAACCTGGACGGGAATGGCGTTGGCACTGTGGCTGACAGTGTTGTCGGCGTTGCAGTATACCAGGCGGGGCTTGAAGTTGATCAGCTCGGCCGCGGCGTAGTTGGCGTAGGCGCAGATGATCAGGATGTCATTGACCCCGGCTTTGTGCGCAGCGGCACCGTTGACCGAAATCATGCGGGAGCCTTCTTCGGCACGAATGGCGTAGGTCGTGAAGCGTTCGCCGTTGGTGACGTTGTAAATCTGGATCTGTTCGTATTCCAGAATGCCGGCGAGGTCCAGAAGATCGCCGTCGATGGCGCAGGAACCCTCATAGTCCAGTTCGGCGTGCGTAACACGGGCGCGATGCAGTTTGGCTTTCAGCATGGTGCATTGCATGAGGATTACCTCCGCTCGTGAATGTAACACGGCCTGTGTAGGCTCGTAACACTTCCTCCCGGGGTTGCCGGGCGGGCCATTGTGCCGCAATCAATTCGACGGTTCAATCCGGTCGAGACTGAAAAGTCGCGCCATTGTCAGACAATAAAAAGGCAATTCAGGCCAGATCGAAGGCGAGGTTGTCGATCAGGCGTGTGCTACCCAGTTTGGCCGCCACCAGGATGACCAATGCCCTGTCTTCCGGACCGGCCGGCTGGAGGTCCTGACGGCGGATCTCCAGGTAGTCGGGGACGAAGCCACATTTGGTCAGATGGCCGCGGGCGGCGTCGCCCAGCATGGGGTAGTCGCGCTGGCCGCTCTCGATCGCGCTGCGCAGGTTGCACAGGGTCTGGTACAGCATGGGGGCCTGCTGCCGCTCTTCGGCTGACAGGAATCCGTTGCGTGAGCTGAGCGCCAGCCCGTCCCCGGCGCGGACAGTGGGAACGCCGATGACCTCTACCGGAAAGCACAGTTCCCGCGCCAGGCAGCGGATGACGGCGAGTTGCTGGTAATCCTTTTCGCCGAACAGGGCCATGTCCGGCTGGACGATGTTGAACAGCTTGCTGACCACCGTGGATACGCCGGTGAAGTGCCCGGGGCGGGATGCGCCACACAGCACATCGGTAATGCCGCTGACACTCACGGTGGTGAACTGGCTGCGCCCGTCGGGATACATCTCTCTGGCGTCGGGGGCAAACAGAAGGTCGCAGTCGGCATCCGCCAGCAGGGCGCTGTCGGCGGCCAGCGTACGGGGATACTTGTCGAAATCCTCGTTGGCACCGAACTGTGTGGGGTTCACGAAAATACTGGCCACGACAATGTCGGCACGGCGCTTGGCGGCCTTGACCAAGGTAATGTGGCCGTCATGCAGGTTGCCCATGGTCGGCACGAATGCAATTGACTTGCCGTTCTTGCGCGCTGCGCGCAGCGCTGCGCGCAAGCCGGTGATGGTGGTTTCCGTTTTCATGGGGACTTCTCGTAACCCTGGGAATGGCGAGGCGTGTTCAGTCGAAGCCGTGTTCCGGGGCCGGATAGGCGCCGGTCTTGACGGCCTCGACGTAAGCTTGGAAGGCGCCCCGGATGCTGTCATTGCTCCCGGTCAGGAAGTTGCGAACAAACCGGGCCGGCTTGCCGGTATGCAGCCCCAGCATGTCGTGCACGACCAGTACCTGGCCGTCACAGTCAGCGCCGGCGCCGATGCCGATGACCGGGATGCCGGCCGCGGCGGTGATGCGGGCGGCAAGGGTGCGGGGTACGCATTCCAGCAGCAGCAGGGCGGCACCGGCTGCTTCGAGGGCTGCGGCCTCTCGAACCATGCGGTCTGCCGCCTCTTCGCCTCTGCCCTGGACCTTGTAGCCGCCGAAAACGTTGACCGACTGCGGGGTCAGCCCCATGTGCACGCAGGCCGGGATGCCCCCCTGAACCAGCCGGGTGACGGTTTCGCACAGCCAGGCCCCGCCCTCCAGCTTGACGACATGGGCGCCGGCGCGCATCAGGGTGGCGGCGCTATCGAGTGCGATCTCGGGGCTGCTGTAGGACATGAAGGGCATGTCGCTGACCACCATGGCGCCCTGGTTGCCCTTGGCGACACAGCGCGTGTGGTAGGCCATGTCGGCCACGGTCACCGGCAGGGTGGAGTCATGCCCTTGCAGTACCATGCCAAGCGAGTCGCCGATCAACAGCATCTCCACTCCGGCTGTCGACATGGCATGGGCAAAGGTGGCGTCGTAGCAGGTCAGCATGCTGGCCTTTTCGCCACGGCTCTTCATGTCGCGCAGGGTGGCAAGGCTGATGGGCTTCATGGGAACTCCTGGGCCAGGGTCGGCCGCGCGGTTGGGCGGATTCAATTATCGCTGATCGGCGCAAAAATGCCCGTGCTTAATCGCTCGAGCCCACGGTGGTCGCGGGCCGCAGGCAGGTCTCGCAGGGGCACGCCGTCGGGCAGGACGAGGTGGGGCAGGATGTCCAGCAAGGGGATCACCACGAAGTTGCGGTTGGCGAGTTCGGGGTGAGGCACGGTGAGGTCGCTGGTGCGGATGACATCGTCAGCATACAGCAGGAGGTCGAGGTCCAGGGTGCGGGCGCCCCAGCGGATTCCGCGGGTTCGCCCATGCCGGCTCTCGATCTCCTGAAGGTGGGCGAGCAGCGCATGCGGCGGCAGGCGAGTCTCCAGCGCGGCTACGGCATTGACGTAGTCGGGCTGGCCGGCGGGGCCGAGCGGGGCGCTGCGATAAGCGAAGGACAGGCGGGTCAGCCGTGTGTCCGGGAGCTGTTGCAGGTCGGCGACAGCCTGTCGCAGCGTGGCAGCCGGATCACCTAGGTTGGCGCCAAGCCCGATGCAGGCAGTGAAGGTCATGCCGGTTCAGTCAGCCGCGGCCGGCTTGCGCTTGCGTGGTCCGCGCTTGCGCGGCTTGCGACTGGCGGGTGCGCCTTCCTTGCTGCTGCCCTTGCCGGCCTGGCCGCCGCGTTCGAGGGCTCGCAGCAGCTCGGCTTGCAGTCCCGGATCGGCGTCCTGGTAACGTGTCCACCACGCACCCCAGCCACCGGTGTCTTCGCCGGCCTTCTCGCGCAGAACCAGAAAGTCATAAGCGGCACGGAAACGTTGCTGGGCGAGCAGGGCGTCGACCTGTCGCGGGCGTGGCTGTTCAAGCCGCGGCTGCATCTCCCACATCTCGCGCAGGGCCTGGGCGGTGAAACGGGTGATGGCGGTACGCTCGGTCTGGCGGCTGATGGCCCGCTGGCCGGCCTGCTGCAGGGCGGGTACCGGCGGTACACCGTCGGCCGTCAGGTCGGCAAAGTGGGCCTGCACCCGACCCCAGAGCAGGGCGGCGTAGAAAAAGGCCGGATTGACGCTCTTGCCATCGCGGATGCGTTGGTCGGTGCTTTCTGCGGTCAGTGTTAGCAGCCGCTCATACTCGTCGCTGGGGCCCGCCTGCGGGAACAGGTGGCGGAACAAGTCGTATTCCTGGAGTAGTTCGAGCACCCGGACGGCGTGGCCGGAGGCCAGCAGCTTCTGGGATTCGTCAAACAGGCGGTGGCTGGAGATGTCATCGAGCAGATCACCCAGTCGCCGCATGGGCTCAGCCGTTGCCGGCTCGATGCTGAAGTCGAGCTTGGCGGCAAAGCGGATGGCGCGCAGCATGCGCACCGGGTCCTCGCGATACCGGGTCTCGGGATCGCCGATCAGGCGTAATTGCCGCTGTTCGAGATCCTTGCGGCCTCCGGCGAAATCCCAGAGCGTGAAGTCTGCAATGTTGTAGTAGAGAGCATTGACGGTGAAGTCACGGCGCTCGGCATCTTCCTCGATGCTGCCCCAGACGTTGTCGCGCAGGATCATGCCCTCGTCGGAGGTGCGGCCATGGTGATCGCCCTCGGACTGCGTGTGGTGGGCTCGGAAAGTGGCCACTTCGATGATTTCGCGGCCGAAGCGCACGTGGGCCAGGCGGAAGCGGCGGCCGATGATCTGGCACTGGCTGCCGAACACCTGCTTGACCTGCTCCGGGGTGGCATCCGTGGCAACGTCGAAATCCTTCGGGTGCAGGCCTAGCAGCAGGTCGCGGACGCCGCCACCCACCAGGAAGGCCTGGTAGCCATTGTCATGCAGGCGATAGAGCGTTTTCACGGCGGCAGAACTGATGTCCTTGCGCGAAACGGGATGCTGATCGCGAGGGCTCACGACCAGCTTGAGGGCGGGGCGTTTTGCCGGTCTGCGGCCACGCAGGCGGTCGATAAGGGTCTTTATCATGAACGGGGGGGTGTCCGGGCGTCTGGCAATCCAGGAAGCTCGGGATGATAGCAACTCGGGACTGCGGGCAAAACAGGGATTTTGGCGGCGGGCGACGGCACAAAGAAGAGTGGCGGGAGGTTGCCCTCCCGCCCGCGCTGAACGTCTGTTTGTTTTTTTGATTGGTGTGGCGTGTCTTGCAGTGGCGGCCTTGTTGTTGTTTTTGGCCTGTCCGGCAGCGCTGTTGTTGTTTTTTTGCGCGTGTTCTTGTTATTGATGCCGGCAGCAATCATTCTTTTTTGTACCCGGAGGTAAGGTCAGCTATGGAGCCTCCCGTCCATAGCTGAACCTACCCACCCGCCAGATGCATCTTCTTCTTGTTGTGGTGTTTTTATTCTTCTGGGTGCGGCGGGCACCGGTGCGCCTTGTTTTTGTTATGTGCGCATGGAACTTATAGCAGGGACTGTGCCAACTTTTGATGTAAAAAATAAAAACATATAAATCAATAGGTTATGTTTGCTCAGCTAGACGGCCGGCGTTCCGTGGCGATGAGTGGTAACGCGGTGGCGGGTAGCGGTGTAACGGTAGTGTGTATCAAGGTAACACCGCGTCATTTTGTGTGAACCGACCGCTGTGCATTACTCGCCGTCGCCCTCGCTGCCGGACTCGGCTTCGCCCGGTACCTTGCGTCGGGGAATGCCCAGTCGTTGCCGGCGTTCCCAGAGCGACTTGCGGCTGATGCCAAGCTTCTGTGCCAGCTCGGTCTCCGACATGTGATCCTGGTGTTCCAGTACGAAATGCTGAAAGTAGTCCTCGAGCGAGAGCCCGGCTGCCGGCTCGTTGGCCGAGGGGGCTGGTCCGCTGGTGCGTGTCGGTGCCGGTTCACGGTTGACGATGTCAATGGCCAGGTGTTCGGGCTGGATGACATCGGACTCGCAGAGGATGGCGGCGCGCTCGATCGCGTTCTCCAGTTCGCGGACATTGCCGGGCCAGGGGTAGCGGCGCATGGCATCGAGCGTGTCGCGGCTGAACCGGTGCGGTTCGATGCCCAGGCGCTGACAGGTGCGCACCAGGAGCTTCTCGGCCAGTTCAATGATGTCGTCGCCGCGCTCTCGCAGCGGGGGCAGGATGAGCTCGACCACGTTCAGCCGGTAGTAAAGGTCTTCGCGGAACAGCCCTTCGCTGGCCAGCTTCTTGAGGTCGCGGTGGGTGGCGGCCACCAGGCGCACGTCCACGCGCCGGGACTGGGTGGCACCGATGCGCCGCACTTCCTTCTCTTGCAGCAGCCGCAGCAGCCGTGCTTGCGCCTCCAGTGGCAACTCGCCGATCTCGTCGAGGAATAGGGTGCCACCATCGGCGGCCTCCACCAGCCCCTTGCGCTGGGCCTGCGCACCGGTGAATGACCCTTTCTCGTGGCCGAACAGCTCGGACTCGATCAGTGTTTCCGGAATGGCGGCGCAGTTGACGGAAATCAGCGGTCCGGTGGTGCGGGTGCTCTGGTCATGCAGGGCGCGCGCCACCAGCTCCTTGCCGGTGCCGGACTCGCCTCGAATGAGGACGGTGGTGGCTAGCGGGGCAACCTTGCGGATGCGGGCGAGCACATCCTGCATGGCGGCGCAGGAGCCGATCATGCCGGTGGTGGGGTAGGTCTTGGCCACCTCCTGCTTCAGCGCTTCGTTCTGCGTGACCAGCGCCCTTTCGCGGAAGATGCGCTCGATGGCCAGCAGCATTTCATCGTGGTCAAAAGGCTTGGAAATGTAGTCGACAGCGCCTTGCTTCATGGCCTCGACGGCGGCCTTCATGCTGCCGAAACTGGTCATGATCAGCACGGGGGTGGGCTTGGCTTTGTCGATGAGCGAGGTGCCTGGCTCGCCGGGCAGGCGGACGTCGCTGATGACAAGGTCAAACTCGTCGAGGCTGTAGCGTTCGCAGGCGTCCGCTACTGAGCCGGCCTCGCTAACGCTGTAGCCATGGCGCTCCAGCAGGCGCTTGAGGCTGGAGCGGATCAGGGCTTCGTCTTCGACGATCAGGATGTGGCTCATGGGGCTTCCCTCGGTTCGGTGTCGTTGGCGGCCTGCCAGGCAGGCAAGGTGATCTGGACGATCACGCCGCTACCCTGGTCGTAGTCGGCCTTGTCGATGAGCTGGATGCGGCCTTCGTGTTCCTCAACTATGCCGTGCACGAGGGCCAGGCCGAGGCCGGTACCCTTGCCGGTGTCCTTGGTTGTGACGAAAGGTTCGAACAGGGCATTGCGAATGTCTCCCTGCGGCAGGCCGCTGCCGAAGTCCTCCACTTCGAAGCGGACATTGGGGCCGTGGAGGCTGGCGCGGGTAACGATGGCGCTGCCGCGCGGGCTGGCATCACGGGCATTGCTGAGCAAGTTGATGAAGACCTGGATGAGGCGTTGGGAATCGCCGCGCGCGGTAACGCCGTGCCGGCACTCGTTGCGGAAGTCGAAGTCCTTGCCCTCAGGGCTGAGTTGCAGCAACTGGATCGCTTCGTCGACGGCGGAGCGGATCTCGACCAGCTCGCGTGCGGGGTTGAGGGTTTCGGCGCGGGCAAAGCCGACC
>JBKHWB010000053.1:0-15117 GCA_046566745.1 Gammaproteobacteria bacterium
CCATCACGCCCGGCTGGCCGTCCTTTTCCTGTACGGCTGTCAACGGTACTGCCAATCCGGCAGGCGCCTTCTCGTCCACCAGCGCTCCCTTGGCAAACAGGCCGCCGCGCAAGCGCAAATCCGCATTGTTGACGGCCGCATACACGGTAATGCGCCGATTGCTGGCCTTGGCCAGCGGATTCAACCTGACCACACGGGCCTTGAACTTCTCATCACCAAAGGCATCCACCGAAAAAGTCAGTGTCTGCCCGGCATGCACGCGGGCAATCTCCGACGACGGTAACTGAATGGCCAGCTCCAGGCTGCGCAAGTCCACCAGACGCAGGAGCGGAGTGTTGGGCATGACCAGCTGACCCGGCTCCACCAGGCGCTCGGCCACGACACCGGTAAACGGCGCACGCAACACGGCATCATTCAGGGACTTTTTGGCCATCAACACCGCGGCCTCGTTGGCCTTCAACTGCGAGGAATACACGGCCACCTGCGTTTCGGCTTTCTCCAGATCATTGCGGGAAAAAAAGTTCTGCTGGCTAAGAATGCGGAACTTCTTCATTTGCTCCCGCGCGGTATCAAGTTCAGCGCGGCTGGACTGCACGGCCGCCTCGGCCTGCGCCAGGCGCGACGCCGCATCCAGATTGTTCTGGCGCAATACCACCTGACCGGCCTCCACGGTTTCGCCTTCGCGCACCGGCACGTCAATCACGTCGCCTGCGACGCGCGCATTAAGCAACATCTGCTGGACAGGCATGAGGGTTCCGGTGAAGGGCACTTCACCATCAAAGCGTGTCATCCTGACGGTGACCGCATCATTGGGCAGCAACTCCATCGCCCGTACCTGCCGCGATACAGAACTGACGGAGGCTCGCGGCCATGCCAACACCAACACCGCCACCACCAGCATCATGCCAACGGCATACATCCATGGGTTACGCTGCACATTGAGTACAAGGCTCCGGTATTGCATGACTACAGCCTCCCGCATTCGAAATAAGGCACCAGACGCTCATCCAGACGGGGCAAGCTCTCGGAGGAAAAGCCGGCAAGATAATGGATGCCGGTCATGGAAAAATGTCGAAAATTGCTGATGACACTTCGCCGGGGATCGCTACCGGAAAAGCTCAGCGACAATGCCCGTCCACCCTTCGCCTGGCAACGCTCCCACAAGGCATGGAGCAGAACCGACATGGCGTCGGCATCTTCCGGCGCGGTGAGTGGCGAATGCGCGAGGCAGTAGTCGAGCAACTGGCCCTCCGGCGGCAAATGCATTCCACCTGTCAGGCGTGTCCACAGATTGTATATCGGGCGCACGAACCGGACCGCAGGCTGGTATGACACCACTCGCGTCTGCTTGAACGCCTTCTGGTTCCAGACAGCGCCGAGCCCGGCCAGATCGCCTTCGCGCTCTACCAGCAGAAAGTCACTAATCGACAAATCTCGGAAGTACGGCGAGTGGACCAGTACCCCGCTGAAATCATAGGCAGGCAAAAACTGGTAAAAGCGCCCCATGCGTCGCACAAACCGGTTCATGGCTGGCACGTCCTGCGCGGTCGCCACCCTGACCACGCAATCGGCGACGGCCACCGGGCGCCTGATGCCGGTCAGCGTGAACGTCTCGACGGTACCCTGTGGCACATAGACCGGCATGCCCGCCCGGCCGCCACTGTCAAACGCGGTTCGGGACCGGCTGTTATCGTTGAGAATGATGGTCTGATACCACCCATGTTCGCCGATGGCTTCGCGAATACGGCGACTCAGATAGACCAACAAACGCCCGCCTTGATGCGAAGGTGCTATCCGCAAGTCTCCCCCAAAACGAACCGGCTGGCACTCTCCGTTGACATAGGCGGGACGGCTGCCCATGTTCACCACTGCGACGATGTCACCCGCCGCTTTTTGCTCGGCCACGATGACATCCGGCGCTTCATGGGTGACTGCCGCCGCGTCGAAATAATTCGGCGACCGCTCAAAGCCGAGTGCAAGCAGGCCGGATGGCTGAGGCGCCCCCAGCAACTGGCGGATGCCCGTATCGTCGCCATCCAGCGCCATGCGTATGGTGTAGGCACTCATGACGGGACACGTGCATCTGTCGCAAAAAAAGGCATCGCCCCGGGCAACGTGTCGACCAGCGCCGACAGCGGCACCCGGCGGATGGACTCGGGCTTGATGTTGCCCTCGATCATGCCCGTGGCCATCGCGATCGCCTGGTACAGGGCCCATCCATCATCGACGACCATGGCTGCAGCCCGGTCCAGTTGGTGCAGGTCACGTGCCAGGTCGTAATGAAAGTGGCGGCGCAGACCCCGGTCGACGAGCTCTGCCAGCGGCTCATCCGGCCCCGGCTCCAACCCCGACGCACCCCGACCGAACAACGCCACATAGCGGGACCGCCCTTGCCCCCTCGCATCCACCGCCAACACACTGACGGGCTCGACACCGGCCTGCAGCGCTGCCTCGGCCAGCACCTGGCGCGCCGCTTCCGGTGACATCTTTTCACCGACCAAGTCCACACCAAAACGGCGGCCCAGAAACTGGAAGCAGGGCACCCGCCCCAGAAAGCCGGTAACTACCAGTCGGTCATCCAGGCGATAACGCAGAAGACCATTACCTCCGCTGATGACAGGACTGACTTCATCCCCTTCGCGCAGTTCCCAGGGCGCCAGGATGTTGCCATCTACGGTGCGCTCGAATTCGTACACGTGACTCTGGTAGGCCAACGGATAGCAACCCTGATACGGAATGGTGACCACACCTTCCGTTGCCCACAGCCCTTTGCCCTCGAATGCCGCTTGTGGCAGGGCCAAGCGCAGCTGCGCCGCCCAGGGCGCAGCATCCGCCGTATCCCAGGCCGACACCAGCGCAAGATCCGGCCACAAGCGCTGCGCCAGTTGCGCCGGCGCCAGTCCAGCCAGATCACCGAGTCGACGGGCACGATCCTGCCGATGCGGAGCGGGCACTTTTGCCAGCGATCCCGAACGAGATCCCCAATGCCCGGTTGCCAGCACCTGGCTCAGTTCACCTGCCCACTGCGCCAGGCAATCCAGCTGCTGCAAGGCAAACGTCGGACTCCAGACCGACAGCATGCGAAGATCGTCATGGGCCACCAGCCAGGCCAGCGTTGCGAACATGGCATCATCTGCGCCGCCGGCGAACGCCACGCCAGGTGGCACCGCCTGGGAGTGTGCCGCCAGCACCCGCTTGGCCACACCCAGCAACTCACTGTCGTCGTTGAAGTTGCCGTCAAGCAACTGCCGCTGGCTCTCCGGCAACCACGAGACCGACCAGTAATGACGCCCGGATGAAATGCCGGGATGCCGGCGATACAGGCTGGCGAGCCAGGGACCGATGGCTGCATCCAGCTCACCAAGAAACGCCTGGGTGTAAGGAATGAGCTTGAGCGCTTCCGAAGAGCCGCTGGTGGGCTGGTAACGATGGACTGGGCTGTTGACCAGCTGCCCGCCACCCTCGCGCTGTCGCTGGATGCGCTCCTTCCAGTCGCCATAACGCGACAACGGCTGGCGCTCGCGAAAATCTTCCCAGCGCCGCCCCTGCATCAGGCCCGACAGATGCGAGGTGCGCTGAAGCAGGATGTCCAGCTTGTGACGCTGCACACGCTCCAGCTGGTCAAGCTGGCCACTGAAGCGGCGGTCTGCCTGCCAGCAGGCCACGCGCAAGGCGCGATGGGTCAAGGCCGTCAACATGGTGAAACCCGTCCGTATCCTGTTGGGAAATAATGCAAAGCTGCTCCGTCCCGGTGACGGCTCAGCTCCCCACGGCAGAACGCAATTTCACGACCACGCCGGACTGGCGGTGGGCATCGCTACGACCCTTGCTAGCCGGCTTGGTGGCATAGCGCAAGGAGTACTTCGCCATGTCGCTCCAGCCGAAAACACCGACACAAGGCAGCTCCGTGCCACGACGCCATTCAGGATTGCGCTCCTGGAAGAAGCGAATCGCCTCGCTCTCCTCGCACATGCGATCGGTGATCTCGGCCACATCGCCACGAAGCGGCTGGTAGTCAGCGCCGAAATCCAGAATCCGTCGCTCGCGGTCGTAGTGCGCCGGGAACATCTGCTCACAATAGGCGTCGACAATGTCGGCAAGATGCTCGTCCTCGCCATCCGGGCGCGGGTAAAACGAGAAGAAATTGTTGGCCAGCAGCAGGTAGGTCTTGAAGCCCTTGGAGATCAGGAACCAGTAGATCTTGCGGAGGGGATGACGCGCTTTTTCCGCGATCATGAAACGATAAAAAGCGAACTGCAGTGCACGCGAACCCCAATAGGCCCGCTCAATAATGGTGTCTCCGCTGAACACACCGCGGACCGGTGCACCGTTCACCATGATGTCGGTCGTCATCACGGTAGAAAAGCCTACCACTCGACCGGAGGGGTTGCGCATGATGAACGCACCGGTCTTCTTGCTCAGGTCATGCAGGAAAATGTCCCAGCTCGTGTTTTCGTAATACTGGCAGTAGACCGCGTACATCTGGCGAATGGCATGTACATCGATGTCACCAATGCGAGCATAGGCAGCCTTGAGTGCAGCGCTTTTTTTCTTGTTTTTCATGGCGCGTCCCTTCCCGGGTTCGTGGGAGGCGCATTATTGGGACGACAACCCCCGGCTGTCACGGTTCAAAGCGGTCACATCATGTGCATGACCGGCCATCGTCAACACCACTCATCGTCTTTTATTGCCTTCCCGTCAGCTAAATAGGTAATCTTTGCCCAAAATAACAAGAACATGCCTCCGATGAACGATCTGCCCTTCATCCCGGTCACTTACATGCACCGGATGATCGAAATGCTCCGGGAGGAACATTTCGATACCGACCAGCTGTTGCGCGAGTGCGGCATCAACCCCGCCCTGATGCAGCGCCCTGACACCATGCTGACCGGACACCAGGCTCGCGCCCTGATCCTGAAATTCATGGGACTATCGTCCAAGACTTACCCCGGCGTGCAATTCGGCACGCGTCTGGATCTGGTAACTCATGGTCTGCTGGGATTCGTATTTTTTTGGGAAGGCCCCTTTCGCGACATGATCGACAACATCATGGCCTTCATGAGGGTACGCTTCCCCTTGCTGCGCATGGAGTTGCATTACAGCCCCGATTACTACAGCTTCCGGCTGAGCTGCGACACGCGCATCGGCGACATGGAGCCATTTTTCATCCAGACCATGATGGGCAGCATCGTCAGCCTTGGCCGCCTCATGACACAGCGCCTGACCATTCTGTGCAACCGCGAGACATTCACCGACCTGAAGGCCTTGCAGGCTGTGCTCGGTACCGATGTACAACTCACCGATGGCGTTAATGAAATCCGCTATCACACGTCTGATGTCAGCTTCAGTCCCACCCAGGAGCCCCCGGCGGCGGATCCCGCCGCAGACGGCATGGAAGAGCATGGCTTCGTCATCCGTTTGCGCAACCTGCTGATGGAAAACCTGACTACCAGTATTGGCGCCGAAGAAATTGCCTCGCGCCTGGGCATGAGCGTGCGCACCATGCGCCGGCGGCTTGCCGATCAGGGCCTCAACTTCAACAGCGTCCGAACGGATGTTCGCATGCACATTGCCATGCGCTACCTGACCACCACCAGCATCAGCATTGAACGTATCGCCGACTATGTTGGCTACAGCGACCAGACCACGTTCACCCGCGCCTTCCGGGAATGGAAGGGACAAACCCCCAACGAGATCCGCCAGCAACGCGTCAACCGGAAAGTCACGGCCACCGACTGACATTCACCGGACATCCCGGAGCAGGTGCCGCCCCCCCAAAAGCCCAGCCAGGCACAGCCTGCAGCAGTCGCCGTCGGGTAGCGCTAGCGTTTGCCGGTTGGCTCCGGTTTAATTGCAGGGTACCAACAGCGGCCGGCGCCCGTTCGCCGGCACCAGCAGGGAGTTGTCTTGATGGAGAGTCAATGCCAGGGCTGGCAGACAGGCGTCTGCCGGCACATCGTGCCGTGGCTCTGTCTACTCATCTGCCTGCTGACCGCACCCCCGGCCTCCGCCGGCCCCGTCGTCACCCTCACCGACCGCAACGACGACATCTCTCTCGGCGAGTACCTGGAGGTACTGGAGGACAAGGACAAGGCCCTGACGCTACCGGAAGTCCAGGGCGCCAGCCTGGCTCCCCTTTTCCGCGCCAACAACTCGACCATGTTCAGGCGGGGGCTTTCCAGCTCGGCGTGGTGGCTGCGCTTCAGCCTGCAGAACCATGACGACCAGCCCCGTCGCCTCGTGCTGGAACTGGATCGGGCCAGCCTCGGCCTCATCAGCCTGCACGCGCCCGACAGCAACGGCATCTACCGCCAGCGCGACGCCGGAATCCGCACGCCCCACGTGATCGCGGACGAGGAAGGCAACACCTACCGCTTCACCCTAGACAGCCCGGCCGGCAGCCTGACCACCTACTACCTGCGCCTCGAAACAAACCGGGGCCTGACCACCAACATCCGGCTGCTCACACCGGAGGCCATGATCGAGCGCCAGCGGATGACTACCGGCCTGCTCGGACTGGGCACGGGCATACTGCTGGCGCTGTGCCTTTACACCGCCTTCCTGCTGCATACGCGGGGGCGTGACCGGACCAGCCTGTGGTTTTCGCTTTACCTGCTGATGGCAGCCGTCTATGTGCTGGCCGACAGCGGCATCATAGGCGTTGAGCTGTTCCGAACCCCCAATCTGCAGAACTTTGTCGAGATCTGCAGCATTTTCCTCATCCAGGTCGCTGCCACCTTGCTGGCAGGCAGTTTCCTGCAGCATTTCCTGTCCTCGGGCTTTGCCCGGCTCATGCAGGCGCAAGCGCTGGCACTCGGCATGCTGATGGTGCTGGCCTTCAGCCTGCCCCCTGCATCCGCCAACTACCTGACGGCAGCAGCAGCGGTCTGGACCACCCTGGTCCTGCCGGCGGCCGGCATCATGGCCTGGCGCAACGGGCATGGCACCGCGCCCCTCTATGTCACGGCCCGCCTGCTACCGCTCGCCATGACCGCCATTGCCATGACGCAGCTGTCAGGCATCATCAACGCGACCCTGCCCACCAGCATGATGGTGGTCGCCACGCTCAGTACCGAGGCAATGCTTCTGGCCGTCGCCATTGCCGTGCAACAGCGGCAGCAGTTGCTGGAACAGGCCAGCCATCAGGAACAACTACGCATATCGGCGGCCGAGGCACGCGCCAAGGAAGAATTGCTCTCCCAGATGAGCCACGAGATCCGCACCCCCATGAGCGGCATTCTGGGCATGACGGAGCTGCTGGAAGATACCCCGCTCACGCCCGGCCAGCGGGACTATGTCAGCACCATCCATGCTTCCAGCAACTCGCTGCTCCGCATTCTCAACGACATCCTCGACCACTCGAAGATGGAGGCCGGCAAGCTCAGCGTCGTCGATGAGCCCTTCGACCTGAACACGCTGCTGGGCGAATGCCTGAGCCTGTTCCGGACCCATGCAGAAGAAAAGCACCTCGAACTCATTGCCATCCTGGACCCCGAACTGCCGACACTGGTCACTGGCGATCCCACCCGGCTGCGCCAGGTCATCAGCAACCTGCTTCGCAATGCCATCAAGTTCACCCAGAACGGCCAGGTTGAAATCCATCTGATGAGGAGCCTGCGCGGATTGCGCGTAGAAGTCCGGGACAGCGGCATCGGCATCCCGACGGAACAGCTCGGCACGATCTTCCAGCCCCAGCCGAACAGCCAGACACCGGGGTCCGGCCTTGGCCTGTCCATCTGCAAGCAGTTGGTCGAGCTGATGGGCGGCGAAATCGGTGTTAACAGCCAGCCCCGCCAAGGCGCCACGTTCTGGTTCGAATTACCCCTGCGGCCACAGGAAACCAGCCAGCCCGGAATCAGCATTCCCGACCACTGGCTGCGTGGACTGCGACTGCTGGTCGTCGACGACAACCAGACCGTGAACCGGGTCGTGACGGAGCAGGCCAGCCGCTGGGGCATGCAGGTCACTGCCGCCGACAACGGGGCTGCCGCGCTGGCACTGGCCCGCAACGCCGCCAATCTGGGCGAACCGTTCGACATCATCCTGATCGACCACAACATGCCGGGGATGAGCGGCCTGCAACTGGCCGCCCGCATCAAGGAAGACCCCATCATCCGCAACGATGTGATCATGATGATGCTGACCGGCATGAACATTGCCCCCACCCATACGATGGTGCGCAATGTCGGCATTCGCCGCATCCTCGCCAAGCCGGTCACCGAACGGCAACTCAAGACCGCCATTGCAGAGGAACTGGGCCACCTCAAGCGCCTGCAGGAACAAACCGCCACCGTAGGGGAAGCAGAGCTTGGTCGACTGAAGTCGCTGAAAGTACTGATTGCCGAGGACAACCATCTCAGCCAGAAAGTCATTCGCGGCATGCTGGGCAAACTTGGCGTTAGCGCCACTGTGGTCGCGAACGGCCGCGAGGTGGTGGAAGAGGTCAGCCGCAACGACTACGACATCGTGCTCATGGACTGCGACATGCCCTTCATGGATGGCTATGCCGCCACGCAGGCCATTCGTGAATGGGAAAAAGTGACGGGCCGCAAGCCGACGCCCATCCTTGCCCTGACCGCCCACATCCTGGATGAACACCGCAAGAAAAGTCATGCCGCCGGCATGAACGCGCATCTCTCCAAACCGGTGGAGCTGGCCGAATTGCAACAAGCGCTGCTGGAATGGGCACCCGCCCCTGTGCGTCCCGCACCATGAAAAAGCCCCGCTAGAAGGCGGGGCTTTTTCATGGTGACCTCCCCTCACGGAATGCCGGCATAGCCCTTGTTTGACGGCAGGTTGTCCGGCAACAGGGTTTCCAGTTCAACAAAATCGCTGGTCAACTCCGTCACCAGACGATGGTCACCCTGCGTCAGCAGACGCAACCTGGCGCTGGCAAACTTGGTGTTCTTCACCACCGAACGGGCACCCCCAGGATGATCGTAATGCAGGGCCACCCATGGCTCCACGCGCGGATTCTGGCCATTGATGGACAACTCCAGCCGGTGCGTTCCGTTCTGGAAGGAGGCAATCCAGCGGTAATCATCCAGCGCCTCCACCCGGTGCTTCCAGCTGTCTGCCAATGCATTGAAGTGGTACCAGCGCCCGCCCGCCTTGAGGGAACACATGCTCAGGAAAGGAGACTTGAGCAATCCTCGTGCCACCGCCACCTTGACCGAGAACCCGTCGAAGCAGGCTCCCTCATCCTCGGCAAACATGTTGCAATCAGCATAGGCGTATTCATGCGCGTGCTCGGTGCCCCAGTTGTGGCCATTCATGCCCATGAAGTCGCCTTCAACCGTGATACCCGCACACGAAATACGACCACGGAAGCGCAGGAAGCAGTCGCGAGTGATGATTTTTTTCTTGGGCCACGGCAAGTGATAAAGCCTGTCGCTGGCAAAGTGGTACAGCACCTCGTCCGAACGATCGAGCGACAGCTCCCACTGGGCAGTGCCACGCTCGGTATGCAGGCGACCATGCAAGGCTTCGCGTGAAATGGAGAAAAAGGAACCCGACGAGAAATTGGCACTCGCCTGCTCCCAGTGACCCGCACGAAGGAAGGCCGCCACCGCCGAAGGCGACATGTCCTCCTTGTCGTACACCACCTCGGACTCTCCGGTGACGCGATCGAAAATGATGAAGGCGCTTTCGACAGTCACGACAGACTGGCCGTGACGACGCAACAGGTTATGCTTCAACCAGAACGCATGGCGACCGTTGAGCGTGGTTCCGCGGAAATAAAAAGACTCATAAAGGCCATTGCGGGCCGACGGCAAGGCGAAACGAACCGGATCAATCATGGCCGCCTCACGCCAGTCGCAACCGCAACGCCTTCAGCGGGAAGGCAATGACGGAGTCACGGTAAACCAGCTCGGCTTCGCCAATGACGCGGCCATCTCGGTACACCAGCAGAGGCAGCGTCGTCATGGACGCAACCAGGTTACGCACATCATAGGTCTTGCGCCCGGCCACTTGCAGCTCACCGATGCCCTCCAGTGAAAAATGAAGGTCATAGGACGGCCCCGTCAGCTGCAGCACCAGTTCACCACGCACCGGCACCGGCTTGTGAAAGGCCCCGAATTCGACCAGGCCCGTACAGTGGCGCACAGCACCAAACCGCAACACCTCCGACGTAGCGGCATCCACCTTCAAGGCGAAGGCATGGCGCCCGGCGGGCAGGCCGGTATCAGGATTGAAGGCAATCCAGCCAGACATGTGTTCCTTCAGCACCACTTCCAACGACATAAACCGCTCCCCCGCGGGCCACTGGCCCGTTCTATTTTTTCCGGTAATTCCCGAATTGGGCCTCTAGCCGGATCTCCAGTGATGGAACCCCGTCCCAGTCCAGATCACGATAGTGCGTGAATCGTGGCTCAATCTCGTAATAAAGCCAATCCCGCCAGAACGACTGCCGCCAGACCAGCCAGGGCCCATAGCTTTCCTTGTGGATGCCCGGCCGGGTATGCCCCGAAACGGCAACACCGTAGCCCAGTGACGCATCCCTGAACTCGCGGAACTGCTGCGACATGGACAAGCCGTGCGTCCATACAAAGCCGTCGTCATGGTCGGCCTCCGCAAAGCGGTACACCGTGCTCAGGCGCAGCACCGAACGGGCAGACATCACCCGCTCCGCATCCAGTTGCGAGGAGGATAACCCCTGGCTCTCCGTACCATAACGGAATGTCTGGGAGGCTTTCAGTACCGAATACTCGGTAAGCCCCCATTGCCGGCGAAGACGCAAGCGCGTGTAGATCTCGGGACCGCCCCGCACGCCCACATCCAGATCCGTCCGGAACCGGTGCCTGTCCCGGGGAAACCACCGCAGGGCCACCGATGACGAATCGCGGGCGTTGCGCAAGGGCTGGGGCACAACCCTGTCGCCCTGACCGGGTATAGGCTCGGTCTCCTCCTCGTCAGTAATCACCAGCCGCAAGCGCTCACGGGCATTCGGCAAGTCGGCATAGGCCCGAATCCTGGCTGCCGAACTGAAGCCGTTCTCCTCATCCCAACCCAGTTCGGTGACCACGCGCACCATCATGGTGGCCTCGTCGTCACTCCATTCGCCGAACAGATCATCGAACCAGCGGGCCGACGCCACGGTGCGACCAGAAAACACGCAGTGCTGGTAATCCAGCCAGCCGAGAAAACGCCCCTCCTCGTCACGCAGGATGCAACTGGCGTCCGTCGCCGGTCTGGGGGTAAAGCCGACCGAACTCATCACCCGGGGAATCGCTGCCCTCTCGTCCTGCTGCGGTGGCAAGGTATCGGCAGCACCAGACTCCTCACCATAGATGCCGCCAGAGGCCAGCCAACCGGCAAGCAGCAAGGCAAACCGCGACATCCCGGACGCAGGCCGAGCAGCGGCCACACCGGCTCCCGAAACAGCATGGCAACCCCGCAACGGGAGAGCGCTGCCTTGAGAGCCTGTTGGGGGCTGGCCGATCAACCACATTCGCATACGCCACATCGCTATCAGATGACTCGATAGTGGCACCGCCGCCGGCCCAGGCACAACTACAGGCCCATAAAAAAGGCCCGCATGCAGCGGGCCTTCCCTCAATCCACTCTCCAATCAGAAGCTGGCATCGCCAAACTTCATCAATGGTGCAGCGCCCGCCTCCACCATGCGGGCACGACCCTCCATTTCCGGCAGCACGCGCACAGCAAAATAGTCTGCCAGCGCCAGCTTGTCGGCGTAGAAACTGTCAGCCTGCTTGCCAGACGCGGCATCTGCCATCAGGGCCCACATGTAGGCATAGCTGACCAGGCCGAACACGTGCAGGTAATCCACCGCGGCAGCGTTGATCTCGTCAGGATTGCTTGCCGAGAGCTCGATGACACGCTGGGTCAGCCCTTCCAGACGATCAATGGCGGCAACGAAGCCTGCCTTGAGGTTGGCCGTTTCTGGCGTCGTCAGGCGGGCGGCTGCTTCGCGCATTTCGGCAATGTAGGGCTTCACATACGCCGCCCTGTTCTTGACGACCTTGCGACCCATCAAGTCGTTGGCCTGGATGCCGTTAGCGCCTTCGTAGATCTGTGCAATGCGCACATCGCGCACCAACTGCTCCATGCCCCATTCGCGGATGAAGCCGTGACCACCGAACACCTGCTGCGCGTCCACGCACCCCTCGAAGCCCTTGTCAGAGAGGAAGGCCTTCACCACCGGGGTCAGCAAGGCCACCCGATCGGCGGCGGCGGCCGCCACATCGCCCTCGGCATACTTGGCCAGGTCGAGATAACGGGCGGTGTACATCACAAAACAACGGGCCGCTTCGTTGTGCACGCGCGTCTTGAGCAACATGCGACGCACGTCCGGATGCACCAGCAGCGAATCGGCCGGTTTTTCCGGGGACTTCACGCCCGTAGCGGAACGCCCCTGCAGACGATCACGGGCATAAGCGGCAGCGCTCTGGTACGCCACTTCCGAGGCGCCGAGGCCCTGGATACCCATGGACAGTCGCTCGTAGTTCATCATCACGAACATGGCGGCCAGGCCTTCGTTGATCTTGCCGATCAGGAAGCCCTTGGCACCGTCGAAATTCATCACGCAGGTAGCGGAGGCCTTGATCCCCATCTTGTGCTCGATATTGCCGGCACCCACCTTGTTGCGCTCCCCCAGCGAACCATCCGCATTCACCATGAACTTCGGCACGAGGAACAGCGAAATGCCCTTGGAGCCGGCCGGCGCGTCCGGCAGCTTGGCCAGCACCAGGTGAACGATGTTCTGGGCCAGATCGTGCTCGCCCCCCGTAATGAAGATCTTGGTACCGGTGATGCTGTACGAGCCATCGGCCTCCGGCACGGCCCGGGTCTTGATGATGCCCAGGTCGGTACCGGCGTGCGGCTCGGTCAGGCACATGGTGCCGGCCCACTCGCCCGAGTAGATCTTCGGCAGATACAGGTCATTGATCTCGTCGGTAGCATGCTGCGACATCGACAGCGCTGCGCCGATGCCCAGCAACGGGTAAAGAGCAAACGACGGGTTGGCCGAGAACAGGATTTCGTCGGTCAGGGCCGTCACGGTCTTGGGCAGGCCGGCACCACCCCAGCGCGGGTCGGCGCCAAGGCCAATCCAGCCACCCTCGCCAAACTGTTTGAACGCTTCCGGGAAGCCCTTGGGCGTGGTCACGACACCATTGCTGAATTGAGCACCTTCTTCATCACCCGTGCGGTTCAGCGGGAACAGCACGTTTTCGTTGAACTTGGCCGACTCTTCCAGAATGGCATCAACGGTTTCGCGATCCACTTCATTCAGGGCGGGCACGGACTGCCAGAACTCGGTTGCCTTGAACACTTCATCCAGCACAAAGCGCATGTCGCGCAGGGGGGCTTTGTAAACGGCCATCTCAACTCTCCCGTGGCTCCCACGCCGTTCGACATGAGAGGGAACTCATAAAAACCGTACCACTCGCCCCAGGCCTATCCAGAATCCACCAGGGCAATGGTTCGACACGCTCACCACGAACGGTGAGCACAACAACACAGCAACTATTCAGCAAAAGGCCCGCATGCGCGGGCCCTTTGCGGTGCAGACTTACGCCCGATACCTGACGGATCAGAACGCGAAAGCGTCCACATCCATCTGCATCAGCACGTCCAGGCCACCTTCGATGGCATCGACATGGGACTTGGTGCGCGGCAGGATCTTCTTGAAGTAGAACTGTGCCGTCTGGATCTTGGCCTTGTAGAACGCCTCCTCCGTCGTGCCTGCTGCCAACTTGTCCTGCGCCACCTTGGCCATGAGGGCCCACAGGTAACCCATCACTACATAACCGGAGTAGTACATGTAGTCGACTGCGGCCGCACCCACTTCATCCGGGTTCTGCATGGCCTTCATGCCGATCTTCATGGTCAGGTCGCCCCACTCCTTGTTGAGAGCGGCCAGCGGGGCCACGTACTCGGCCAGAGCGGCATTGTCCTTGTTGGCTTCGCAGAACTTGTGCACCAGTTTGGTGAACTGCTTCAGCATGGCACCCTGAGTCTGCAGCACCTTGCGGCCCAGCAAGTCGAGCGCCTGGATTTCGGTGGTGCCTTCGTACAGGCAGGCAATGCGCGTATCACGCACGATCTGCTCCATGCCCCACTCACGGATGAAGCCGTGGCCACCGTACACCTGCACGCCATGCTTGGCGGCTTCGGAACCGGCTTCGGTCAGGAAAGCCTTGGCGATCGGGGTCAGGAAGCTCATCAGGTCATCAGCCTGCTTGCGAGCTTCTTCGGACTCGGCACCATAAACCAGGTCGGTCTGGGTGGAGAGCCAGTACACCAGCGCACGACCGCCTTCGGCAAAGGCCTTCTGGGTGAGCAGCATGTTACGCACGGCCGGGTGCACGATGATCGGGTCGGCTTCCTTCTCCGGCGCCTTGGGGCCGGACAGGGAACGCATGGCCAGACGCTCCTTGGCGTAAGCCAGGGCACCCTGGAACGCACCTTCCGCAGCACACACGCCCTGCAGGGCGGTACCGACGCGGGCGGTGTTCATGAAGGTAAACATGCAGTTCAGGCCCTTGTTTGGCGGACCGATCAGGAAACCCTTGGCACCATCAAAATTCATCACGCAGGTGGCAGAGGCCTTGATGCCCATCTTGTGCTCGATGGAGCCACACACCACGCCATTGCGCTCGCCCACGGAGCCATCGGCGGCCGGCAGGAACTTCGGCACGATGAACAGCGAAATACCCTTGGTGCCCTTGGGGGCATCCGGCAGGCGGGCCAGCACAATGTGGACGATGTTCTCGGCCATGTCGTGTTCGCCAGCGGAAATGAAGATCTTGGTGCCGGAGATGCTGTAGGAACCATCGGCGTTCGGCTCGGCCTTGGTGCGGATGATGCCCAGGTCGGAACCGGCGTGGGATTCGGTCAGGCACATGGTGCCGGTCCACTCGCCGGAGATCAGCTTGGTCAGGTAGACCTCTTTCTGCTCCGGGGTACCGTGGGCTTCAACGGTGTTGATGGCCCCATGCGACAGGCCCGGGTACATGGACCAGGACCAGTTGGCGGTGCCGGTCATTTCGCTCATGGCGATGCCGAGGGACGGGGGCAGACCCTGGCCACCGTGCTCCACCGGCGAGGCGAGCGCACCAAAGCCCAGCTCAACGAACTTGGCATACGCTTCCT
>JBKHWB010000054.1:0-14602 GCA_046566745.1 Gammaproteobacteria bacterium
CTTACTTCATGAATCCGTTTTCGGCCAGAAAGGCCATGGTGATGCCGCCCTGGTGGCCGGCGTCGGCAGCTTTCTCGCCGAGCAGCAGGCGCTCCAGATAGCGCGCAATCACATCCACTTCCAGATTCACCTTCGTGCCGACGGTCCAGCCGGCAATATTCGTTTCCTGCACGGTGTGCGGCACGATGGTGAGATCAAACTCGGCTCCGCGCAGGCCGTTCACGGTGAGGCTGATGCCATCCGTGGTGATCGAGCCTTTTTCGGCGATGTATTTCGCCAGCTCGTCCGGGGCCTTGATGCGGAACAGTACCGCACGCGCCGACACGTCGCGGCCGACCACTTCGCCGATGCCGTCGACGTGGCCACTGACAATATGGCCACCCAGACGTGACTGCGGCATCAGGGCCTTTTCCAGGTTGACGCGGTCGCCCACCTTGAGTGATTTCAGTGTGGATCGCGCCAGCGTTTCCGTCGAGACGTCGGCCACGAAGCCGTCACCGGGCAGGACCACGGCGGTCAGGCAGACGCCGTTGGTGGCGATCGAGTCGCCCAGCTTCACGTCACTCAGGTCGAGCTTGCCGGTGGCGATGGACAGGCGCACGTCGCCACCGCGGGGCTCAATGGCCCGCACCGTGCCGACGGCTTCGATGATCCCGGTAAACATGGGTTTTTCTCCGTTACGCCGTTTTCGGACGCGCCAGCAGGCGGATGTCGCTGCCTACCATGCGCACGTCGGTAATCACGAGCTTGCGTTGTTCGCGCATGAACTGCATGGGCCAGTCCAGCAGCGGACGGGCACTGCTGCCCATCAGCACCGGGGCCTGGTACATCACGTATTCGTCTACCAGCCCGGCACGGGCAAAACTGCCGGCCACGGTGGCACCGGCTTCCACCAGCACTTCGTTGGCCCCTTCTGCCGCCAGGCGCTGCAGCAGGGCTTTGAGGTCAACCTTGCCGGTCTTGCCGTCCAGTATCCAGATATCGGCACCGGCATCGCGCAGGGCGGTTTGCCGATCCAGCTGCGAGCGGATGCCGACGATGATGGTGCGACCCGGTTGCTGCAACAGCTTTGCGGTTGTCGGTGTGCGGAAGTCGGCATCCAGCACTACGCGCCAGGGTTGTACCGGTTCGCCGCTGCTCCAGTTTTCCCATTCGTCCGGGCGCACGGTCAGCGACGGGTCGTCGGCCAGCACGGTGCCGATACCGGTGATGATGGCGGAACTCATGGCGCGCCATTGCTGGGCGTCGCGGCGGGCGTCCGGGCCGGTAATCCATTTTGATTCGCCGGATGCCATGCCCGTGCGTCCATCAAGGCTCATGGCGAGCTTGAGCCGGGTCCAGGGCAGGCCGCCATTGATACGGCGCAGGAAGCCGGCATTGAGCGTGCGGGCGTCTTCTTCAAGTACGCCGGCGAGCGTCTCGATGCCGGCATCATCCAGAATTTTTTTGCCTTTGCCGGCCACAAGTGGATTGGCATCCAGCGTGGCCATGACCACGCGTTTCAGTCCGGCAATGACCAGTTCGTTGGCGCAGGGCGGCGTGCGGCCATGATGGGCGCACGGCTCCAGCGTGACATACGCGGTGGCACCAAAGGCGCGATAACCGGCCTGCCTCAGTGCGGCCACTTCGGCATGGGGTCCGCCGGCGCGGGCGTGATAGCCGGTGCCGACAATGACGCCATCCTTGACGATGACGCAGCCCACGCGCGGGTTCGGCTGCGTGGTGAAGCGGCCGCGGCGGGCCAGCTGCAGGGCCTCGCTCATGTAGCGGATGTCGTCAGCCGGAAAACTCATTCCGATGCCTGCGTATCGCGTTCGAGTTTTTCGATTTCCGTGCGGAATTCGCTGATGTCCTGGAAGCTGCGGTACACCGACGCAAAGCGCACATAGGCCACGGAGTCGAGCGTCTTCAGTTCATCCATGACCAGTTCGCCGACGAGACGGGCTTTCACTTCGCGTTCACCGGTGGCGCGCAGGCGATGCAGGATGCGGCTGACGGCAGCATCAATCTGCTCGATGGAAACCGGGCGCTTCTGCAGGGCATGCATCATGCCCGAGCGCAGCTTGGCCTCGTCAAAGGGCTGGCGCACGCCATCGGACTTGATGATGCGGGGAAGGACGAGTTCGGCGGTTTCAAACGTGGTGAAGCGTTCACCACAGGCCGTGCATTCACGGCGGCGGCGGACCTGGTCGCCATCGGCGACCAGACGGGAGTCGATCACTTTCGTGTCGTCGGCGCTGCAGAAAGGGCAGTGCATGAGGAAAGCCTCCCAAACCTACTGCGCAAATGTCGAGCGGCGTTGCGCAGTGCTCGCAACCTCGCCTAACGGGAAGTTATGTCTCGGCTGCTGCGCGCTGTGCGCCTTGCTCGCCATCCGCTCGTGACGGTTTGGGGATGCTTTCATAAAAACCTCTAAAGAACCTTCCTGATGTTTCGGCAACAGCAGTGCATCTATACAGCATCCCTCCTTTCCTCTCCATAGGGCGGAGGAAAGGAGGGCGTTACAGCAGTTTCATTACGCGCCGTACACCGGGAACTTCGCGCACACGGCCTTCACCTTGGCGGCCACGGCCGTGATGACGGCGGCGTCACCGCGGGCGTCGATGATGTCGGCAATCCAGCCGGCCAGTTCGCGACACTCAGCTTCGCCGAAGCCACGGGTGGTCACGGCCGGGGTGCCGATGCGGATGCCGGAGGTCACGAACGGCGAGCGCGGATCGTTCGGCACCGCGTTCTTGTTCACGGTGATGCCGGCGGCGCCCAGCCAGGCGTCTGCATCCTTGCCGGTCACGTCCTGCTTGATCAGTGAGAGCAGGAAGAGGTGGTTGTCGGTGCCGCCGGAGACGATGTCGTAGCCGCGTGCGATCAACACCTCGGCCATGGTCCGGGCGTTCTTCACCACCTGCTGCTGGTAGGCCTTGAACTCGGGGGCCATCGCTTCCTTGAAGGCCACGGCCTTGGCGGCGATGACGTGCTCGAGCGGGCCGCCCTGGATGCCGGGGAACACGGCCGAGTTCAGCTTCTTTTCGATTTCTTCGTTCTTCTTCGCCAGGATCAGGCCGGAACGCGGACCGCGCAGCGTCTTGTGCGTGGTGGTGGTGGTCACATCGGCGATCTGCACCGGGTTCGGGTACACGCCGGCGGCGACGAGGCCGGCCACGTGGGCCATGTCCACCATCAGGTAGGCACCGACCTTGTCGGCGATGGCGCGGAAGCGCGCCCAGTCCATCACGCGGGAGTAAGCGGAGAAGCCGGCAATGATCATCTTCGGCTTGTGTTCGACGGCCAGACGCTCGACTTCGTCGTAATCCACTTCCCCAGTGGCGGTGTTCAGGCCGTACTGGACGGACTTGTAGGTCTTGCCGGAGAAGTTCACGGTGGCGCCGTGGGTGAGGTGGCCGCCGTGGGC
Organism: Gammaproteobacteria bacterium; assembly: GCA_046566745.1. GTDB lineage: Bacteria > Pseudomonadota > Gammaproteobacteria > Pseudomonadales > Moraxellaceae > UBA2031. Next base: position 3,410 of record JBKHWB010000054.1, read on the forward strand.
GAGGCTCATGCCCAGCACGGTGTCACCGGCGTTCAGCAGGGCCAGGAAGACGGCACCGTTGGCCTGCGAACCGGCATGCGGCTGCACGTTGGCGTAGTCGGCACCGAACAGCTGCTTGGCGCGGTCGATGGCGAGCTGCTCGATCACGTCGACGTTTTCACAGCCGCCGTAATAGCGCTTGCCCGGGTAGCCTTCGGCGTACTTGTTCGTGAGCTTGGAGCCCTGGGCTTCCATGACGGCCGGCGAGCAGTAGTTTTCCGAGGCAATAAGCTCGATGTGCTCTTCCTGGCGGCGGTCTTCATTGGCAATGGCCTGGGCCAGTTCCGGATCAAAGCTGGCAAGAGTCACGTCTTTGCTGAACATCACGAACCTCATGGGCGTAGGGCTGGGCGGGAGGGCGCATATTCTAGCCGAAACCGGCGGACAGGGGCAGTGAAAAGCCGACGGGGGTGGATGGGGCGGTATTCAGGCCCGGGCCGGTCGGCCAGGAGGAGTGACCGGTGGTTCATTTTCCGGTTGAAGTGTGTCATTGGCTGATGTAAACATCTCTGGTCTTAACGGTGTTCAGATGGGCTCTACGGCCTGGCGCCGCACGCGTGGGCGTGCGATGTGCCGGCACCACGGCGAGGGTGGGTGCAGCATGAAGGTAGTGACGACGCGGATTGCCTCAGGGGATGTGGGCCTGCATGTCGTGATGTATGGCGATATCAGGAAAACCCCCATCGTGCTGGTGCACGGGTATCCCGACAACAACCAGGTCTGGCGCCCGGTGGCCGAGCGCCTCGCCGGGAATTACTTTGTCATTGCCTACGATGTGCGCGGCGCCGGACAGTCCGATGTGCCGCCTGACCTGTCCGATTATCGCCTGGAGTGGCTGGCACAGGATCTTGCGGCGGTAGTGGATGCGGTGATCCCGGGGCGGCGTTTCCATCTGGCGGCCCATGACTGGGGCTCCATCCAGAGCTGGGAGTCCGTCACCACGGCACGCTTGAAGCCACGTATTGCCTCTTTCACCACCATTTCCGGCCCCTGTCTGGACCATGCCTCGTACTGGATTCGCGATCGTGCGTTCAATCGCTCGCCGGCGGCCAAGCTTGAGGTGGTCAGGCAGCTGGCCAGCTCTTGGTACATCGGCTTTTTCCAGTTGCCGGTGCTGCCGGCGGCCAGCTGGGAGGCGGGTGTCGGCAAGTGGTGGCCGGCCTATCTGGAAAAGCGCGAAGGAGTGGCGGAGTGCGAGCCCAATCCAACCCAGACCGAGGATGGCAAGCACGGTGTGCAACTGTACCGGGCCAATTTCCGTCGCAAGCTGTTAGCGCCCGAGTTGCGCCATGCGGCCTGCCCGGTGCAATTGCTGGTGCCGACCCGGGACAACTATGTTGGTACGCAGCTGTTCGAGGACCTGCCGCGCTGGGTGCCGGAACTCTACCGGCGGGACATCAACGCGGGGCACTGGGTGGTGCTGAGCAGTCCGGACCTGGTCGCCGCCCGCATTGCCGAGTTCGTGGCAGGAGTCGAGGCAGGGGTCATGCCGCCGGCACTGCAGCGGGCGCGTGTCCGGCCAGCGCGCCAGTCCCTGCCATTGGTGGGGCGCCTGGCGGTGGTGACCGGCGCCGGATCGGGAATCGGTCGTGCCACGGCCCTGCGTCTGGCGCAGGCGGGTGCCGATGTCGTTTGCGTGGACATCAACGAGGCCTCCGCCTTGCGCACGACGCAGGAAGTCGAGGCCCTGGGCGCATCGGCCTGGCATCGGGCGGTTGACGTCGGCTCCGCGAAGGCGATGGAGTCGTTGGCCAACTGGGTCGAAAAGGACCTGGGGGGCGCGAGTATCGTGATTAACAATGCCGGCATCGGCATGGCGGGTGGCGTGCTGGATACATCGGCCGCCGATTGGGAAAAGCTCCTGAAGGTCAACCTTTGGGGCGTGATTCATGGATCGCGCCTGTTCGCTCGGCAGATGGTGGCTGCACACCGTGCCGGGCATATCGTGAATGTGGCGTCGGCAGCGGCATTTGGCCCCAACCGCAAGCTGGCAGCCTATTCCACCAGCAAGGCGGCGGTCTACATGCTGACGGAGTGCCTGCGGGCGGAGCTGGCAGACAAGGATATCGGTGTTACCGCCGTCTGCCCTGGCTTCGTGGCGACCGGTATTGCCACCAGCACGGTCTATGCCGGGCTATCGGAAGAAGAGCAGCGCGAGAAACGCGCCAAGGCTGACGCCCTGTACAAGCGTCGCAACTTTTCGCCTGACGATGTAGCAGAGGCTGTCCTTCGGGCGGTGCAGAAAAACCAGGGGCTGGCACTGGTAGGTGCCGAGGCATGGATCACGCGGCTGCTCAGCCGCTTTGCACCGTCCGCATCAAGGATGATTGCACGCATCGACATCACCCCATGACCTTTTGCAGAGGAGAGAAACATGACCGCTGCCGTGCATCACCGTCTCAAGGCTCGTCGTGTGCAGTTTGATCTCGACGGTACTCCCCTGCACTGGCTGCCGGGTGATCCGTTTGCTACGCACATGATCAATGGCCTCCACTTGCTGTTGCCGCCAGGCGAGCTGTGGTTTTGCCGTGTTTACAACAAGGCGCTGCCGTATGTGACCGACCCGCAATTGCGGGCCGACGTCGAGGGCTTCATCCGGCAGGAGGCGGTCCATTCCCGCGTGCATTCGCGTGCCGAGCAGTATCTGCTGCGGCACGGCCTGAATACGGACGACGTACGCCAGCGTGCCGAACACCTGTTTGGCTACATGCTGGGTGACGCTCCCTTCGGTCTGCCGGCCTTGCAGCACCGTCTGCTGGAAAAGCACTGGTTGGTGATTCGCGTGGGCCTGATTGCCGCTGTCGAGCACTTTACCGGCATGGTCGGGCAGTGGGCGATGGACAACACGAGCTGGGAGAAGGGTGATCCGGTGATGGCCGATCTTTTTCGCTGGCATCTGGCCGAGGAAGTCGAGCATCGTTCCGTGGCGTTTGAATTGTATGAGCATCTCTGTGCGACCCGTCCCGGGTTCTACTTGAGCCGGCAGGCCCTGATGGCCATCGTGTTTCCTCTCTTTTTGCGTTACCTGGCGATGGCCTGTCGCGGGCTTGCCTCCCAGGACGCGGACCGTGAGGCGCAGCGCATTGCCCGACTGTCGTTTGTGCAGATCCTGGCCGAACTGGAGCGTGACGGGCGCCGTACGGGCAATGTGCCGACCTTCCGTCACCTGGTGAAGGGCACGTTGCGCTGGCTGTCGCCCCGGTTTCATCCGGAGGCCGAAGGCAATACCGAGCAGGCGTTGGCTTACCTTGCCCGGTCGCCGGCGGCACGCGCGGCAGCACTAGCGGCGCACTGACCGTCACAAGGCGGGCGGCGCTCAGGGTGAGGCGCTCCCGCCGCCCGGTTTTGTGCATCACGGCCCGGCGGCAAAGCGGTATACTTGCGCCCACTTTGCCGGTTGGTCCGGTGTCGACGCTCAAATCCTCCAGGTAGTTTCAGATGGCCCAATACATCTACACGATGAATCGTGTCTCCAAGATCGTCCCGCCCAAGCGGGAAATCCTGAAAGACATCTCCCTGTCCTTCTTCCCGGGCGCCAAGATCGGCGTGCTCGGCCTTAATGGCGCCGGCAAGTCCACACTGCTGCGCATCATGGCCGGCGTTGACACCGACATCCAGGGCGAAGCCCGCGCCCAGCCCGGCATCAAGATCGGCTACCTGCAGCAGGAGCCGCCGCTGGACGAGACCAAGGACGTGCGTGGCAACGTGGAAGATGGTGTGCGCGAGTGCCTGGATGCCATGGCGCGCCTGGACCAGGTCTTCGCCGAGTACGCCGAGCCGGATGCCGATTTCGACAAGCTCGCCAAGGAGCAGGAAAAGCTCGAAGGCATCATCCAGGCCTGGGATGGCCACAACCTCGACAACCAGCTGGAACAGGCTGCCGATGCCCTGCGTCTGCCGCCCTGGGATGCCGACGTCACCAAGCTGTCCGGTGGTGAGCGCCGTCGTGTTGCCCTGTGCCGCCTGCTGCTCAGCAAGCCCGACATGCTGCTGCTCGACGAACCGACCAACCATCTCGACGCCGAATCCGTCGCCTGGCTGGAACGTTTCCTGAAAGACTTCCCCGGCACCATCGTGGCCATCACCCACGACCGCTACTTCCTCGACAACGTGGCCGAGTGGATTCTCGAGCTCGACCGCGGCCACGGCATTCCCTGGCAGGGCAACTACTCCAGCTGGCTGGAGCAGAAGAGCGCCCGTCTCGAGACCGAACAGAAGCAGGAAGAAGCCCACGCCAAGGCGCTCAAGCGCGAGCTGGAATGGGTGCGCCAGAACGCCAAGGGCCGTCATGCCAAGAGCAAGGCGCGTCTGGCCGCTTACGACGAGCTGGCCAGCAAGGAATTCCAGAAGCGTGCCGAAACGCAGGAAATCTACATTCCGCCAGGAGAGCGTCTGGGCGACCTCGTGGTGGATGTGAAGAACATTTCCAAGGCCTTCGGCGATCGCTTGCTGTATGAGAACGTGAATTTCACCGTGCCCAAGGGCGCCATCGTCGGCATCGTCGGTCCCAACGGTGCGGGTAAAACCACGCTGTTCCGCATGATCACCGGCGAGCAGAAGCCGGATACCGGCGAAGTCATTGTCGGCGACAGCGTGAAGGTGGCCTACGTCGGCCAGATCCGCGACACGCTCGACGACAAGAAGACCGTGTGGGAAGAAGTCTCCGGCGGCCTCGACATCATGAAGGTGGGCGATTACGAAATGCCGTCGCGCGCCTATATCGGCCGCTTCAACTTCAAGGGCAGCGACCAGCAGAAGCGCGTGGGCGAACTCTCCGGTGGCGAGCGCAACCGTCTGCAGCTGGCGAAGATTTTGTCCGCCGGCGCCAACGTCATCCTGCTCGACGAACCGTCCAACGACCTCGACGTGGAAACCCTGCGTGCGCTGGAAGAAGCGATCCTCACCTTCCCGGGCGTGGTCATGTGCGTATCCCATGACCGCTGGTTCCTCGACCGTATCGCCACCCACATCCTGTCCTTCGACGGTGACGAGGTGGAGTGGTACGACGGCAACTACACCGAGTTCGAGGAGTACCGGAAGAAGAAGCTGGGCGCCAATGCAGGCCCGCACCGGATCAAGTACAAGAAGATTGGTGGTTAAACAAAAAGGGGCGGTCGGATGATCGCCCCTTTTGTTTTGGCTCCGGTGCCGCCCCGTATATGAGCATTTCCATTCCGCCCGACGAGATCGAGTTCACCGCCATTCGTGCTCAGGGGCCGGGCGGACAGAATGTCAACAAGGTCTCCAGCGCGGTGCACCTGCGCTTCAATGTGCCTGCCTCGTCATTGCCGGAGGCGGTCAAGGCGCGCCTGATTGTGCTCGCCGGCTCGCGCGCCACCAAGGACGGCATTCTGGTCATCAAGGCACAGGCGTCACGCAGTCAGGAAGAAAACCGCACGGATGCCATGGCGCGGCTGGAGGCGTTGGTGGAAGAGGCGAGTTACGTGGCCCCCATACGCCGTCCCACCCGGCCGACGCGGGGGTCGAAGCAGCGTCGCCTCAAGGCCAAGTCGGAGCGCGCCGAGATCAAGGCGGGTCGCGGCAAGGTGGTTGATTAGCACCCGGTGGGGGTGACAGCAGGTGCCTGCTATCCCGTTGCAAATGCGTCTGGCCGCGGCAGAATCTGACGGCTCCCGCGAGTACCAGTGCAGTGGACGGACGACGCCCGTTTCGCTGGATTGAGCACCCGGGGCGTTGTCTTCTTGTAGTTTCAATGCGTGGGCTTGACTTGTGCTGGTACCCTGCAGCCGTTTTCGCGCTACGCTGATGACGGTCGGCATAGGTGCCGTATCCCTTGCAAAGGAGTTGTCCAATGGCCCGCACCATGAAAGCAGCCGTTTTCCTGGGTCCCAATCGCATCGTGCTGGAAGAAAAGCCGATCCCGGAGCCGGGACCGCTCGATGCCCTGATCCGGATTACCACGACCACCATCTGTGGTACTGACGTTCATATCCTCAAGGGCGAGTACCCGGTGGCACGCGGCCTCACCATCGGTCACGAACCGGTCGGCGTCATTGAAAAGCTGGGGGCGGCGGTACAGGGCTATACAGTGGGCCAGCGTGTCATTGCGGGTGCCATCACTCCCAGCGGTCATAGCGCCGCTTGCTTGTGCGGCGTCTGTTCGCAGGATGGCCCGGGCAGTAAATACGGCTTCCAGCCATTGGGGGGCTGGCGCTTCGGCAACACGATTGACGGCGCCCAGGCCGAGTACCTGCTGGTGCCGGATGCCATGACCAATCTGGCGCCGATTCCCGCCGGACTCACCGACGAGCAGGTGCTGATGTGCCCCGACATCATGTCGACGGGGTTCTCCGGCGCCGAGAGCGGCGCGGTGCGTATCGGAGATACTGTCGCCGTATTTGCGCAGGGCCCCATAGGCCTGTGTGCCACGGCAGGGGCGCGCCTGATGGGGGCGTCAAAGATCATTACGGTGGAGTCCGTGCCGGCGCGCATGGAAATTTCGCGCCGCATGGGCGCCGACCATGTGGTGGATTTCAGCAAGGGCAATGTGGTGGATCAGATCATGAGGCTGACCGACGGCCGTGGTGTTGATGTCGCCATCGAGGCTCTGGGTCGCCAGCAGACTTTCGAGGGTGCGCTGCGTGTATTGCGTCCCGGCGGCACGCTGTCATCGCTCGGTGTCTACTCCACCGATCTCACCATTCCTCTCGACGCCTTTCATGCTGGCTTGGGGGACCACAGGATCGTCACGACGCTATGCCCTGGCGGCAAGGAACGCATGCGCCGGCTCATGGACGTGATCGCATCTGGGCGCCTTGATGCGCGCCCGCTGGTGACGCACCGCTTCAAGCTCGCCGAGATCGAAGCAGCCTACGACTTGTTCGCCAACCAGCGGGATGGCGTGCTGAAGGTTGCCATTACGCCCTGATGGCCAGGAGATTGCAGAGATGACGACACCCTCGATCCGCTTCGATGATGGTGCTGCGTACGAACGCTTCATGGGCGTCTGGAGCCAGTCGGCGGGCCAGCGTTTCCTGGACTGGCTCGCGCCGCCGGACGGACTGCATTGGCTGGATGTGGGCTGCGGCAACGGGGCGTTCACCCAGGTGCTGGTCGAGCGTTGCGCACCGTCCGGCGTCGACGGCATTGATCCGTCCGAGGGCCAGCTCGCCTATGCGCGGCAGCGACCCGCCCTGCAAGGCGCCGGTTTCTGGCTGGGCGATGCCATGGCCCTGCCTTTTGCGGACAACAGCCTGGACGCCGCCGTGATGCCCCTGGTGATCTTTTTTGTACCCGATCCTGCGAGGGGGGTCTCCGAGATGACGCGCGTGGTGCGACCGGGTGGCCTGGTCACGGCGTATGCCTGGGACATGCACGGCGGTGGCTTTCCGTATTTCCCGCTGCAGCAGGCCCTGCGCGAGCTCGGCTTCACCGTGCCGGCACCGCCCAGCCCGGAGGCTTCGCGCCGTGATGTGATGCAGGTGCTATGGGAGGAAGCGGGTCTGGTGGATGTGGAAACCTGTGAAATCACGGTGCAACGTCGCTATGCGGGTTTCGACGATTACTGGACGACAGTGCTGGGAGGACCCAGTGTTGGTGCCACGCTGGCCGCCATGACGCCGGAGCAGGTGGTGGTGTTTCGGGACGTCGTGCGTGAGCGCTTGCCGGTCGCAATGGATGGGTCCATTACCTGCAGTGCTCGTGCCAACGCGGTGAAAGGACGCGTAGCAGTCTGACGACAGACAGGGCAGGTGAGCCGCATGAACTATCGTGAACAGGTCATCGCTTTTGTCGATGCCTTCAACGTCGACGACCTTGACCAGGTCATGTCGTTCTTTGCCGACGATGCCGAGTACATCACCTATGATGGCAGGCATTGCCGTGGCAAGGCGGAGATACGGGCGGCGTTCGCTGCCCAATTTGCGGGCCGTTTTGGTCGGTTGCGCTTCATTCGCGACAAGGTAATTGTCGATGAGGGGACGCAGCAGGCGGCTGTGAGCTGGCGGTGCGAGCATGGTCTGGCGGTCGGCTCGCCGGCTGTTTTCCTGCGTTGGCTGCAGCGCTCATTGGCCGTTCTGGCCGGAGAAAAGCCGTACTGGGAGGGCGTGGACCTGTTCCGTTTCCGTGCGGGGAAGCTTGTTGGCAAGCATACGTTCGCGCAGACACACCTGCCCTTGTTTCATCGCGGCAACTGATCCGGCAGGCGAAAAAAAACCCGGCAAAGCCGGGTTTTCTCTTCAGGGCGCAAACCAGCCTTTAGAGGGGCTTGATGTTTGCAGCCTGCTTGCCCTTCTGACCCATGGTCACATCGAAGGAGACCTTCTGGCCTTCTGCGAGGGAGCGGAAGCCATCGGCCTTGATTTCGGAGAAGTGCGCGAACAGGTCTTCGCCACCGTCATCCTGAGTAATGAAGCCGAAACCCTTTGCATCGTTGAACCACTTAACGGTACCAGTAGCCATTTCTTTAACACCTATAAAACAAAAAGGAAGCGCATGAAAACTGAACAGGTGAAATTAAGAACTGGAGTACTGGCGAGAGCTAGAACTGACAAGAATCATTTCTGCCTGTGCGGCATGCGAGGTACATACTGACAGCCTTGCGCTACAAGTCAAGCATTCTCGGTTGAATGGATTGCAATCCCTGCTTGGCTGTCGTGCCGCCGGGGCGCCAGCGCCGCGCGGTGGGCGAGAGGGGCAGGACTGGCAAGTGGCTGCCTGCTGGCGTCAGTAGGCTCAATCCGTCACTATCCCCCGTTCCAGCGCTCAATCACCAGCAAGGCCTGCCATGCCGCTCAATGCCATCCGTTCCATTGGTGCCAGGATGTTCCTCAACAAGCACTTCGCGGATATTGGCGAGGTGGTGGAGGCGTCGTTCGTGCCCAATGAGAACAAGGCCCTGCTTCTGGTCGCCTTGCATGGCGAGCCCGAGCATCTATGGCTGGAACTGGATTACCGGCTGGAGCGCGAGCATTTCGTGCTGGTCCGCTTCCGCTGTCAGCGCCAGTGGATGGAAAACCTGTTGAACCGGTATGTTGCCGGCCTGCGCCTGGAGGTCGACAGCAGCTTCGCCCAGTCCGTGCTGGGTTTCCTGCTCTAATTCCTGATGGTGATGGGGGCAATGGGCCTCCGGAGAAAATCTGCATGCAATGCAAGCTTGACCTTGAAATCAGCGACAGCCAGTTCGGCCTGCGCTCGCGACCCTGCGCTGATGAAGAATTGCAGTGGGGTGAGGGCAATTGTGCCCAGGGCCTGTTGCTGCTATCCGGCGTAGTGATGTTTGATCCGCTGTCGGACGAGCAGTTTGGCGCCGATGTGATCGTGCGCACGGCGGAAAAGTTCCTGCCCAGCAAAAGCGCGCAACGATGCGTGCAGGTTCCGTTCGAGGTGGTCGATCCGGCGGAACTCGCCGTGTTCTCTCCCTGCGAAGAGTTGCAGGTGAAGCTGGATGTCGTGCCGGGGGATTACACCCTGATCTATGAGGTGTGCCTGGGCAAGGAAGTGTATTACGTACTCACGCTGCTCAAGGGCCGGATCGAGCAGCCCACCGCGCTGAAGTCGGATGGCTGGGGCATGGAAAAGGGCGTGCCGCTGTTGTCGGGCATCGCCTGAGCCCCTTCGCGGGGAACGGCATTTCGGCCAAGGGGCAGGGCAGTGTCAGGGTGTGATGTTGCCATTGCCCCGGCGTTTGTCGTGCCTTGAGCCCAATAGCTCGCGTAGCAGCAGGGGGAGTGTGCTGGCCAGCAGCAAGGCAATGATGATGTCGAGACTCATCACGTCGGCGGGCTGGCTGACCGTTGCCAGTGCGCGGCCTGCATTCACGAACACCACGTCCAGCGGCAACATCCCGAGCTGGCTGACCAGGAAAAACTTGCCGGCCGGCATGCGGGTGAGTCCCATGAGCAGGTTGACGACGAAGAAAGGCGGCGCGGGGGCGAGGCGCAAGGCCAGGAGATAATAGAAGCCGTCGCGCTGGAGGCCCTTGTTGGTGCGGGATACCAGGCGAGGCCATTTCTTTTCCACCAGGTCTCGCAGGACGTAGCGTGCCAGCAGCATGGCAAGCGTGGCACCGCAACTGCTGGCGAAGGACACGAGCAGCAGCGCCTTTTCGAAACTGAACAACGAGCCGGCCAGTAACGAGAGCATGGTCGCCACTGGCAGTGACAGGGCGGTGGCCAGCACGAAAGCCATGAAAAACAGGGTGACGGAAAGGGTGGGCCACTCCCGCACGAGCGCCGCCAGTTCGTCGTGATGTGACTTGAGCATCGCCAGGTCCAGTACGCCCGATGCCCATAGCAGCATCAGGCTGCCGAAGGCCAGCAGCACGAGGGCGGGTAACAGGACAGTGGTGCGTACGCGCATGGTGATCAGGTTCGGGCTCGGGGTTGGTGCCAGGGCGGTACTGCCGGCGCAAGCACCAGTACAACACTAGCCCACGCGGTATCGGGCGTCGACACGGCGTCGGCCCGGTGGCTGTTTACGGCGATAGTTCATGGTCGGCCCGCATGCTGGTGCCCGGGATCTGGTAGTAGCGCAACAGTCGTGCGCTGCCCGCCCAGCCGGCCCTGTCCAGCCAGCGGGAGAGGTTCACTCCAAGGCCGACATAGGTATGGCGGCGATCCCGTTGCAGGGGATCGTCATAGCCGCGCGCGTAATAGCCGGCATGCAGCTCGAGCCATCGCAGCGGAGAGCGCTCCTGCAGGTTCAGGCCGTCCAGCTTGACGGCAACGAGATAGCGCGCGTGTTCATAGTCGGTAAACGGATCGCTGCGCCCGCCGGGACGGTATTCCATACGCAGGTCCAGCCGCCGTGCCCAGTTTTCGCGCGTGGCCAGCTGGTAACCGATGAGGCTACCCGCCACGTTCATGATCATGTCTTCGCCGGAGACGCCATAGGGGCTCAGGCCGTCTCCGAGTTCCATGATGCCGGTCAGCAGGAGGCTGGTGAACAGGGCCTCCCGTCCGGCGGATCGCTGGTCGTCCCCCCAGTGCTGGTTCAGGCCGGTAAAGGCGCGCGTCATCACATAGCTGGTGTACAGGTGGCCGGCCTTGTCGGCGCCGCCCTCGGGGCTGTCTCGTTCGAACCAGCCCTCGTCAGCCGCGTGCAATGAGCGCTCGCCATAATCCCAGGACGCCAGTCCCCAGGCGGCAATGGCTCCTGCCCCGGCCACCCGGGTCATCAGGATGCGCCTGTCGT
>JBKHWB010000055.1:0-14422 GCA_046566745.1 Gammaproteobacteria bacterium
TAAGGTTCTGACCCTAATTTATAGTGGTTGGAGGTGACGACATCGGGGCGTATTCTTGCCCTCCCGATTTGTTTGTCTTCCCTCCACGCAGGAGCGCCCTCATGAACCAGGCGACCCACGGAACCCTGTTCCGCACCGACGGCGGCAGTGACTCTGCCTCTCCCCAGGAAATCAAGACAGCCGCTGAACTCGGCCTCTACACCAACGCCGAGCATGACGCCTGTGGCGTCGGTTTTGTCGCGCACATCAAAGGCCAGAAAGCGCACAGCATCGTGCAGCAAGGCCTGAAGATCCTGGAGAACATCGACCACCGTGGTGCTGTGGGGGCCGACCCGCTGATGGGTGACGGCGCTGGCCTGCTCATCCAGATCCCGGACGAGTTCTATCGCGCCGAAATGGCCAGGCAGGGTGTCGAACTGCCGCCGCCGGGTGAATACGGCGTGGGCATGATCTTCCTGCCGAAGGAAAATGCCTCGCGTCTGGCCTGCGAACAGGAACTGGAGCGTGCCGTGAAGGCCGAAGGCCAGATCGTGCTGGGCTGGCGTGATGTCCCGGTCGACCGCGACATGCCGATGTCGCCCATGGTCCGCGCGAAGGAACCCGTCATCCGCCAGATCTTCATCGGCCGCGGCCCTGACATCATCGTGCCCGATGCGCTGGAGCGGAAGCTCTACGTCATCCGCAAGACAGCCTCGACCAAGATCCAGAGCCTGAACCTGACGCACAGCCGTGAATACTACGTGCCGAGCATGTCGTGCCGCACCATCATCTACAAGGGCCTGCTGCTGGCCGACCAGGTGGGCAAGTACTACCTCGACCTGAAGGACGAGCGCGTGGTCTCGGCCCTGGCCCTGGTGCACCAGCGCTTCTCCACCAACACCTTCCCGGAGTGGCCGCTGGCCCACCCGTACCGCATGGTCGCCCACAACGGCGAAATCAACACCGTGAAGGGCAACTTCAACTGGATGCGTGCCCGTGAAGGCGTGATGAAGTCGCCGGTGCTGGGTGCCGACCTGAAGAAGCTGTACCCGATCAGCCTCGAAGGCCAGTCCGATACCGCCACGTTCGACAACGCGCTCGAACTGCTGACCATGTCCGGCTACCCGCTGGCACAGGCCGCCATGATGATGATCCCGGAAGCCTGGGAACAGCACAGCACCATGGACGAACGTCGTCGCGCCTTCTACGAATACCACGCTGCCATGATGGAACCGTGGGACGGCCCTGCCGCCATGGTCTTCACCGATGGTCGCCAGATCGGTGCCACGCTGGACCGTAACGGCCTGCGTCCGGCCCGCTTCATCATCACTGATGATGACTTGGTTGTGCTGGCCTCCGAGTCCGGCGTGCTGCCCATCTCCGACAGCAAGATCGTGAAGAAGTGGCGCCTGCAGCCGGGCAAGATGTTCCTGATCGACTTCGAACAGGGTCGCATCATCGAGGACGAAGAGCTGAAGGCGCAGTATGCCTCGGCCAAGCCCTACCGCCAGTGGATCGAGAACGTCCGCATCAGGCTCGACAGCATCGAAGCCGCCGCCGAAGACCAGGCCTCGTCCGAGTCGCTGCTGGATCGCCAGCAGGCCTTCGGCTTCACCCAGGAAGACGTCAAGTTCCTGATGGCCCCGATGGCGCAGAACGGTGAAGAAGGCATCGGCTCCATGGGCAACGATTCGCCCCTGGCCGTGCTCTCGGACAAGAACAAGCCCCTGTACAACTACTTCAAGCAGCTGTTCGCGCAGGTGACCAACCCGCCCATCGACCCCATCCGTGAAGCGGTGGTGATGTCGCTAGTGTCGTTCATCGGTCCGAAGCCAAACCTGCTCGACATCAATGCCGTGAACCCGCCGATGCGTCTTGAAGTGTCCCAGCCAGTGCTGGACTTCAAGGACATGTCCCGTCTGCGCAACATCGAGAAGCACACGGGCGGCAAGTTCAAGTCCTATGCCCTGGACATCACCTACCCGGCGGCCTGGGGACGTGAAGGCGTGGAAGCCCGTCTGGCCTCGCTCTGCGCCGAAGCCGTGGAAGCCATCCAGTCCGGCAACAACATCCTGATCGTGAGCGACCGCGGCATGAACCGCGAGAACATCGCGATTCCGGCGCTGCTCGCCCTGTCGGCCATCCACCACCACCTGGTCCGCAAGGGCCTGCGCACCTCGACCGGCCTGGTCGTGGAAACCGGCACCGCGCGTGAAGTGCACCACTTCGCCGTGCTGGCCGGCTATGGCGCCGAAGCCGTGCATCCCTACCTGGCGATGGAAACCCTGGCCGACATCGCCAAGGATCTGGACCTGACCCCGGAAAAGGCGATCTACAACTACACCAAGGCGATCGGCAAGGGTCTGTCCAAGATCATGTCGAAGATGGGCATCAGCACCTACATGTCCTACTGCGGCGCGCAGATCTTCGAAGCCATCGGCCTGAACAGGGAACTGGTCGACACCTACTTCCGCGGCACCCCGACCCAGGTCGGCGGCATCGGCATCTTTGAGGTCGCCGAAGAAGCCATCCGCAACCACACCGCTGCCTACGGCAACGATCCGGTGCTGGAATCAATGCTGGAAACCGGTGGCGAGTACGCCTGGCGTACCCGTGGCGAAGAGCACATGTGGACCCCGGATGCGATCGCCAAGCTGCAGCACGCCACCCGCTCCGGCAAGTTCGACACGTTCAAGGAATACGCGCAGATCATCAATGACCAGAGCAAGCGCCACCTGACCCTGCGTGGCCTGTTCGAGTTCAGGATTGATCCGAGCAAGGCGATTCCAGTGGAAGAAGTCGAACCGGCGTCTGAAATCGTCAAGCGCTTTGCCACCGGCGCCATGTCGCTGGGCTCCATCTCGACCGAAGCCCACACGACCCTGGCCCTGGCCATGAACCGCATCGGTGGCAAGAGCAATACCGGTGAAGGTGGCGAAGACGCCGCCCGCTACCGCAACGAGCTCAAGGGCATCAAGATCAAGGGCGGCACCAAGGTATCCGACATCATCGGCACCAAGGTGATCGAGTCTGACTACGAGATGCAGGACGGCGACAGCCTGCGTTCGCGCATCAAGCAGGTGGCGTCGGGCCGTTTCGGTGTGACCACCGAATACCTGGGCTCGGCCGACCAGATCCAGATCAAGATGGCACAGGGCGCGAAGCCGGGCGAAGGCGGCCAGCTGCCGGGTGGCAAGGTGTCCGAGTACATCGGCAAGCTGCGTCACTCCGTGCCGGGCGTGGGCCTGATTTCGCCGCCTCCGCACCACGACATCTACTCGATCGAAGACCTGGCCCAGCTGATTCACGACCTGAAGAACGTGAACCCGAAGGCCGACATCTCCGTGAAGCTGGTGTCCGAAGTGGGCGTGGGTACCGTGGCGGCCGGTGTGGCCAAGGCCAAGGCCGACCACGTGGTGATCGCCGGCCACGATGGTGGCACCGGGGCCTCGCCGTGGTCCTCCATCAAGCATTGCGGTACGCCGTGGGAACTCGGCCTGGCCGAAACCCAGCAGACCCTGGTGCTGAACCGTCTGCGCGGCCGTGTGCGCGTGCAGGCCGACGGCCAGATGAAGACCGGTCGTGACGTAGTCATCGGAGCCCTGCTGGGTGCCGACGAGTTCGGTTTCGCCACGGCGCCGCTGGTGGTCGAAGGCTGCATCATGATGCGCAAGTGCCACCTGAACACCTGCCCGGTGGGCGTGGCCACCCAGGACCCGGTCCTGCGCAAGAAGTTCACCGGCAAGCCCGAGCATGTCGTGAACTACTTCTTCTTCGTGGCCGAAGAAGCCCGCCAGATCATGGCCCAGCTGGGTATCCGCAAGTTTGAAGACCTCGTCGGCCGTGCCGACCTGCTCGACACCCGCAAGGGCATCGAGCACTGGAAGGCGAAGGGCCTGGATTTCAGCCGTGTATTCGCGCTGCCGCCCGTGCCGGCCGATGTGCCGCGCCTGCACACCAGCACGCAGGACCACGGTCTGGACAAGGCACTCGACGTGCGCCTGATCGAGAAATCCCGCGCCGCCATCGAGCGGGGCGAAAAGGTCCAGTTCATGGAAGAGGCCCGCAACGTCAACCGCACCGTCGGCGCCATGCTGTCGGGCGAGCTGATCAAGCATCATCCGGACGGCCTGCCTGACCAGACCATCTTCATCCAGATGGAAGGCACCGGTGGCCAGTCCTTCGGCGCGTTCCTGGCCAAGGGCATCACCCTGGACCTGATCGGGGAGGCGAATGACTACACCGGCAAGGGCCTGAGTGGTGGCCGTGTCGTGGTGCGCCCGAGCATAGAGTTCCGTGGCGACGCCAACGACAACATCATCGTCGGCAACACCGTGCTCTACGGTGCCACCTCCGGCGAAGCATTCTTCCGCGGGGTCGGCGGCGAGCGCTTCGGCGTGCGTCTCTCCGGCGCCACGGCAGTGGTCGAAGGCACCGGTGACCACGGTTGCGAATACATGACCGGCGGCACCGTCGTGGTGCTGGGCAAGACCGGCCGCAACTTCGCCGCCGGCATGTCCGGTGGTGTGGCCTATGTGTTCGACGAAGACGGCCACTTTGCCTCGCGTTGCAACACGGCCCAGGTCGCGCTCGACAAGGTGCTGTCCGCGGCCGAGCAGAAGAAGGCCGGCATTCCGCTGCATGGCGGCGAAACGGACGAAGCCCTGCTGAAGAAGCTGCTGGAAGATCATCACCGCTGGACCGGTTCGCTGCGTGCACGCGAGATCCTGGACAACTGGGCCGCCATGCTGCCTCGCTTCGTCAAGGTCTTCCCGCACGAGTACCGTCGCGCCCTGACCGAGATGGGCACCAAGACCAACGTGGCTGCGGCCTGATCCGGACCAAGAGGAGTTCACGAAAATGGGTAAAGTGACTGGCTTTCTGGAATTCGAGCGTCTGGAAGAGGGCTATGAGCCTGTTGAAAAGCGCCTGAACAACTACAAGGAATTTGTGATCGGCCTGACCCCTGAACAGGCAAAGGTTCAGGGTGCGCGCTGCATGGACTGCGGCACGCCGTTCTGCAACAACGGCTGCCCGGTCAACAACATCATCCCGGACTTCAACGACCTGGTGTACCAGGGCGACTGGAAGAACGCGATCACCGTGTTGCACAGCACCAACAACTTCCCGGAGTTCACCGGTCGTATCTGCCCGGCCCCCTGCGAAGCGGCGTGCGTGCTGAACATCAACAACGATCCGATCGGCATCAAGTCCATCGAGCACGCCATCATCGACCGTGCCTGGGCGGAAGGCTGGGTGGTACCGCAGCCAGCTGCCGTGAAGACCGGCAAGAAAGTCGCCATCGTGGGTGGCGGCCCGGCCGGCCTGGCCGCTGCCCAGCAGCTGGCCCGTGCCGGCCATGACGTGACCGTGTTCGAGAAGAACGATGCCGTGGGCGGCCTGCTCCGTTTCGGCATTCCTGACTTCAAGATGGAAAAGTCGCACATCGACCTGCGCGTCAAGCAGATGGAAGCCGAAGGCGTGGTGTTCCGCACCAACACCATCGTGGGTGAGCTGCCGAAGGGCACCAAGGTAACCAACTGGGCCACTACCACTGTCAGCCCCGAACAGCTGAAGAAGGACTTCGATGCCGTCCTGCTGACCGGTGGTTCCGAGCAATCCCGCGACCTGCCCGTGCCGGGTCGTGAACTGGCCGGCATCCACTTCGCCATGGAATTCCTGCCCATGCAGAACCGCATCAACGCCGGTGTGCAGATGGAGCAGCTCCGTGCCGATGGCAAGCACGTCATCGTGATCGGTGGTGGTGACACCGGCTCCGACTGCGTGGGCACCAGCACTCGCCATGGCGCTGTCAGCGTCACCCAGTTCGAAGTGATGCCGATGCCGCCGGAACAGGAAAACAAGCCGCTCGTGTGGCCGTACTGGCCGCTGAAGCTGCGTACCAGCTCGAGCCACGACGAGAGCGCCGAAAAGGGCATCCTCAACCGTGAATTTGCCATCTCCACCAAGGAATTCATTGGCGAGAATGGCCGCGTGACCGGCCTCAAGACCGTGAACGTGGAGTTCAAGGACGGCAAGCTGGTGGAAGTCCCCGGTACCGAAAAGACCTACAAGGCCGACCTGGTGCTGCTGGCCATGGGCTTCGTGCATCCGGTGGCCACCATCCTCGAAGGCTTCGGCGTGGACAAGGATGCCCGTGGCAATGCCAAGGCAACCGTCGACGCCGATGGGGGTTACAAGACCAACGTCGACAAGGTGTTTGCCGCCGGTGACATGCGCCGTGGCCAGTCCCTCGTGGTCTGGGCCATCCGCGAAGGCCGCCAGGCTGCTCGCGCTGTGGACGAATACCTGATGGGCTCGACCACGCTGCCGCGCTGATTGCAGGGCGGCATGAAAAACCCGGGCATGTCCCGGGTTTTTTATTGCCCGTATTGCCAGACTGTCATGTGATCGTCACCCGACTGTCGCATGCTGCAGTGCTGTCTCCTGCCGACACGTGACGGATCATGGCTGCCCCTCCCCTGCCCGATGCCCATCGTTTTCCCGAACTGCACCGGTTGCAAGCGCTGATCGACCGGCGCTCGCCCTGGCTGCGCGCCGACATCATCACGGTGATAAAAGCGCAGGATGCCGAGCTGCCCATCTGGTGCCTGGAACTGGGCAACACGTCACCGGACGTTCCTGCCGTGGGCTTTTTTGGCGGCGTGCACGGCATGGAGCGCATCGG
Source organism: Gammaproteobacteria bacterium (assembly GCA_046566745.1). GTDB lineage: Bacteria > Pseudomonadota > Gammaproteobacteria > Pseudomonadales > Moraxellaceae > UBA2031. Next base: position 6,668 of record JBKHWB010000055.1, read on the forward strand.
CACCCAGGTACTGATCGCCTGGCTGCAAACGCTGCTGGAGCGGCTGGCATGGGACCGCCACTTTGCCGCCCTGCTGGACAACGTGCGACTGGTCTTCATGCCCATGGTGAATCCGGGCGGGCTTTACCTGGGCTCGCGCGCCAATCCGGCCGGGGTGGACCTGATGCGCAGTGCCCCGCAGGATGCGAGTGGCCGCGTGCCCTTTCTGGTGGGCGGGCATCGTTTCAGCGAAAAGCTGCCGTGGTATCGCGGCCACGTCAATGCCGGGCTGCCCGTCGAGGCGCAGGCACTGTTTCAAGTGGTACGGGAGCGCCTGCACACGCATGCGTTTTCACTGGCCATGGACTGCCACTCCGGCTTCGGTTTTCGTGACCGCATCTGGTTTCCCTATGCGCGCAGTACGGAACCGGCGCCCAACCTGCCGGATGCGTTTGCCCTGCGCGCCCTGTTCAACCGCACCTATCCCAACCACAGCTTCTACCTCATGGAGCCACAGTCACTGAGCTACACCGCGCATGGCGACCTGTGGGACTTCCTGTACGACGAATACCTCACGTCACACGACGGCACCTTCCTGCCCTTCACGCTGGAAATGGGATCGTGGCTGTGGGTGAAGAAAAATCCGCGACAGCTGTTTTCCTGGTTCGGCCACTTCAACCCCATCCTGCCCCACCGCATGGAGCGGGTATTACGTCGGCATATCACGCTGTTCGATTTCCTGATCGAGGCGGCCTGTGCCCATGAGCAATGGGTGCCGCAGGGTGAGCAGCGCAAGCGCTACCGGCACGACGCGCTGATACGCTGGTACCGGAGCTAGCACCAGACTTCCAATGCAACAGTGGTGGGAGCACCGGCAGGTGCCTTCCTTGCCCCCATCATGCCCCCGACGCCGGAACACCCCCACTACCCGCCACATTTCATTCGTCTGCTGCTGTGGTACCGTTACAGCTGTGACTGCCTACCCATCCACAAGGATCCGGGGCAAGACGCCACCTCCTGCCCGGCCTGACGACTCAATCGCAGCACGGCAGCCACCACGCCGCACCCACATGGACGAGGAGCCGAAGATGACCAAGGAAATCGTGGATCGCCCACACCATGACGCCACGGCTGGCGACACCCTCCCGCACGGTCATTGATACAGGAATCGCCGAATGCGCTGGCAACGACTCCTTGAGGGACACTCCCGACTGCTCATTGGCATCACCATCATGGTGGTATTCCTTGCTCATGCCGCCGGCATCCTGCCAATCCGGGTGCTCGACAACCTTGAGCGTCAGGCCTATGACATACGCGTGCGGTCATCTCTCCCCGAAACGGTGGACGATCGTATCGTCATTGCAGACATTGATGAAAAAAGCCTGGCGGAGCTCGGGCGCTGGCCCTGGGGTCGCAATGTCCTTGCCCGACTGGTGGATACGCTGGTCAGCCACTACCAGGTTGACGTCATCGGCTTTGACGTGATTTTTGCCGAACCCGATGACAACTCGGGCCTGCGCCTGCTGAACGAACTGTCGCAGGGACCGCTTCGGCAAAACACAACCTTCCAGCAGGAGTTCCAGAGCAGAAAGACGCAACTGGATCATGACGCCCTGTTTGCAAAGAGCCTCAAGGACAGGCCCGTCGTACTGGGTATGGTGTTTTCGCAACACCCCGGCGCCTCGCACAATGGTCTGCCCCCCTCCTTTGCAACGTTCAGTGATGACGAAGCGGCTCTGTACGCTGGCCTGCGCCGGCCCGCCACCTACACGGCCAATCTGGACACCCTGAGCCAGAGTGCGCCAATGACCGGCTTCTTCGACAACCCCAGCATCGACAGTGATGGCATTTTCCGCCGAGTACCCCTGCTGCAACTGCATGCCAACCAGTTGTACCCTTCGCTGGCACTTGCCGTCGCGCACATGGCAATGGGCAATCCGCCCGTACAGGTAAAGACCGAGCGATTGGCTGATTATGAGGCTATTGAAGGCGTCTTGCTGGGAGACTATCTGATCCCTACTGACGAGCAGAGCAACATTCTCGTGCCGTGGCGCGGCGGCGTGGGAAGCTTTCCCTACCTTGCCATTGCCGACATCCTGGCCAAACGCATACCTGTCGAGGACCTGAAAGGGCGGATTGTCCTGATCGGCACGTCTGCCCCCGGACTGCTGGACTTGCGGTCAACGCCAGTCGCCAACGCATACCCCGGTGTCGAAGTACATGCCAACATCATTTCCGGCATTCTTGACGGCCGTGTGTGGCACGCCCCCCCTTGGGGTGTCGGTGTCGAAGTCCTGATGCTTCTGGTGACGGGCCTTGTCACGCTGCTCCTCACGCCACGGCTGTCTCCACTGTGGCAATTGGTGCTTTCCGTCGGACTGGCCGCGGTGCTGTTTGCGCTGAATACACTGGCATGGAACAGCGGACTGGTTCTCCCGCTGGCATCCGCACTGCTCATGCTGGCGATGCTCTTTACCTACACGATGTCGTGGGGGTTCTTCGTTGAAGCGCACAGCAAGCGCTCCATCACGCGTCTCTTTGGTCAGTATGTGCCACCCGACCTGGTGAAAGAGATGACGCAACATCCCGAGAGCATCAGCCTGGAAGGAACGTCGCGCGAACTGACCGTGCTGTTTTCCGATGTGCGCGGCTTCACCAGCATTTCGGAGAGCTTGTCGGCCACCGAGTTGTCCGCCCTCATGAATGCCTACCTGACATCCATGACACGCGTCATCCACAAACATCGCGGCACGATCGACAAGTACATGGGCGATGCCATCATGGCATTTTGGGGAGCGCCGGTAGCCGAACCCGCGCATGCACGCCATGCACTCGACACGGCCATGGACATGCTGTTCGAACTGGAGTCGCTGAACCGGGACTTCAGTGCGCGCGGATGGCCAGCCCTGCGCATCGGCATCGGACTGAACACCGGCATGATGAGCGTCGGCAACATGGGCTCTGAATTCCGCATGGCCTACACGGTCATGGGCGATGCCGTGAACCTGGGTTCCCGACTCGAAGGGCTGTCGAAGCAGTACGGCGTAGCCATCGTGGTGAGCGAATTCACCGCGCGTGCCGTACCGGACTATGCCTACCGGCCACTGGATGTGGTACGCGTCAAAGGCAAGCTAGAACCGGTGAAAATTCTGGAACCCGTGGCCGAGACCAGCCAGCTGACGGCACCCATGCAGGAACTGCTGCAGCGATGGGAATCGGCACTGGACACCTACCATCAACAGCAGTGGGACAGTGCCGAACAACTCCTGCACAGCCTGATCCGGCACGATGACCGACCGTTGTATCACCTGTACCTGGAGCGCATCGCGCACTTCCGGCAGTCGCCCCCGCCCGCTGACTGGGATGGGGTGTATACCTACACGACCAAGTGACGCGAGCCTCGCCCTGACGCACAAAAAAGCCCGCAATGCGGGCTTTTTCATTTACATCAGCACGTTGTCAGACAAAGCACTGTTCCTGCCCGCGATAGGTGGGTACGCGGGCCTCGATGACATTGCCGCGCACCAGCAACAACTGACGGAAGCGCTCGCACAGTTCTCCTGCCTTGGCATGACGGAAAATCACCGGATCACCCACGGACAGCCGCAAGCCATCCGGCACGTGCAACGGCGTCTGGACCTCACCGGTTCCCTCATTGGCATCGAGCGTCAGCCCGAACGGCAGATAGGGCTTGGGCAATTTCTCGATACCCGCGGCACCCGATGCGACATATCCGCCCCCCAGACAGGTCACCCTGCCCGGCGAAGGAATGCGGGACACCTCCAGCGCGAAAAACGCCGCCGCCTGCAACCGCAGATCCCGGTAATTATCAAACAGCATCGGGCAGAAAAACCCGGAACCGGCGGCCAACTCAGTGATACTGGCATCAGCACGACTCGACCCCAAGCTGCCAGTACCGCCTGCATTCACAAATCGCAAGGAGGCACCTTCATTACGCAGCGCATCAACAAGCGACGCACGACGCGAGAACACTTCCCCGGCCGAACGCCGCTTGAGCATGCGAATGATGGCATTCTTGGCCGCTTGCCCCGGCACTGCATCTCCCACGCCGGCAATTTGCGCCTCATACCCCATCACCCCGTCGAGCGTCAGCTGCGGATATTGCCGGATCAGGCGCCACAGGCCGAGCACCGCTTCGGTGCTACGCAGGGCAGAACGCCATACGCCGAAATGCAGTCCGGGAAAATCGGACGACATGTCAATGTCGATGGCCAGTGGCAGCGGCTTTTCATATGTGCGCGCAATCGCCGCCAACCGGTCCACCTGCGCCGGACTGTCCACCATCAGGGTAATGCGAGCGCCTCGCTGCACGCGCTCGCACACGGCCCTTACGGCCTGCTCCTGCACGCTAGGATAAGCCACCACCAGATCATCAAAGCCCTGATCTGCCAGGAAGGCTGCCTCTTCAATGCTGAAACACAGCACCCCCTGAAAACGTGAGCTCAGCGAGAAGATATGCTCCATCACTGCCACACAACGGATTGATTTGGATGCCACACGAATGGGCAAGTCGCCAGCCGACGCCAGCATCAGGCGTGCGTTGGCCTCGAGTGCCTCCATGTCCACAAAGGCCAGAGGCAAGCGCTCGCCCGCCAGCAGTGCCTTGTAACGCTCATACGAGGGTGCAGCCATAACGCCCTTCATTCAAAATGACTAATAAAGATACTGACGAATACTGCCCGGGAGCAGCGCCCAACGCCAAGTCCTACTCGCCGCGCCTGGCTTTCTGGCTATAACCTTCCAGCGACATTCCACTCATGGCGAAGCGAACCAGCGCCATCGGTCCATGGGAGAACAGAGCCTGCGTCAATGCACCAAACAACGCATATTTCTTCTTTGTGTAGGGATACCAGTTCGCCTCGATCTTCTTGCTGTTGGTATCGATGAGTACGGACTTCTGGTTGCAGAAGCCGCGCAAACCATGTTCGCCCTTGTAGCGTCCGATACCGGAGTCCTTCACGCCCCCGAACGGCAGGGCATGGTTGCCCTCCGACAGCATGACATTGTTGACCGACACATTGCCTGTCACCAGGGCACGCGTGACGCGGTCGGCGCGCGCCATGTCCGCCGTCCACACGCTGGCGGACAAGCCAAAGGCAGAATCATTGGCCAGGCGAACAGCTTCTTCCTCGGTATCGAAGGGGAAAATCGTCACCACCGGACCAAACAACTCCTCCTGGTTGATGCGCATGGCATGGGTACTGCCTTCAATGATGATGGGCGGAATGAACTCGCTCGTGCCATCCCACTCGCCGCCACACAGCAAAGTTGCGCCATTGGCTTTTGCATCACTGACCAGTTCGCTGACAATGGTGACCTGGCGCGGGCTGGTCATGCGGCCCATGTCGGCGCTGCCATCGTTATCCACGCCCAGCGAGATCTGCTTTGCTGACGCCACCAGGCGATCACGAAAATCCTTGTAGATGCCGCGCTGGACGTACAGGCGCTCGACGCTGGTGCAACTCTGGCCAACATTGGTCAGCGCGCCCCACAGGGCGCCCTGCACGGCTCGTTCGACGTTGACATCATCAAACACCAGCATCGGGTCCTTGCCGCCCAACTCCAGTTCCACCGGAATCAGTTGCTGGCTGGCCTGCGCCATGATTTTCTTGCCGGTCGCCACAGAGCCGGTAAAGAAAACCTTCTCCGGACGCTGGTCAATCAAGCGGCTGCCCAGATCCCCGGCACCGTACACGACCTGCACCCAGTCTTCCGGCACGCCCGCACGCTCCAGAAAGGACTCGACCAGCCCTTCCAGCGGCGTGATTTCGGAAGGCTTGTACACCACCGTATTCCCCGTCACCAGGGCCGCCGTGATGGGCGTGAGCGCCTGGTAGAACGGATAGTTCCAGGGCGAGATCACCAGGATGGTGCCCAGCGGCTCGTAATAGACGCGTGACTTCTTGCCCATCATGGCCAGCGGCGTCGGAACCGTTTCATCAGCAAGCGCCTTTTCGGCGTACTTGATCAGGAACTCGAAATGCTCCAGCAGCGGAAAAATTTCCGAGATGAGCGCGTCCGTCCGGGACTTTCCGGTTTCCTGCTGGATGCGGGTGACAATGGCCTCGCGCTCGTCTCGCACCAGTTCGTTGAGGCGATGCACATACGCCAGCCGCTCGCGCACGGACAGCGCACGCAACACCGGGCCCGCCTTGCGCACGCGCGAAAACACTGCGGCCACATCCACATCCACCACCTGAACAGCCTGATTCATCGGGTTTACATCCTCTGCCTTCACCAGATCATCAATCGTTGACACCGGGGTGCGAATCGCCGCATCCCAGCCCAGTACCTGCCGTACGGTATCACCTGTCTTGCCGTCGTTGTCGGCAAAGCCGAAATAGAGTGTCGTGATGACACCTTTCAAACCGAACATCACCAGGCGACCAAGCGCACCCGCAGGACCAGGCAGCTTCTCCATGCCGGCAAACACGGCCAGCAGCAGGCGGATCACCCCGCCCGGCAAAAAGGACAACACCCACAGCAGCAGCTTCAGGTCATTGCGATCCGACACGACCATGTAGTCGGCCATGTCGTCGAAGCGCGCGACAGCGCCAGTGGCCGAAAACCGCGGAAGGCGGTCATCACCGGGGCACAGCAGATCGCCCACCCGGTTCAATGCCGACAGCTCGCGTGCGCCCAGATAGCGTGAAGTGATCATGCGGCCTCCAGAATGCTCGCAGTGGCCAGACGGGCCAGAGCCATGATGGTCAGCGACGGATTGATGCCGGGCGCCGTGGGAAAGCTCGACGAATCCGCACACCAAATGCCGGGAAATCCGTGCAGGCGAAAATCGGGAGCAATGCACCCGCCAGAGGCCTCCGTATTGAGACAAAGCCCGCCCATCAGGTGCAAGCCGATGCCAAACTTGCCATCAATTACGCGACGGGCGCCCGTGTTGGCGAATACTTCGCGGATCACGTTCTTGCCGGCCTCGACACGCTTCCGGTCTTCATCCCCCAGCTCTTTCCGGATGATGGTCTGACCGTTGTTGCCACGCAGGATACGACCCGGGGTGGCATCGCGAATGGCCACCTCTATCGACGCCAGACGGTCCAGCTGCCGCATGTCCTGTACCAGCTCCCGACCGAGGGACGGCATCAGCATGGAAACCGCAATGGGAGGCGCGAACACGTTCTCCAGCTTGAAGCCCTGGGCACGGAAACGGGCGTCCGCCGTCTTCCACGACTGCATGGGCCCCTTCCAGGCCAGTACCGGCTTGTCGTACACGCCAAACATCATGTACTGCGGATGTGACCAGAAATTGCGACCCAGCATCGGCAGCTTGTCAGCAAATCCCTCCGAACCGAGCAGTAACTTTGAATTGCCGATGGCACCGGAGGCCAGCACGACACGCTTCGCCTCGAATCGCAGCGCCCCGTACTGTGGGTGGCGGGCATACACCCGCTGCAGGTCGCGGCCGGGCACGATCTGTGTCACCTCGCAGTCGGCCAGCAACTGCAAGCCATGTCGAAAACCTGTCGGTAACACGGCTACCGGCGTGCTCTGCTTGCTGTCGAGCCGACAACCGGACAGGCATTCGATGCAGTCATTGCCTTCCTCGAAACGGCACCCACGTTGCGCACGGGACAGGCTGGCCGTTTCATAACCGCACGCCTTCAGCCCCTCGTGAAACACGCGGGCATTGCCGTTGTCGTATGCGTGATCCAGCTTTTCGTTGGGAATGTCCTGGCGGATCTGCTCATACACCGGGGCAAAGGTTTCCGCCCGCAGAAAATCCACCCCGGACTGCTG
>JBKHWB010000056.1:0-14079 GCA_046566745.1 Gammaproteobacteria bacterium
CCCGCTGTTTGCCGGTTTCATCAAGGCGGCACTCACGCACGCCGGCAAGGAGTAAGCAGCCATGACACAGAAAGTCATCACGCTCGGCAAGATCGAGATCGGCAACCACAAGCCCTTTGTGTTGTTTGGCGGCATGAATGTGCTGGAGTCCCGCGATCTCGCGATGCGGGTGTGCGAAGAGTATGTGCGTGTTACCGAGAAGCTGGGCATTCCCTATGTGTTCAAGGCCTCCTTCGACAAGGCTAACCGCTCCTCGATCAATTCCTATCGCGGCCCGGGCATGGAAGAAGGCCTGAAGATCTTCCAGGAGATCAAGCAGACCTTTGGCGTGCCGGTCATTACCGACGTGCATGAGCCGTATCAGGCAGCCCCGGTGGCCGAGGTTGCCGACATCATCCAGTTGCCGGCGTTCCTGTCGCGCCAGACTGACCTGGTGGTGGCCATGGCGAAGACCAATGCCATCATCAATATCAAGAAGGCCCAGTTCCTGGCGCCGAAGGAAATGAAGCACATCCTCACCAAGTGCGAGGAAGCCGGTAACGACCAGCTCATCCTGTGCGAGCGCGGCTCCAGCTTTGGCTACAACAACCTTGTGGTGGACATGCTGGGCTTCGGCATCATGAAGGAGTTCGGCTATCCCGTGTTCTTCGACGTCACGCACTCCCTGCAGATGCCGGGCGGTTTGCCCAGCGCGGCAGGTGGCCGCCGTGCACAGGTGACGGATCTCGCCCTGGCTGGCATGTCGCAGAAGATTGCCGGTCTTTTCCTGGAGGCCCATCCGGATCCCGATGTCGCCAAGTGCGATGGCCCCTGTGCCTTGCGCCTGTCACAGCTCGAAGCCTTCCTCTCGCAAGTGAAGGCCGTGGACGATCTCGTGAAGAGCTTCCCGGTGCTTGATACGCACTGATTTTTATTTGCGGCCCTGCCGCACAAGGCATCCAACAGTTTGTTTTCAGGAGCAGGCAACATGTCCCAGATCGCTGATATCCGCGCCCGTGAAATTCTCGATTCCCGCGGCAACCCGACCATCGAAGCTGACGTGATCCTCGAGTCCGGCGTCGTGGGCCGTGCCACCGCCCCGAGCGGTGCCTCCACCGGTACCCGCGAAGCGCTGGAACTGCGTGACGGCGACAAGAGCCGCTACCTGGGCAAGGGCGTTCTCAAGGCTGTCAGCAACGTGAACGTGGACATCCGCGAGTTGCTGGTGGGCCGCAGCGTGTTTGACCAGGCCGGCATCGACAAGGCCATGATCGACCTGGACGGCACCGAGTCCAAGTCCAAGCTGGGTGCCAACGCCATCCTCGCCGTGTCGCTGGCCTGTGCCCGCGCCGCCGCCCAGGAAAAGAACATTCCGCTGTTCCAGTACATCGCCGAGCTGCGTGGCCAGACCGCCTACACCATGCCGGTGCCGATGATGAACATCATCAACGGTGGCGAACATGCCGACAACACGGTCGACATCCAGGAATTCATGATCGAGCCGGTCGGCTTTACCTCCTTTGCCGAAGCCCTGCGTTGCGGCGCCGAGATCTTCCATGCCCTCAAGGGCGTGCTGAAGGCGCGCGGCCTCAACACGGCCGTGGGTGACGAAGGCGGCTTTGCCCCCAATCTGGCCAGCAATGAAGATGCGCTCAAGGCCATCATGGAAGCCATCGACAAGGCCGGTTACAAGGCGGGCGAGAACGTCATGCTGGCGCTGGATTGCGCCGCGTCCGAGTTCTACAAGGACGGCAAGTATCACCTCGAAGGCGAAGGCAAGACCTTCACCTCGGCCGAGTTCGTGGACTACCTGGCCGACCTCGCCAACCGTTATCCGATCATCTCCATCGAAGACGGCCTGGACGAATCCGACTGGGATGGCTGGAAGCTGCTCACCGACAAGATCGGTGACAAGGTGCAGCTGGTGGGTGACGACCTGTTCGTGACCAACCCTGCCATCCTGAAGCGTGGCATTGATCAGGGCGTAGCCAATGCCATCCTCATCAAGTACAACCAGATCGGCTCGCTGACCGAAACCCTGGACGCCATCTACATGGCCAAGGAAGCCGGTTACGCCACCGTGATCTCGCACCGCTCCGGTGAAACCGAAGACGCCACGATTGCCGACCTCGCCGTCGCCACGGCCGCCGGCCAGATCAAGACCGGTTCGCTTTGCCGTTCCGATCGCGTGTCCAAGTACAACCAGCTGCTCCGTATCGAGCAGGCACTGGACCGCCGTGCCGCTTATCGTGGCAAGGCCGAGTTCCGTGGCCTGAAGTAAGACGGCCGGCACATGCATCGAACCCTGTTCGGCAAACTCCTGCTGCTCATCGCCGTGGCCACGTTCGTGGGACTGCAGGTGAGTCTGTGGGTGGGCGAGGGCGGGGTTCGTGACGTGCAGCGCCACAAGGCGTCCATCGAGACGCTGAAGAAGGAAAACGAGAAGCTGGCCGAGCGCAACCGCGTGCTTGAGGCAGAAGTCCGCGACCTGAAAAACGGAATGGAGGCGGTGGAAGAGCACAGCCGCCTCGATCTCGGCATGATCAAGGACAACGAAACCTTCTATCTGGTTACCGGCAATCCTGATGCCCGCAAGGCACCTCCACCCCCACCCCCTGCGGAGGCGGAATGAGTCTCTGGTGTGTCGTTCCTGCGGCGGGCAAGGGCCTGCGGGTGGGCGGCGATCTTCCCAAGCAGTATCTCTCCCTGAACGAGCGCACGGTGATGCAGTGCACGCTGGACCGGCTGTGCTGCCTGCCGGTCGAGGCCGTGATCGTGCCGATTGCCGCCAACGACAACATTGCGGCGACGCTTGAATACCGCGATGCCTCGTTGATCCGTTTCGTGGAAGGTGGCGGCGAGCGTGCCGATTCGGTGCTGGCGGGCCTGGATGCCATTGCCCACCAGGCCTCCGATGAGGACTGGGTGCTGGTGCATGATGTGGCTCGTCCCTGTGTGCGCATCGAGGACATCGACCTGCTGCTTGGCATGATCCAGGAGCACCCCGTGGGCGGCCTGCTGGCCAATCGGGTGCGTGACACCATGAAGCGCGCGATTGGTGATGAAGTCGCCGAGACCATTCCCCGGGACGATCTCTGGCATGCACTCACGCCGCAGGTATTCCGCTACGGCCTGCTGTGTGCGGCGCTGCGGGCGGCGCGTGACGAAGGCGTGGTGGTGACCGACGAAGCCCAGGCGATCGAGCGCCGCGGCGAGAAGGTGCTGCTGGTGGAAGGCGCGCGCGACAACATCAAGATTACCTGGCCGGAAGATTTGCAGATCGCCGAAGCCTTTCTCAGGCTGCAGGACGAGGCCGGACTGTGAGCACGCCACGCATGAAACATCCCCGCATGGGTCACGGCATTGATGTTCACCGCTTCGGTGAAGGGGATCATGTCACCATTGGTGGCGTGAAGATTCCGCACGACCAGGGACTGGTGGCACACTCGGATGGCGATGTCGCCTTGCATGCGTTGTGCGATGCCCTTCTGGGCGCGTTGGCCATGGGCGACATCGGCCATCACTTTCCTGATACCGACGCCAGCTACAAAGGGGCGGACAGCCGCGTGCTGTTGAGACATGTCGTGTCGCTGCTGTCGGCCCGTGGCTATCGTGTCGGTAATGCCGACATCACGGTGCTGGCCGAACGCCCCAAGCTGGCACCGCACATTGTCCTGATGCGCGAGCGCATCGCCGAAGACATGGGCGTGCCGGTGGAAGATGTCAGCGTGAAAGCCACCACCACGGAAAAGCTCGGCTTTGTGGGTCGTCGCGAAGGCATCGAAGCGCATGCCGTCGTGATGCTGCTGCCCCTCGAATGAGGTTGCCGGTCGCGTCCGGTGTTGTTGCCCGGCCCCGGGTGACGGCGCCCTTCGCGGCCTTTTTGTTTGGTCTGACCGTGAGTTGTGCATGAACTGGACGCCTTTTCTGCTGGACAACCAGCCCCATGCCCACGGCGCGCCCCTGGGCCAGGCGACCCTGCGGGCCGTGCCGGAAGATTTCCAGGTAGACGAGATTCCCGGTTTTGAACCGAGCGGCGAAGGCGAGCACCTGTTCCTGCACATCCGCAAACGTAACCAGAACACGGCCTGGGTCGCCTCGCAGATTGCTCGTGCCCTTGGCCTGCGCGATGACGCTGTGAGCTATGCCGGCCTCAAGGATCGTCGTGCCGTCACCACGCAATGGTTCAGTGTGCACATTCCCAATCGCCAGATGCCGGATCTGTCGTCCGTGTGGACCGACGAAATCGAACTCCTCGCGCATACCTGGAACGCCCGCAAGCTCAAGCACGGCGCCCACCAGGGCAACCGGTTCGCGATCACCCTGCGTGAGGTCAGCGGCAATCGTGCGGCACTGGAAGAGCGGCTGTCCGTCATCGCGGCGCAGGGCGTGCCCAACTACATCGGGCCCCAACGTTTCGGCATCAACAACGGTAACCTGACCGCGGGTGAGGCGTTGCTGGCCGGCAAGCCCAGGCGTCGACTCAACCACCGCGAAGGGCTGGCGGTGTCGGCGGTGCGTTCCGCCCTGTTCAACAAGGTGCTGGGTGAGCGTGTCCGCCTCGATGGCTGGGCCGTGCAGTGGCCTGGCGATGTGCTGCAGCTTGATGGTCGCAACAGTTTTTTTCGTCCCGATGCCGACGATGCCGCCTTGCCCGAGCGCCTGGCCCGTCAGGAAATCCATCCCACCGGCGCCTTGTTCGGGGCCGGCACCTCGCCGGTGACCGATGCGGTTCTGGCGCTGGAAGAAGAGGTGGCGGTGCAGGCTGAAGGCCTGGTGGAACGCCTGGCCCGGTTCGGTCTCGACCATCAGCGGCGTGCCTTGCGTCTTCACGTGCGTGATCTTGTCAGCGACTGGCCGGAAGAGGGCACTCTTCGTCTGGCATTTGCTTTACCATCGGGGGCATTCGCCACCAGTGTGTTGCGTGAACTGGTGCAACTGCGGGAATCCGCCGATGCACTGCCGGTCGAGTGAGGGCGTTTGATGCGTTTTTTGCTGAGCAATGATGATGGGGTGCAGGCGCCGGGGCTGGCGGCGCTGGCCGAGGCCCTGCAGCAGATCGGCGAGGTCACTGTGGTGGCCCCCGACAGCGAGCGGAGTGCCTTTTCCAGCGCACTGACCCTGGACCGGCCCTTGCGTCCGGTGCAGCTGGCCAACGGCTTCTGGTCGGTTAACGGTACCCCAGCCGACTGCGTGCACCTCGCCCTGAACGGCTTTCTGGATTTCGAGCCCGATCTGGTGGTGTCCGGCATCAACGCCGGGGCCAACCTGGGGGATGACACCCTTTACTCCGGCACCGTGGCAGCTGCGCTGGAGGGACGCTTCCTCGGCAAGACCGGCATTGCCGTATCGCTGGTCGGCGCGCATGCGCGCGGCTACGGCATCGAGTCGTACCGCCCGGCCGCCGCCATGGTGGCACGCCTGATCGATGGCTGGCACCGCCTGCGGTTGCCCAACCGCACCATCCTTAACGTGAACGTCCCGGACATGCCCTTGGCCGACATCCGCGGCTTTCACGTGGCCCGGCTGGGGCACCGCAACCGCGCCAAGGATGTGCTCAAGCTCGAAGACCCGCGGGGACGCCAGTCCTACTGGATCGGCATCGCCGGCGACCCGGCCGATGCGGGCGAGGGCACCGATTTCCATGCAGTGAGCGAGGGCTATGTCAGCGTAACGCCGCTACTGACCGACCTGACCCGGCATGATGCGTTGCAGGACGTGTCGCGCTGGCTGAAAGACTTGTAATTCACCACGCCAGAACAACATGACACCGATAGATTTGCAGGGCTCCGGAATGACCTCGTCGCGTACCCGCGATCGCATGGTCAACCGGCTGATTGAACAGGGCATCCGCGACCTCAACGTGATCGAGGTGATGCGCGCCACCCCCCGCCACATCTTCCTGGATGAGGCACTGGCGCATCGCGCCTACGAAGACACTGCCCTGCCCATCGGGCACAGCCAGACGCTGTCCCAGCCCTACATCGTGGCGCGCATGACCGAGGCCTTGCTGGCTGACGGCCCCCTGGAGAAGGTGCTGGAAATCGGTACCGGGTCAGGCTACCAGACGGCCATCCTCGCGCAGTTGGTGGGGCAGGTGTTCTCGGTCGAACGCATCAAGGCCCTGCAGGACCAGGCCCGCACCCGTCTGGGGCTGCTCAAGTTGCACAATGTCCGCCTGCGTCACACCGACGGTGGTATGGGCTGGCCCGAAGAGGCCGGCTTTGACGGCATCATCGCCACCGCGGCCCCCCTGGGCATTCCCAAGGCCCTGATTGCCCAGCTCAACGAAGGCGGGCGGCTCATCATCCCCGTGGGCGGCGGTGAGGTGCAGGATCTGTTGTTGATCACCCGTCATGGCGACGGCCACGAGACCCGGGTGCTGGAGCAGGTGCGTTTTGTGCCGATGCTGGGCGGGGTGCGCTGAGTGCGGTGGTGGCTGGCGGGGATGCTTGCATTGCTGCTGTCGGCCTGCGCCGGCAAGCCCCCTGTCATTGTCGAGCGCTCCCTGACCGGTGAAGGGCCGGTGTCGCACCGGGTGGTCGCTGGTGACACGCTGTATTCCATCGCCGTCCGCTACGACAAGGACTACCGGGAACTGGCCCGGCTCAATAGCCTTGATGACACCTACCTGATCCGGCCGGGCCAACAGTTGCGTCTTGTTGGCAAGCCCTTACCGGTGAAGCGGCAGCCTGTCAGGACGGTGCCCCGGGAGGTAGCTACCGCTACCAAACGGGCGCCGGAAGTGGTTCAGGCGCCCAAAAATGTGACGCCTGTCGCAAAAAAACAACCGTCTGTCGGCGTTACTCCTGCTGTCGTCACTGCACAGTCATCTGCAAGTGCTTCATTGGCATGGGGTTGGCCGGTGAAGGGTTCACTGTTGTCGCGCTTCGGGGCACCCGGACTGGCCGGCAAGGGTCTGGACATCGCCGCAAAGCGGGGGGATTCTGTCCTTGCCGCCTCCGATGGAACGGTGGTGTACGCCGGCAGTGGTCTGGTGGGCTATGGCAAGCTCCTGATCCTCCGGCACGATGAAAACTACATCAGCGCCTATGCCCACAATGACCGTTTTCTGGTTGCTGAGGGCGAGCGTGTAAAGCTTGGCCAGGCCATCGCGGTGGTAGGAGCGAGTGGCACGGATCGCGAAAAGCTGCATTTCGAGATCCGTGAAGGCGGCAAGCCGGTAGACCCGCTGCGGTTTCTTCCCGCACGCGAGTAGTCTGCGACTCCGCCCTGGTCGGCAAGGAAGAACGACGAGGGATTGATCATGGACAGCACACCACTGCTTGCTCGCGCTTCAGCGTCAGCAAGTACCCCCCGCAAGACTGCAGCAGGGCGCGGCCGCATAGGCCCGTTGCAGACCACCCTTGATGCTACCCAGCTGTATCTCAACGAAATCGGTTTTTCGCCGTTGCTCTCGGCCGACGAAGAGGTGTTCTACGCCCGTCGTGCCCGCCAGGGCATCGAGAGTGCGCGCAAGCGCATGATCGAAAGCAACCTGCGCCTCGTGGTGAAGATTGCCCGTCGTTACCTCAACCGCGGCATGTCCCTGCTGGATCTCATCGAGGAAGGCAACCTGGGACTCATCCATGCTGTCGAGAAGTTCGATCCCGAGCGTGGTTTCCGGTTTTCCACCTATGCCACCTGGTGGATTCGCCAGACCATCGAGCGCGGTCTCATGAACCAGACCCGCACGGTGCGCCTCCCCATTCATGTGGTGAAGGAGCTCAACCTTTACCTGCGCGCGGCCCGGGAGCTCAGCCAGAAGCTCGATCACGAGCCCAGCTGCGATGAAGTCGCTCGTCTGCTGGATCGGCCCGTTGAGGATGTCCAGCGTATGCTGGGGCTGAATGAGCGGGTATCGTCCATAGACGCCCCCATCGGCGGGGATACCGACAAGACGCTGGTGGAAACGCTGGCCGATCCCAACATCATCGATCCGGCCCAGCAGGTACAGGACGACGACATCCGTGCCAGTCTCGATGGCTGGTTGGACCAGTTGCCGGAAAAGCAGCGAGAGGTGTTGTCACGCCGCTTTGGCCTGCGGGGCCACGAGGTGGCAACGCTGGAAGAGGTCGGCGAGGAAATCGGACTTACGCGCGAGCGGGTTCGCCAGATCCAGGTGGATGCCCTGAAGCGCTTGCGCGCCCTGATGGAAGGAGAAGGTTTGTCCAGCGAGGCCTTGTTCGCCTAGGCCTTGGCAAGAATCCGGGAAGCTGGCCAACGGCTTTCGCGGTGTGGTCGCGCGGCCCTCTCTCCCGCGTCGGCCGGGAAATCCCCACGGAAGCCGGGATTTCCGCTCTCAAGTAGCGTGTGTTACCACAAGGCCCGGCGAATACCGGGCCTTGTGGTAACTGTTGTCCGTCACCGGCCGTTTTTCGCCAATTCGGGCTTGCTCGCCGGCCCGTCCCCGGCGAGAATCCCGCGCCGTGCCCACGTAGCTCAGCTGGATAGAGCAGCCCCCTCCTAAGGGGCAGGTCGGACGTTCAAATCGTCTCGTGGGCGCCACTTCGTTCTGCTGTGCCTACCATGTATGCACAGAGCCTCAACAGCTTCATCCTCACGCATGTCCGCAGCATCGAGATGGTCGGGGTGTTGATGCGTATCTTCGGTTTGAGTCTGGTCAGCTGGCTGCGGCAAGCCAGCCCCGTTCTGTTCGTGGGGGTGGTGGGCATCACACGGGCATGCCGGTCGTGCACTGACAGGGCAGTGTCATGCCGGTGCCGTCGTTCGTTTCTTGCTGAACACCAGTATGCGGAAGTCGGCCTGCAGGGTAAGTGACGGCAGTTCCTCCACCATAGCGCGGCGCTCGCGTGAGGCCCGCCAGTAGTGCGGTGTCATCTGCAGCAGGTTGCGCACGGCGCTGTTGTCCGGCAGCGTGAACGTGAAATGCAGTGCGGTTTCCAGTTGCAGGGTAAAGGCCGAGGCCAGCCCGTCCAGCCATTTGTCCGGTTCGTGCGCCCTGACTTCCGGGTACAACGCATCGCGCAATTCCCACAGGTGCTTTTCGCCCGGTGCCGCAATCACCAGCGTACCGTACTCATCCAGCACACGGGCCGCTTCGTCCACTTGCACCGGGCTGAAGATGGCCGTCATCACATCCACCGTGTGATCAAACAGCGGAATGGCATTGCTGCTGGCCACGAGCCACGTCGTATCGTTCATGCGCCGTGCCGCACGTTTCACGGCATGCTTGCTGATGTCCAGCGCCACGATTTCCGACGACACCTCACGCATCATTTGCGTGTACCAGCCCTCGCCGCAGCCGCTGTCCAGCAGCACGCCCGCATGCAATGGCTCGATTACGCCTTTCAGCGTGTCACGAAACGGCGCGTAATAGCCTTCCTCCAGGAATGATCGGCGGGCCGCCACCATCTCCGCGTCATCACCCGGGTCCAGGCTGTTTTTCTGCTGCACCGGCAGCAGGTTCAGGTAGCCTTCGCGGGCGCGGTCAAAGCGGTGATTGCCGACACAGACCATGCTGTGGTTATCAGGCAGCAGGCGTTCCTGGCAAATGGGGCAGCGGATACGGATCACGTCAGCAACTTCACCAGGATGCGCTCATAGACATCCGTCAGCGTATCCAGATCGGCAGCGCGCACTTCCTCGTTCACCTTGTGGATGGTGGCATTGAGCGGCCCCAACTCCAGTACCTGGGCGCCCGTGGGTGCAATGAAGCGGCCGTCGGAGGTGCCGCCGCTGGTGGACAGTTCGGTCTCGATGCCGCAGATGTCGCGAATGCTCTCGACGGCCGCCGACACCAGTTCACCCTTGGCGGTCAGGAAGGGATGGCCGGACAGGCTCCAGTCCAGCTTGTACAGCAGTCCGTGCTTTTTCAGGATGGCTTCGGTGCGTTCGCGCAATTCCGCTTCGGTGACTTCGGTCGAAAAGCGGAAGTTGAACACCACTTTCATCTCGCCGGGAATCACGTTGTTGGCACCGGTGCCGGCACTGATGTTGGAAATCTGGAATGACGTGGCCGGAAAGAAATCGTTGCCGTGATCCCATACTTCGGCAGTGAGTTCGGCCAGTGCGGGTGCAGCGCGATGAATGGGGTTGTCGGCCTTGTGCGGGTAGGCCACATGCCCCTGTACGCCAATGACGCTGAGGATGCCGTTCAGCGAGCCACGACGACCGTTCTTGATCACGTCGCCCAGCATTTCGCTGGAAGACGGTTCGCCGACCAGCGCCCAGGTAATCTTTTCGTTGCGGGCCTCCAGATGCTCCACGACTTTCACGGTGCCGTTGATGGCCACGCCTTCTTCGTCGCTGGTGATCAGGAACGCAATCGAGCCCTTGTGGTTCGGGTGTGCCGCCACAAAGCGTTCGCATGCGACCACCATGGCCGCCAGCGAGCCTTTCATGTCCGCGGCGCCGCGCCCGATCAGCATGCCGTCACGGATTTCCGGGGCAAAGGGCTGCACGCTCCAGTTCTCGACCGGGCCAGTGGGGACCACGTCGGTGTGGCCGGCAAAGGCCAGCACAGGGCCCGTGTCACCGCGGCGTGCCCAGAAATTGTCCACATCGCCAAAGCGCAGGCGCTCAACACGAAAGCCGATCTTTTCCAGGCGCCCGATCATCAGGGTCTGGCAGTTGGCGTCGAAGGGCGTGACGGAAGGCTCGCGCATCAGGGCAAGCGTGAGGTCCAGCGTGGGGGAAAGCGTGGTCATGGGGGGGGTCGGCAGCAGTCGCGAAAGAGGGGCTAGTTTACCGGCAATCCTGTCCCGGCAGCCACCAATCTGCCGGATGCCAGCTGTCGCTGGCGCAACACTTGCTTGCAACCGGTTGCTACGTTGCCTCTTTGCAGCCATGTGCTGCCGGGCAATAATCCGTCCACATTAACGGGCCAGAGAGTCCGGTCAACCATCAGGGATGCTCCATGAAGAAGATTCTCCCCCTCGCCTTACTCGCCGCGACCATTGGTCTGGCGGCCTGCAACAAGAAGGAAGAGGCGGCCACGGCAGCTGCCGACGGTCCCCTGGTTGTCAGGGTGGGGCATGCCTCGCCGCTGACCGGCCCGCAGGCCCATCTGGGCAAGGACAATGAGAACGGCGTGCGTCTGGCCATCGAAGAGCTGAATGCCGGTGGTTTTGAGATCGGCGGTCGCAAGGTGACCTTCGAGCTGATTTCCGAAGACGACCAGGCCGACCCGCGCATCGCCACTACCGTGGCCAAGAAGTTCGTGGATGACGGCGTCAACGTCATCATCGGGCACCTGAACTCCGGCACCACCATCCCGGCTTCCCGTGTCTACAAGGATGCCGGTATCGTGCAGGTGTCGCCTTCTGCCACCAATCCCAAGTACACCCTGCAGGGGTACAAGAACGCCTTCCGCGTCATGGCCAACGACATCCAGCAGGGCAAGGCGTTGGGCGAGTTCGCCGTGAAGGATATCGGTGCCAGGAAGATTGCGATCATCGACGACCGCACCGCCTACGGCCAGGGCCTGGCTGACGAGTTCGAGAAGGCGGTGCTGGCCAATGGCGGCAGCATCATCGTGCGCGAATACACCAACGACAAGGCATCCGATTTCACGGCCATCCTCACCAAGATCAAGGGAGTGGCGCCGGATCTGGTGTTCTACGGTGGCATGGACGGGCAGGGTGCCCCCATGGCCAAGCAGATGAAGACGCTGGGTCTCACTGCCGGGTTCATGGGCGGTGATGGTGTCCACACGGCTGAATTCATGAAGCTGGCCGGCCCGGCCGCCGAAGGCGTGGTGGCCTCCCTGCCGGGCGTGCCACTGGATTCCATGCCCCATGGTCCGGAGTTCCGCAAGCGCTTCGAGGCCAAGTACGGCGTGATCCAGTTGTATGCGCCATACTGCTACGACGCCATGATGGTGGTGGCCCAGGCGATGAAGCGCGCCGGTTCGGCCGAGTCCGCCAGGTTCCTCCCGGAAATGGCCAAGACCAATCACGATGGCGTGACCGCCAACATCATGTTTGATGCCAACGGTGACCTCACCACGGCAGCCATCTCCGTCTACAAGGTGGAAGGCGGCGCGTGGAAGCTCATGCGCACGGTGGGCGGCCCGGCGGCCGGGGCCGCCCCGGCTGAAGGCGCTTCCGGGAAATAACCGCGCGCCCTGTTCGGGGCTGAAGCCACTCCCACAGGGGCAGCGCCATGCCCTGTGGGAGTGGCTTCAGCCCCGAACGCTTTCGTCTGTTTCCCCGTTGAGTCCTGCCGCATTCCTGCGTAACCTTCGCCGGCTGTCGCCTGTCTGGGTTGGCGACATTTTCGACAAGAACCACAGGGATGCTCGATCACGTGGATATCCTGGTACAGCAGCTCATCAACGGCCTCATTCTGGGCAGCATCTATGCCCTGATCGCGCTGGGCTACACCATGGTCTACGGCATTCTGGGCCTGATCAATTTCGCCCATGGCGAGATCGTGATGATCGGCGCCATGATCACCATTACCTGCCTGAACATCCTGCTGGGTTTCGGGATCGACCTGCCCGGGCTGTTGCTGGTGGGTGTCAGCTTGCTCATGGCCATTCCTCTGTGTGCGGCGCTGGGCTTCACCATCGAGCGCGTCGCTTACCGGCCCTTGCGCTCGGCACCGCGACTGGCGCCGCTGATCACGGCCATCGGCGTATCCATCGTGTTGCAGAACCTGGCCATGATCATCTGGGGCCGCCAGTACGTGGCATTCCCCTCCATTCTCCCTTCTGAGCCCCACCAGTTTCTTGGTGCGTCCATTACGTCCCTGCAGATCCTGATCGTCGTGCTGGCGGCGCTCATCATGGGTGGCCTCATGCTGCTGGTGAACCGCACGCGACTGGGTCGGGCCATGCGCGCGACCGCGCGAAGCCCGCAGGTCGCATCGCTGATGGGCGTCAACGTGAACCACGTGATTTCCATGACGTTCATCCTGGGTTCCTGCCTCGGCGCCGTGGCTGGCGTGATGGTGTCGGCCAACTACGGCCAGGCCCATGCCTACATGGGCTTCCTGCTCGGTCTCAAGGCCTTCTCGGCGGCGGTGCTGGGTGGTATCGGCAACCTGGCGGGGGCCGTGATCGGAGGCTTGCTGCTGGGAATCATCGAGTCGCTGGGCGCGGGGTACATCGGTGACCTTACCGGTGGCTTCCTTGGCAGCCAGTACCAGGACGTGTTCGCCTTCATGGTCCTCATTCTCGTGCTCGTGTTCCGGCCGTCCGGCCTGATGGGCGAGCGCGTGGCGGAGCGGCCGTGATGCTGGCATCGATCAAGTCGTCTCCTGCCCGCCTCTGGTTAGCCTATGCCGCCGTCGCGGTGGCGCTGGTGGTGGCCCCCTTCGTGATCGGTGCCGGCCTTGGTAACTCCTGGGTGCGCATCCTCGATTTTGTGCTGCTCTACGCCATGCTCGCGCTGGGCCTCAACATCGTGGTCGGTTATGCCGGCCTGCTCGATCTGGGCTACATCGCGTTCTATGCCGTGGGTGCGTATCTCTTTGCGATTCTGGCGTCGCCGCATTTCGACCTGCATGTGTCGGCCTGGATGATCCTGCCGGCGGGCGCGCTGCTCGCGTGTATTGCCGGCGCCACGCTGGGGGCGCCCACGTTGCGCCTGCGCGGGGATTATCTGGCCATCGTCACGTTGGGCTTTGGTGAAATCGTCCGCCTGTTCATGAACAATCTCGACCGTCCGGTGAACATCACCAACGGTCCGCAGGGCATCAACCTCATCGACTCGGTCAGCTTGTTCGGGTACCGGTTCGAGGAAGGGTTCACGCTGTTTGGTACCCGCTTCAGCAGTGACTACGCCTATTACTACCTCTTCCTCGTGCTGGCACTGCTCACCATTTTCATCTGCATCCGTCTGGAAAACTCCCGCATCGGCCGTGCCTGGGTGGCCATTCGCGAAGACGAAATCGCCGCGCAGGCCATGGGCATCAACACGCGCAACGTCAAGCTGCTCGCCTTTGCCATGGGCGCCAGTTTCGGCGGCGTCGCCGGTGGCCTGTTTGCCTCGTTCCAGGGCTTTGTCAGCCCCGAGTCCTTTACACTGATGGAGTCCATCATGGTGGTCTGCATGGTGGTGCTGGGCGGCATGGGCAATATTGCCGGTGTCATCCTCGGCGCCGTGTTGCTCACCATCACGCCGGAATTCCTGC
>JBKHWB010000057.1:0-13876 GCA_046566745.1 Gammaproteobacteria bacterium
CTCCTTGGCCTGGTCCGGCATCCAGAACGGGTCGATGACGCCGCAGGAGAGGATGGCCAGCACGCCCAGCAGGCCGGAAATGATCATGTGGCCATGGTAGCGCTGGTTGTAGTCTTCCTGGAATTCGCCTTCCAGCGGATCGGGGAAGCGGAGGCGCCGGCCCCGGTTGTCGAGGAGTTGACGCAGGGCGTCAATCTGGAACTGTTCCATGCGGCTTCCCTTGTGTTCTCGCCCGTGCCGGGCGCCTTGTTGTTGTGCCCCGAATGGCATCACAGGAGGCCTTTCCGTCTCAAGGTTTCCCCGCCGGCCGGTTGCTGGCCCAGTGTGTACGGTGGGATGACCGGCCGGCCGGATTGGCTGCAGGTGGTCGGTTGGACAGAAAAGGGCTTTTTCCGTACAATTCTGCCTCAACTTGTGCCTGCCGTACCGAACCGTCCCCGGAGGGGTATGGGCTTCAGCACCCTCAAATTCAGAAAAAAGCGAGAAGGAGTTCCTCTTTCTCGCTTTTTTACAGGCAATTTTCGTCAGCATTCCTTCTCTGGAGGTAGGTTTTGAGCAAGCCCGCCATTCTCGTCCTGCAAGACGGCAGCGTCTTCCGGGGGGTTTCCATCGGTGCCGACGGCATCACCAGCGGTGAAGTCGTCTTCAATACGGCCATGACCGGCTACCAGGAAATCCTGACCGACCCGTCCTACTGCCGCCAGGTCGTCACCCTGACCTATCCCCATATTGGTAACGTCGGCATGAATGCCGAAGACGAGGAAGCCCGTGACATCTGGGCGGCCGGCCTGATCATTCGCGACCTCAGCATGATCCCGAGCAATTTCCGCTCGCAGGAATCGCTGTCCGATTACCTCAAGCGCCGCAATGTCATCGGCATTGCCGACATCGATACCCGCCGCCTCACCCGCATCCTGCGCGAAAAGGGTGCCCAGAATGGCGCCATCATCGCCGGCGACGGCGTGGACGAGGCCAAGGCGCTGGAAGCCGCCCGGGCTTTTCCCGGCCTGAAAGGCATGGACCTGGCCAAGGTCGTTTCTGCCAAGGCGCCCTACCAGTGGACCGAAGGCAGCTGGGTGCTGGGTCAGGGGCACGTCACCCCGACCGCGCCGGCAGCGTTCAAGGTGGTGGCCTATGACTTCGGCGTGAAGACCAACATTCTGCGCATGCTGGTCGATCGCGGCTGCGACGTCACCGTCGTGCCGGCCCAGACCGATGCCGCCACCGTGCTGGCCATGAATCCGGACGGCATTTTCCTGTCCAACGGCCCCGGTGATCCCGCGCCCTGCGACTACGCCATTACGGCCATCGGCGAGTTCCTGAAGACCGACATTCCGGTATTCGGCATCTGCCTGGGTCACCAGTTGCTGGCGCTGGCCTCCGGTGCCCAGACCCTGAAGATGGGGCACGGCCACCACGGCGCCAACCACCCGGTGCAGAACGTCGAGACCGGCACCGTCATGATCACCTCGCAGAACCATGGTTTCGCGGTTGATGAAAAGACACTGCCGGCCACCCTGCGCGTGACGCACCGCTCCCTGTTCGACGGCACCAACCAGGGCATCCATCGTACCGACAAGCCGGCCTTCAGCTTCCAGGGTCACCCTGAAGCCAGTCCGGGTCCGCACGATGCCTCCCCGCTGTTCGACCACTTCATTGAATTGATGCAGGCCCGGAAGAAGTAAGACATGCCAAAACGTACTGATATCAAAAGCATCCTGATTATCGGCGCCGGCCCCATCGTCATTGGCCAGGCCTGCGAGTTCGACTATTCCGGCGCACAGGCGTGCAAGGCCCTGCGCGAAGAGGGTTACCGCGTCATTCTGGTGAACTCCAATCCGGCCACCATCATGACCGATCCGGTGATGGCGGACTCGACCTACATCGAGCCCATCACCTGGCAGACTGTCGCCCGCATCATCGAGAAGGAACGGCCCGATGCCGTGCTGCCCACCATGGGCGGCCAGACCGCGCTGAACTGTGCGCTCGATCTCGACAAGCACGGTGTGCTGGAAAAATTCGGCTGCGAGCTGATCGGCGCTTCGAAGGAAGCCATCCGCATGGCCGAAGACCGCAAGCTCTTCGACCAGGCCATGCGCCGCATCGGCCTCGAGTGCCCGCGTGCCGGCATCGCCCACAGCATGGAAGAAGCCTTTGCCGTGCTGGAAAAGACCGGCTTCCCGGCCATCATTCGTCCGTCCTTCACCATGGGCGGCAGTGGCGGCGGCATTGCCTACAACCGTGAAGAATTCGTGGAAATCTGCGAGCGTGGCCTCGATCTTTCGCCAACCCGCGAGCTGCTCATCGATGAATCCCTGATTGGCTGGAAAGAGTACGAGATGGAAGTCGTGCGTGACCGCAACGACAACTGCATCATCGTCTGCTCCATCGAGAATTTCGACGCCATGGGCGTGCACACCGGCGACTCCATCACCGTCGCACCGGCACAGACGCTCACGGACAAGGAGTACCAGATCATGCGTAACGCCTCTTGCGCCGTGCTGCGCGAGATCGGCGTCGAAACCGGCGGCTCCAACGTCCAGTTCGGTGTGAATCCGAAGGACGGCCGCATGGTCGTGATCGAAATGAATCCGCGTGTGTCGCGTTCCTCTGCGCTGGCTTCCAAGGCCACCGGTTTCCCGATTGCCAAGGTCGCCGCCAAGCTCGCTGTCGGCTACACGCTCGACGAGCTGATGAACGACATCACCGGTGGCAAGACCCCGGCCTCGTTCGAGCCGGCCATCGACTATGTCGTGACCAAGATCCCTCGCTTCAACTTCGAAAAGTTCCCGCAGGCCGCCGCCACGCTCACCACGCAGATGAAGTCGGTGGGTGAGGTTATGGCGATTGGTCGCACGTTCCAGGAGTCCGTGCAGAAGGCCTTGCGTGGCCTGGAAGTCGGTGTCGACGGCTTTACGCCGAAGATCCAGCCGGGCCAGGAAGAGGTCGAAGCCAAAATCCGCAAGGAACTGTCCAATCCGGGCCCGGATCGTGTCTGGTACGTGGGCGATGCCTTCCGTTTCGGCATGAGTGTCGACGAGATCTATCGCCTCTCCGGTATCGACCCCTGGTTCCTGGTGCAGATCGAGGACATCATCAAGGCCGAAGAGCAGGTCAAGCAGCTCGGTTTCGGCAGCCTGGATCGCGATACCTTCTGGCGCCTCAAGCGCAAGGGCTTCTCCGATGCCCGTCTGGCTGTGCTGATCGGGGTGTCCGAAAAGGAAATCCGCAAGAAGCGCTGGGAGCTGGGCGTGAAGCCGGTGTACAAGCGCGTCGACACCTGCGCCGCCGAATTCGCGACCAGCACCGCCTACATGTACTCGACGTATGAAGAAGAGTGCGAAGCCAACCCCAGTGATCGCCAGAAGATCATGGTGCTGGGTGGCGGCCCCAACCGTATCGGCCAGGGCATCGAGTTCGACTACTGCTGCGTGCACGCCGCCCTCGCCATGCGCGAAGACGGCTACGAAACCATCATGGTCAACTGCAACCCGGAAACCGTGTCCACCGACTACGACACCTCCGATCGCCTGTTCTTCGAGCCGGTGACGCTGGAAGACGTGCTTGAAATCGCGGCGCTGGAGAAGCCGGTGGGCGTGATCGTGCAGTACGGTGGCCAGACCCCGCTGAAGCTGGCGCGTGCGCTGGAAGCCGCTGGCGTACCCATCATCGGCACCTCGCCGGATGCGATTGATAGAGCCGAAGACCGCGAGCGCTTCCAGCAGATGGTCGAGCGCCTCAATCTGCGCCAGCCGCCAAATCGCACCGCACGCAATCCTGAAGAGGGCGTGCGCCTCGCCGCCGAGATCGGTTATCCGCTGGTCGTGCGCCCGTCCTACGTGCTGGGTGGCCGTGCCATGGAAATCGTCTTCAATGAAGACGAACTGCGCCACTACATGCGTACCGCCGTGCAGGTCTCCAACGATTCGCCGGTGCTGCTCGACCGCTTCCTTGATGACGCCATCGAAGTCGACGTTGATGCAGTGTCCGACGGCAAGGATGTCGTGATCGGCGCCATCATGCAGCACATCGAACAGGCCGGTATCCACTCCGGTGACTCTGCCTGCTCGCTGCCGCCCTATAACCTGCCCGAGTCCATCCAGAACGTAATGCGCGAGCAGACCGTGGCCATGGCGCGTGAGCTCGGCGTGGTTGGCCTCATGAACGTGCAGTTTGCCGTCAAGGGTGAAGACGTTTACGTGCTGGAAGTGAACCCGCGTGCGTCGCGTACCGTGCCCTTCGTGTCCAAGTGCATCGGGTCGTCGCTGGCCAAGGTGGCGGCGCGCTGCATGGCCGGCAAGAGCCTGGCCGAACAGCAGTTCACCAAGGAAATAATTCCGCCCTACTTCAGCGTGAAGGAAGCCGTGTTTCCCTTCGCCAAGTTCCCGGGGGTGGACCCAATACTCAGTCCGGAAATGAAGTCCACTGGTGAAGTAATGGGCGTGGGTGCCACGTTCGGCGAGGCCTTCCACAAGGCGGTGCTCGGCTCGAACGAGCGGTTGCCTACCGGTGGTCGCGCCTTCATTTCCGTGCGCGACACGGACAAGAGTCACCTGGTCAAGATCGGCCATGACTTGACGGCCCTGGGTTTCGAGTTGGTGGCCACGTCGGGCACGCAGCGCGAGCTGGAATCGGCCGGCATTGCCTGCCAGCGCATCAACAAGGTGACGGAAGGCCGCCCGCATGTGGTCGACATGCTGAAGAACGGCGAAATCCAGTTGGTGATCAATACCACCGAAGGCAAGCAGGCTCAGCAGGATTCGTTCAGCATCCGCCGCAGCGCCCTGCAGGGAAAGGTTTACTACACCACCACCATCAGCGGTGCCGAGGCCGTGTGCCAGGCCCTGCGTGCCGAGCCGACCGCCACCGTGCGTCGCCTGCAGGACCTGCACAAGGAGATCGTCTGACATGCAACGCTTTCCGATGACGAAGCAGGGGCATGACGCCCTGCAGGCGGAACTTCAACACTTGAAGTCAGTGGAGCGTCCGCGCATTTCCGCTGCCATCGCCGAAGCGCGCGCGCACGGCGACCTCAAGGAAAATGCCGAGTATCACGCCGCGCGTGAGCAGCAGGGGTTTGTCGAAGGGCGTATTCAGGACATCGAAGGCAAGTTGTCGAGTGCCCAGGTGATCGATGTGTCGTCCATTCCAAAGACCGGCAAGGTCATCTTTGGTGTCACGGTGGATATCGTGAACTGCGATACCGACGAGATGAAGACCTACCAGATCGTCGGGGATGACGAAGCCGACATCAAGGCCAACAAGATCTCGGTGAATTCCCCGATTGCCCGCGGTCTGATCGGCAAGGAAGAGGGCGATACAGTCCTGATCCAGACGCCTGCCGGTGCGGTTGAGTACGAGATCGCGGACGTCCGTCACGGCTGACCCGTCAGGCGCCCATGAAAAAAGCCGGCAAACATGCCGGCTTTTTTCATGTCGGGGCGAGGTGCCCGCTCAGTCCTTGAGGTGGCTGAAGCGCAGCAGGTTGGACAGCTTCGGGCTGGGCTTGCGGGCCGGCCGGTAGAGCAGCACGATCTTGCCGATGATCTGCACGATCTGGGACTTGGTCTGGGCGGCGATCAGCTGGATGGCAGCGGAGCGTTCCTCGCGGTCCTCGCCGTTGACGCGCACCTTGATCAGTTCATGGTCTTCCAGGGCGCGGTCGGTTTCGGCCAGCACCCCTTCGGTGATGCCGCTGCCACCGGTCAGGATCACGGGCGAGAGCTCGTGACCGATGCGGCGGAAGCGTTTCTTTTCGGCAATCGAGAGGGGCATGGCGGCAGCAACCTGCGAATTCTGGTAAAAAGGGCGTCCATTCTACCGTTAAAGCGCTCCGGGCTCACCTTATCCCGCCATGGCCGAAAAGTTTCAGAACACCAAGCTCAGCAAGTCCAGCAAGACCTGGCTGCGCGAGCATTGGGACGATCCCTATGTCCAGCGAGCCCAGAAAGAGGGATATCGTTCGCGGGCCGTCTACAAGTTATTGGAAATCAACGAGAAAGACCGTCTGATCCGCCCCGGCATGACCGTGGTCGATCTCGGGTCGGCACCGGGCAGCTGGTCCCAGGTGGTCGCCCGGCTGGTGGGCGATGAGGGTCGTGTCATCGCCTCGGACATCCTGGAGATGGATGCCTTGCCCGGGGTGACCTTCATCCAGGGCGACTTTCGTGAGGAGGAGGTGTTCGAGCAGATTCTGGCGGCCATCGGCGATGCCCCGGTCGACCTTGTAATCTCCGACATGGCCCCCAATATGTCAGGAACGAGTGCTGACCAGCCGCGAGCCATCTACCTGTGCGAGCTGGCGCTGGACATGGCCGTGCGCGTGCTCAAGCCGGGTGGCGCCTTTGTCGTGAAAGTGTTTCAGGGCGAAGGTTACGAGGCCTATCGCCGCCAGGTGCAGGAGCACTTCAAGCTGCTCAGATCCCGAAAGCCGCAGGCCTCGCGGCCCCGCTCCCCGGAGGTCTACCTGGTAGGCGAAGGCTTCAAGGGCTGATCCGGCCAGCGAATGCAGAGTTGTCAGGCGAACGGTCGGCCTATAATGTGACCGTATGCGGCCGCAAGGCCTGAATGATTGTGACTCCCCGGGGGCTCCCTTTGAACGACATGCTGAAGAATCTGATCCTGTGGCTGGTGATTGCCGGAGTGCTGGTGTTTGTCTTCAGCAACTTCAACCAGCAGCAGGCCACCAAGTCGCTCAACTACTCCGAGTTCGTGGCGGCTGTCGAGAACGGTGACATCAAGAAGGTCAAGATCGATGGTCTCAACATCGTCGGTGAGCGGCTGAACGGCGACAAGTTCCAGACTGTTCGTCCGCCGGTGCAGGACAACGACCTGATGCCGTCCCTGCTGGACAAGAAGGTTGTCGTTGAGGGCGCGGCGCCCGAGCAGCAGTCCGTGTGGATGCAGTTGCTGGTGGCCAGCTTCCCGGTCATCCTGATTGTCGCCCTGTTCATGTTTTTCATGCGCCAGATGCAAGGCGGTGGCGGTGGTGCCGGCGGGCGCGGCGGCCCCATGACTTTCGGCAAATCCAAAGCTCGTCTGTTGTCCGAAGACCAGATCAAGACCACGTTTGCCGACGTGGCCGGCTGTGACGAGGCCAAGCAGGACGTCGAGGAAGTGGTCGAGTTCCTCCGCGACCCGGGCAAGTTCCAGAAGCTGGGTGGCAAGATTCCGCGTGGTATCCTCATGGTCGGCCCGCCGGGTACCGGCAAGACCCTGCTCGCCAAGTCGATTGCCGGCGAGGCCAAGGTGCCATTCTTCTCCATCTCCGGGTCGGACTTCGTGGAGATGTTCGTCGGTGTCGGTGCCTCCCGCGTGCGCGACATGTTTGAACAGGCCAAGAAGCAGGCTCCCTGCATCATCTTCATCGACGAAATCGATGCGGTCGGTCGTCACCGCGGTGCCGGTCTCGGTGGGGGGCACGACGAGCGCGAACAGACGCTGAACCAGCTGTTGGTGGAAATGGACGGTTTCGAGACCAACGACGGCATCATTGTCATCGCCGCTACCAACCGTCCGGACGTGCTCGACAAGGCGCTGTTGCGTCCAGGCCGCTTCGATCGCCAGGTGGTGGTCGGGCTGCCCGACATTCGCGGCCGTGAGCAGATTCTCAAGGTACACATGCGCAAGGTGCCGCTGGGTGACGACGTGGATGCCGGCCGTATTGCCCGTGGCACCCCGGGTTTCTCCGGCGCCGACCTGGCCAACCTTGTTAACGAGGCCGCCCTGTTCGCAGCGCGTTCCAACAAGAAACTGGTCGAGATGAACGAGTTCGAGCTGGCAAAGGACAAGATCATGATGGGCGCCGAGCGCAAGTCCATGGTCATGTCCGAGTCCGAGAAACTGAATACGGCCTACCACGAAGCAGGGCATGCCATCGTCGGCCGTCTGGTGCCGGAGCATGATCCTGTCTACAAGGTCTCCATCATCCCGCGAGGCAGGGCGTTGGGCGTGACGATGTTCCTCCCGGAAGAGGATCGTTACAGCTGGTCCAAGCGTGGCATCGAATCGCGGATTTGCTCGATGTTCGGCGGCCGCATTGCCGAAGAGCTCACCCTGGGCTTCGACGGGGTCACCACTGGTGCCAGCAACGATATCCAGCGTGCCACCGAAATGGCGCGCAACATGGTCACGAAGTGGGGGCTGTCCGAGAAAATGGGGCCGCTCATGTACGAAGAGGACGAGGGCGAAGTGTTTCTCGGCCGCTCCGTGACCCAGCACAAGAGCGTGTCCGAGCAGACGGCCATGGACATCGACAACGAGGTTCGCGCCATCATTGACCGCTGCTACGGCAGGGCCAGGCAGATACTGGTGGATAACCGCGACAAGCTCGACCTGATGGCCGAGGCACTCATGCAGTACGAAACCATCGACGTCGAGCAGATCAACGCAATCATGGAGGGGCGACGGCCCGAACCCCCGGCAGGATGGGGCAGTGGTTCGGGGGCAGCAGGCGGGGGCGGTTCGCCTGTGGAGACGGTTGATGTGGCCGCCGAAAAGTCCGTGAAGCCTGGCAGTGGTCCGCTGGGCGGCGCTGCCGGCCTGCACTGAGAGCAGACCGTTAGCCGAAGGGGCCGCATACGCGGCCCTTGTTGTTTACCTGTTCCGATAGAGTAGCTGGCGATGAGCCCAGTCCTGCAGTGCGGCGCCCGCCGCCTGGTACTGGATGCCCCTGTCATCATGGGTATCCTGAATGTCACCCCTGATTCGTTTTCGGATGGCGGCCGGTTCGTGACGCTGGAGGCGGCCCTGCGCCAGGCGGAGCGACTGTGTGCCGAAGGTGCCCGCATGATCGATATCGGTGCCGAAAGCACCCGGCCCGGTGCCGCCGCCGTGTCCGTCCAGGAAGAGCTGGACCGCATGCTGCCCGTGGTCGAGGCCGTGGCGCAAGAGCTGGATGTCATCATTTCCATTGATACGTCGACGCCCGAGGTCATGACCGGCGCCGCCGCCTTGGGGGCGGGCTTCATCAATGATGTGCGGGCGCTGCAACGGCCTGGCGCGATGGAGGCGGCCGCCGCCACGGGTCTGCCTGTCTGCTTGATGCACATGCAGGGCGAGCCCGGTACCATGCAGCAGCGGCCGCACTATGACGATATCGTGGCAGAACTGGACGCTTTTTTTGGCTGGCGTATCGCCGCCTGCGAAGCCGCCGGTATTGATGCCTCGCGGCGCGTCATTGACCCTGGCTTCGGGTTCGGCAAGTCGCTGCCGCATAACGTGGCACTGTTGCGGCGTCTGGCGCATTTTCGGCGGCATGGCCCCTTGCTGGTGGGCATGTCGCGCAAGTCCATGCTGGGCCAGTTGCTCGGCGGGGCACCGGTGGACCAGCGGCTGCATGCGGGGATTGCTGCGGCAGTGATTTCGGTGATGAACGGTGCGGCCATCGTGCGCGTTCATGATGTCAAGGCAACGGCGGACGCGCTTGCGGTCGCCACAGCAGTGCTGCAGTCAGGCGGCCAGGAGAACTAGGCGTGGGAAGAAAGTATTTCGGGACCGACGGCGTACGAGGCAAGGTGGGCGAGGCGCCGATCACGCCGGAGTTTGCCCTCAAGCTGGGTTGGGCGGCCGGCAAGGCGCTGGCCCGCAACGGGCAGTCCTGGGTGGTGATGGGCAAGGACACCCGTTTGTCGGGCTACCTGCTGGAGTCGGCGCTGGAGGCGGGGTTGTCGGCCGCGGGCGTCAGCGTGCGCCTGCTCGGCCCCATGCCGACACCGGCGATTGCCTACCTGACCCGGGCGTTCCATGCCGATGCCGGCATCGTGATCTCCGCCTCTCACAATCCCTATTACGACAACGGCATCAAGTTTTTCGGTCCCAACGGGATGAAGCTGCAGGATGAAGTGGAGGAGGCGATCGAGGAATGGCTGGATCGTCCGATGGCGATTACGGCGCCGGACGCCTTGGGCAAGGCGATGCGCCAGGACGATGCACGGGGTCGCTACATCGAGTTCTGCAAGTCCAGTTTTCCCTTTCACCTCAGTCTGCGTGGTCTGAAGATCGTGCTGGACTGTGCCAATGGTGCGGCTTACCAGGTGGGTCCTTCGGTGTTCACTGAGCTGGGTGCCGAGGTGATCCGGCTGGCCTGTGCGCCGGATGGTCTCAACATCAATCGTGATTGCGGCTCCACCCATCCCGAGGCACTTCAGCAGGCGGTCGTGGAGCACGGCGCCGACCTCGGTATTGCCTTCGACGGCGACAGTGACCGGCTGCTGATGGTCGACCGGTCCGGCGACGTGGTGGATGGTGACGAACTGATCGTGATCATTGCCCGCGAGCGCATGGCCAACGGCAATGGCGTCAAAGGCGTGGTGGGCACGCTGATGAGCAATCTCGGCATGGAGATCGCCGTGCGCGAGCTTGGTCTGGAGTTCGTGCGGGCCAAGGTGGGTGACCGCTATGTCATGGCTGAGCTTGAGGCGCGCGGCTGGACGCTGGGGGGGGAGTCCTCCGGTCACATCGTCTGCCTCGACAAGACCACGACCGGAGACGCCATCATCGCGGCGCTGCAGGTGCTCACTGCCATGGTTCGCACGGGCACGCCGCTGCATGAGTTGCGGCGGGGCATGCAAAAATTTCCGCAGCGCCTGGTCAATGTCCGGGTGGTACAGCGTTCCGACCCGATGGCACACCCCCGTATCCAGGAAGCCGTGAAGGCGGCTGAAGCCAGGCTGGCGGATCGCGGGCGGGTGCTGCTGCGGGCATCCGGCACCGAACCGCTGATCCGGGTCATGGTGGAGGGGGCTGACGGTTCGCTGGTCGAAGGACTGGCACAGGAGCTGGCTTCGGAGGTGACGGCCGCCCTGGCCTGAGCGGGATGGTGAAAAAATGCCGCAATCGGCACCTTGCACGGATAGACATTTCCGTCCGGGTTCCATAAGATTGCGGCCCTCTCGCGCCGGCATGGGCGGGTTCGTGGAAAGGAGCTCGGGCGATGCGTCGCAAGCTGGTGGCCGGCAACTGGAAGATGCAGGGGCGGCAGGAAAGCAATGCTGCATTGCTGCAGGCGCTGCAACTGCATGAAGCGGAGTGGGCCGGGGTAGACATGTGGGTCGCACCGCCGTCCGTCTATCTGCTGCAGGTGGCCGGGCTTTTGCGGGGATCCGGCATAGGTCTTGCGGCACAGGACGTGTCCTGTGCCAACGAGGGTGCCCGCACTGGCGAGATTGCTGCCGGGATGCTGGTGGATTGCGGTTGCAAGGCCGTGATCGTGGGGCATTCCGAGCGACGCACCTACGGTCCCGAATCCGATGAGCTGGTCGCGGAAAAGTTTGTAAAGGCGCAGGAAGCAGGGCTTGAGCCGGTGCTCTGCGTTGGCGAAACGCTGTCCGAGCGCGAGTCCGGCGCCACAGCCGCTGTCGTGCAGCGGCAGCTGGAAGCGGTGTTGCAACGCGCAGGTGTCAAGGCATTGGCGCAGGCGGTAGTAGCGTATGAGCCGGTCTGGGCCATTGGTACGGGCCGGACGGCAACGCCGGAGCAAGCGCAGGATGTTCACGCGCTGTTGCGTGCTCGGGTGGCGCGTGAAGATGTGGTGGTGGCCTCGGCCCTGCGCATCCTATACGGTGGCAGTGTCAAGGCCGCCAATGCATCAGCGCTGTTTGCAATGGCAGACATTGATGGTGCCTTGGTGGGTGGGGCGTCCCTGGATGCCGGTGAGTTTGTCGCGATTGCCCGGGCAGCCCGGGAAGCGCAGTGAGACGGAAGCAATGGAAACCCTGATTCTGGTGTTACACGTGCTGGTTGCCATCGCCATGACGGGCTTCATCCTGTTGCAGCAGGGCAAGGGCGCGGAAATGGGGGCGTCCTTTGGTGCAGGTGCTTCGCAGACGGTATTCGGTGCGGCGGGCGCCACTAGTGCGTTGACCAAGGTGACGGCCGTGCTGGCGGCAGTGTTTTTCGTGACCAGCCTGACGTTGGCGATTTATGCCCGCAAGAACGCCGAGTCGTTTGGCGTACTGCCGGACGTGCCGGCGGCGGCAGAGAGCAAGTCCACCGGCGATGTGCCGGCGGCACCGGCAGGCGTCAAGCCGGCGGGTGATGTGCCGGTGGCGCCTGCCCAGTAGTATCAGGCGCAGATCCCTCGGGGTCATAGTTTTGCGGAAGTGGTGAAATTGGTATACACGCAACCTTGAGGTGGTTGTGCCTAACGGCATGGGGGTTCAAGTCCCCCCTTCCGCACCATGTTTTGACCGTTGTCGGCCTGCCAGGGGCGGTAACGGAAAAAGGCGACAAATATCCTTTGACATCAACTGTCATCGGCCCTATAGTCGCCGTCCTCTGATGCGGGGTGGAGCAGCCTGGTAGCTCGTCGGGCTCATAACCCGAAGGTCGTTGGTTCAAATCCAGCCCCCGCTACCACTTTGGACTTGGAAGCTGTCGACGAGCAGCTTCGTGAATAAGCCCACCTTGTGTGGGCTTTTTTACAGGTCCGCGGGACCCGACGCTGATCGGGTCAGAAGAGTGGGCCATGTGCCCACTTTTTGTTTTCAGGGTTTTTGTTTTCAGCGATTCAGGCGAGTCGCACCTCATTCGAGAGACAGCAGTATGGCGGTGTCGAAAAAGGTCGAGGCCATGACAGAAATGCTGGCGCCCGCCGTCAGTGCTGTGGGTTTCGAATTGTGGGGAATCGAGTTCTTCCAGCAGGGCAGGCATTCCGTGCTGCGTCTGTTTATCGACGGGCCTGATGGTGTCTCGGTCGAGGGTTGCGCCCAGGTCAGTCATCAGGTCAGTGGTGTGCTGGATGTGGAAGATCCTGTCGCGGGCGAATACACCCTCGAGGTGTCGTCGCCGGGCTGGGACCGTCCGCTGTTTACGCTGGCGCAGTATGGCCGGTTTGTCGGTAGTGAGGTGGCGGTGCGTCTGGCCAGTCCGCTGAGCGGCCGTCGCAAGTACAAGGGGGTGGTACAGCAGATCACTGATGATGCAGTGCTTCTGTTGTGCGACGGCGCTACGGTAACCATTCCGTTCGCCATGATCGACAAGGGTAATGTCGTACCGAATTTTTGATTGTCTTTCCGATTGAAGGCGAGGTCCGCAAGGAACGAACCATGAGCAAAGAAATTCTGCTGGTAGTTGACTCGGTCAGTAACGAGAAGGGTGTTTCCCGGGAAGTCATTTTCCAGGCGCTCGAGCAGGCGCTGGTCGCGGCTACCAAGAAAAACTACAACACTGATGAAATTGACCTGCGTGTCGCCATCGATCGCAAGACCGGTGACTATGACACCTTCCGTCGCTGGACGGTGGTGGCTGACGAAGATCATGAAATTCCCGCCATGCAGCTCGCCATCAGCGATGTGGAAGGCGAAGGCATGAAGCTGGGTGACGTGCGCGAAGAGCAGGTCGCTTCCATCGAGTTCGGTCGCATCGCGGCCCAGACGGCCAAGCAGGTTATCGTGCAGAAAGTGCGCGAGGCTGAGCGAGCCCTGGTCGTCGATGCCTATCGTCACCGCATTGGTGAAATCCTGTCCGGCGTGGTCAAGAAGACCACGCGTGATGGTCTGGTGCTGGATCTTGGCGGCAACGCCGAGGCTTATCTGGCGCGTGAGGAAATGATTCCGCGTGAAACGTTCCGCATCGGCGAGCGCGTCCGTGCCGTCCTGTTTGACGTGAATGCCGAAGGTCGTGGCTCGCAGTTGCTGGTGTCGCGTACTCGTCCTGAAATGATCATCGAGCTATTCCGCATTGAAGTGCCGGAAATCGGCGAAGAGATCATCGAGATCCGCGGCGCCGCCCGTGACCCCGGTGTGCGCGCCAAGATTGCCGTCAAGACCAACGACCAGCGTATCGACCCGCAAGGTGCCTGTATCGGCATGCGTGGCGCACGCGTGCAGGCTGTGTCGGGTGAGCTGGCGGGTGAGCGTGTCGACATCGTGCTGTG